>JACNIU010000201.1 GCA_014382905.1 Desulfobacterales bacterium
CAAGCAAACCCGGTCCTAATATCTTATGCACGGTATATGCCGCATCTACAATTTTTTTAGCAATAGATTCTTCTCTTTTTGATAGGGGTTTAAAATTCATGTCCTTCCTTTGAGCCTTTGTGCCTTAGTGGCTGAACTGTTACAGAAAATGAAGACCTGTCAGGAAGATCATCACCAGCACGGCTACGTAATCGGCACGGGTCATGGATAGTTCCTTCATATAGGTCCGTGGACCCCTTCTGTATCCGCGTGCCTCCATGGCAGTCGCAAGCTCATCCGCTCTGCGCAGGGAGCACAAGACAAGCGGCATCAATAACGACAGTGTGGCTTTGGCCCTCCGGGCAAGCGGGCCGGTCTTGAAATTTGCCCCCCTGGCCATCTGGGCCTCTTTGATCCTGTCAATCTCTTCAAGAAACGTAGGGACAAATCTCAAGGCAATGGATATCATGATGGCAACATCGTGTGACGGGACGCCAAGGATCTTAAGCGGCCGCAGGAGCCTTTCGATGCCGCTTACCAGTTCGGTAGGCGTTGTGGTCATTGTGAGGATAGAGGCGCTTAATATGAGGAGCATGAATTGCCAGGTAATCATCGCCCCCCTGTGAAGGCCCTCATAGGTCACTGTCACATGCCACGGAGGAAAGGGGGGGATCGGTGTCCCGTCAGTAAAAAAAAGATGGAGAAAAAAGAGAAGGACGAAGAAAAACATTACCGGCCTGAGGGCATTTCTCATATGATGAGGGGCCAATCGCGAGCATGGAACAAGGGCAAGCAAAAAGGCGCTGGCGATTCCCTCGGTGAGTATCCCTCCCTTCAAGATCAATATGCTCAACACAACAGCAAATCCGATCTTGACTCTCGGGTCCAATCGATGAATGATGGATTCGCCAGGAACGTATTGACCTATGTGATACATGGGAAGTGCCTAAAGTGAGCTAAAATGCCTAAAGGTGTTGGTGCCGCAGGCTGTAAGCTGAAACTTGAAACCTGGTAACACTTTAGCCGTTTGAAACAAAGCGTTGGGCCATGAGGGTCTCTTTCCCAAAGGACGTAACAAAAGTAGTCCAGAGCGTATAGAACGCCCCCTTGACGTTCAATACAGATTCCGGGCAGGCAGAGACGATGTCCGTTTAAATGAATACCTTTTTCTGGGGCTGTCCAGCGACGAATTTCAAGGCCTCACTGCCGTTCCTATGAAACGATCCACGTATTTACGTCCTTTGGGAAAGAGACCCTCATGGTCCCAGGCAACAAACAAATGATTGTTTCAAGAAGCTAAAGCGATACGAAACTTGAAACCTGAAACTTGAAATTGGGCATTGGTCAATCGTCAATATTCAATGTTTAAGGCGTTCTCGCACGAATCAACGTTGAGAGCTCAAGACAGGCGTCCTCCATCGTAAAGATATTGGTGCGGACATCCTTTCCCATCTGCCTTAACTGCCACATCAACTCGGTGACCTTGGGGATATCCACGCCAAGTCCCCTGAGCCATTCAACCCTGGTAAACACCTTTGCCGGTTCTTCCCTCAGAACGATCCTTCCTTCATTGAGTACGAAAATCTCATCCGCTTCAGCAATCTCATCCATGTTGTGAGTCACATGAATGATGGTAATTCCCTTTTCATTGAGTTCTCTTACGACACGGAGAACCCTTTTTCGTCCGGACGGATCGAGATAGGAGGTGGGTTCGTCGAGGACTATGTACTTAGGTTCCATGGCCAAGACGCCAGCGATGGCTACAAGTTGCTTTTCCCCATTGGAAAGGGTATGGGGGGGCCTCCTGGCATGTTTTTCCATCCCCACGATGGCAAGCGATTCCCCGGCCCTTTTTCGTATTTCAGGGGGAGGTAATCCCAGATTGCCCGGGCCGAAAGCGACGTCTTCTTCAACGCTCATGCCGACGATCTGGTTGTCCGGGTTCTGAAATACCATGCCGACGATTTGTCTGATCTTCTGGACGGCAGCGGGATCTCTGGTGTTCATTCCCTCAACCCATACGTCTCCCTCAGTGGGAGACAAGAGACCGTCAAGATGCCGAATTAGGGTGGTTTTCCCACAGCCGTTCGGCCCGATGATGCCCACATACTCCCCCTCTTCTATCTCAAGGGATATGCCATTGAGAACCCGTTCGCTTTTCACCTCATACTGATAGACCAGGTCTTCTACTCTTATCATTCTAATTTCCTTGTCTAAATCCTTATTCTATCCCTGACCTTCAAAGTCAAAAAGGCCGCCACCACGATCTTGAGGGCGTCTCCGATCAGGAAGGGGAGTACGCCTACGGTGATCGCCTTATTCATAGAGAGATTTGCGATAATCATGAGTTGAAACACGCCAAACAGATAAATCAGGGCGGTGCCTGATACCATCGAGAAAACGATCCAGATAAGCCCGGGGGTCCTCTTTGTCTCAACCAGTTTGCCGATCACATAGGCCCCGGCGATGAACCCGATCAGATATCCTCCTGTTGGTCCCAGTAAGACCCCCATGCCGGCCTTGCCGCCAGCAAAGACAGGAAGCCCTATGAGGCCGACCAGGAGATACACCACCTGGCTCAATGCGCCCAAACGTCCACCTAAGAGGGCCGCTGCCACATAGAGGAATAAGGTCTGAAGGGTTATGGGGACCGGAGGCAGGGGTATCATGATATAGGCCCCTGCTGCGGTTACGGCGCCGAAAATGGACGCATAGACCATTCCCCGTATGGATAACCCTTTGTTTTTCACGCCGCTCCCCTCACATGAATGTAACATCGCCCGAAAATATCCTGTGAGACGTCCCCTCCCTGTCCTTGAGGATCAGGACCCCTTCTTGGTCAATATCCTCGACTTCTCCAATATGTGTCCTGTCGATCATCTCCACCTTAATCTGCCGGCCGACAATATTTGCCAGTTCCTTCCACCGCGTCAGAATCGGCTTAAAGCCGGATACTCTCAACATCCGGCAATATTCCTCTTGCCGTCTCAGGTATTCCCTCACAATGTTTACCCTGGAAAACGGCTCTCCTGTCTCAATAAGGATGGAGGTGGCTGTGTCTGTGATTTCATCAGGAAAATGCGGAATGTTGACATTCATCCCGAGGCCGACCACAACGTAATCTATGGCATCCATTTCGGTGCTGATTTCAGTAAGGATGCCGGCGATCTTTTTCCCCCTGACGAGGATATCGTTGGGCCATTTGATACGGGCCTCTAACGGCGTCAGGTGAAGGAGTGTCTCGGCCGCTGAAACCGCGGTCACGAAGGTTATTCTCGGGGCCTCACTTGGGGGCATTTCAGGCCTCAGGATGAGGGAGGTATAAATCCCGGCCCCTGACGGGGAAAACCAGGTCCTTCCCTTTCTCCCCCTCCCGGCTGTCTGCTTTTCTGACACAATTAGGGTCCCCTCGGGAGCGCCGTTAATGGCTAATTCCTTTGCCCTCTCATTGGTCGAGTCAGTTTCGGTGAAATGGATGATATCTCCCCTGCCAAAAACCTCAGTGGCAAGTCCCTCCCGGATCTCAACGGGCAAAAGCATTTCAGAAACCCTCGAGAGGAGATACCCTTTTCTGGGAGAGGATTCTATGGCATAGCCCTCTTCTCTCAGTTTGCTGATATTTTTCCATATGGCGGATCGTGTAATACCGATTCTACGACTCAAAGCTTCCCCGGAAACATAGCTTCCTTTTTCCGCTTTCAGATATGCTAACGATCTATCCTTTGTGTTCATATTCGGATTCTTATGATGATTGATGGGCAAGCGAATATGCGATCTGATAACATCGCTTTATCTGATTGTCAACCAAAGATCATCTCTGGGTTGACATTAAGGGCTTTGTCCCTTGATATATGAGAAACTGGAAATTAGGTAACACTTTAGTCGTTTGAAACAAATTGTTGGACCATGAGGGTCTCTTTCCCAAAGGACGTAAATAAGGGGATCGTTTCACAGGAACGGCAGCGAGGCCTTAGAATTCGTCACTGGACAGCCCCAGAAAAAGGTATTTATTTAAACGGACATCGCCTCTGCCTGCCCGGAATCTGTATTGAAGGTCAAAGGGGCGTTCTATACGCTCTGGATAATTTTTGTTACGTCCTTTGGGAAAGAGACCCTCATGGTCCCAAGGATAAGAAAGGAATGGATGCTGCCACGAAAAGGAGGGCTACCGGGTGTTACACGATTTTCAGTAATTCTTCCCCAATTCCAGGGACCGCTTGCATGCAGCGTCAATGGCATCAATCGTCATCTTTTTTAACCCTTTTTCGTCAAACACCGCCAGACCTGCTGCGGTTGTCCCGCCCGGGGATGTTACTTTCTGACGCAATTCAGAGAGGGAATCATCAGACGCCTTTGCCAAATGGGCTGCACCTAAGAAGGTCCCGATCACAAGGCTGAGGGCGGTCTCTTTTTCCAGACCCACGGCAATCCCTGCCTCGACCATGCACTCCATGATCCTGAAGACATAGCCCGGACCGCTTCCGGAAAGGGCGGTTACAGCGTCCATCATCCTCTCTTCCACTTCTACCGTATCTCCAACGGCCCCAAAGATTTTCCCGGCCATTGCCATATGCTCTCCTGTCGCCAAAGCCCCGCCCGCCAGTGCGCTGACCCCCTTCTGAACAAGGGCCGGGGTGTTGGGCATGACCCGGATAAGGGGGATATCCCGTCTCACTATTTCGTGAATCATCCTGAGAGGGATCCCGGCGGCGATGGAAATGATCAAATGATCATCTCTGATCTCCCCCTTTATCTCCTCCAGGACCTCTCTCATGTTTTGCGGCTTTACCGAGAGCACCACAATCGCGCTCTCGGACGTTACCTGGAGATTGGATTCGTGGCATTTTATACCAAAATTGCCTGATACCCTCTTAAGCGCTTCTTTGTCCTTGTCGGCGGCCAGCAGGTGTTGGCGATCGTAAACACCGCTTTCAATAAGCCCCTTAACAAGTGCCGTTGCCATATTCCCTGCGCCGATAAAACCTAAATTCTGATTTCCTGACATAACAATGCCTCCTGAATGGAAAGCCGGTTAAATGGTTATAGGATTGAAGATTGACTATTGGCGATTGTCGATTGAAAAACACCAGGAAAACAACCGAATACAGGATCAGGGGCCAAGAACATTGTGGCCCCCAGATCCAAACATGGTCCATGTTTTTCCATTACTCCACTACTCCACTACTCCTGTTTGGTGTCAAACCCTGGTAGTCATATCAATCTTGCGAACACAGATGTCAACGCTTTCACAGACCTCAATCACCTGATCCGATATCCAGGCTTTTGAATGTGTGTTTCTCTGCATCGCGGGCAGCGACCCGGCCGGGTAAAACGTTTCCGCCCTTCAAAAACATACCCGCATTTGAGGCACCGGGCAGGTTCGATGACGAGCTCCTTTCCCTGTGAGGCCACGGAGCGTGCAATATGGGGGAGATGCGCATAGACCTCCTTTTCTCCGATTCCCACATCCTGGGAAAGATCGATGGCGTTCATCTTCGTTTCACTCAAGATGTCGATGAGTTGCTGTCGAATCGTCTTCATTCAAAGGTCGTCAAATAGGTGATGGTCTCGTAAAAAGTCAGGAGCCAAATTTTTTGTGTTTGTAATCGCTTAATTTTGTTACATGCCGTTTTCAATTTTTGTGAATTTTGCGCCTTTTTGCGGCTTCATCAATAGTTGACTGATGGAGTCGTCAAGTTGGAAGCTAAGTCCCGCTGAGACGGTCTTCCATTTGGCGTGATAATACGCTGAAGTCGCCTTTCGTTCAAGTGAAAGTTCGAAATTTCACAAGATAGCTTGACGACCCTTTTTTTTTATGATAGGCAAAGATTTCTTCAAAACACCGCCTGAAAACCGGCTGTTTGTATATTGAAATGGTGAGGACGATATTCCCGAACCAAAAAACATCATTTGATAAGGAGGATAAAAAAATGGCTTACAATGCGGTAAAAATGGCTGACTGGCAGATTTCCGAAGCAGCGGAAAAAAACATGCCGACGCCAGATGAATGGAGAGAAAAGCTGGGTCTTGAAAAAGATGAGATCCTGCCCATGGGCAGGCTGGCCAAACTTGATTTCCTGAAAATCATCGACAGATTGCAGGACAAACCGGACGGGAAATACATTGAGGTTACGGCAATCACCCCGACGCCCCTCGGTGAAGGTAAAAGCACCACCTCATGCGGCCTGATGGAAGGCCTGGGCAAGCGCGGCGTAAGTGTTGGCGGCGCCCTGAGACAGCCTTCCGGCGGCCCCACCATGAATGTCAAGGGAACTGCGGCCGGTGGCGGAAACTCCCTTCTGATCCCCATGACCGAATTCTCTCTCGGCCTGACAGGTGATATCAATGATATTATGAACGCACACAATCTGGCCATGGTCGCCATGACTTCCCGTATGCAGCATGAGCGCAACTATAATGATGAGCAGCTTAAGAGGCTGACAGGTATGCGTCGTCTCGATATCGATCCCACCCGCGTTGAGTTAGGCTGGATCATGGACTTCTGCGCCCAGACCCTCAGAAATATTGTCATCGGTTTGGGGGGGCGTATGGATGGGTTTACCATGCAGTCCAAGTTCGGGATTGCCGTGGGTTCCGAGTGTATGGCCATCCTTGCCGTTATCAAAGATCTGGCGGACCTGAAGCAGCGCCTGAACGCAATCACGGTGGCCTTTGACAAGAGCGGCAACCCGGTAACCACCGGCGATTTAGAGGTCGGGAATGCCATGACCGCGTTCATGCGAAACACCATCAATCCCACTATGATGTGCACCGCCGAATACAATCCCTGCATGGTGCATGCAGGCCCATTTGCCAACATCGCCGTGGGTCAGTCTTCCATTATCGCAGACAGGGTGGGCCTGAAGCTTTTTGACTACCATGTCACCGAGAGTGGATTTGCCGCAGACATCGGCTTCGAAAAATTCTGGAACGTGAAGTGCCGTTTCAGCGGTCTGAAACCTCATGTATCTGTGTTGACAACCACTATCCGCGCCCTCAAGATGCACGGTGGCGGCCCCAAGGTCGTACCCGGCATTGCCCTGCCAGATGCATACACCAAAGAGAATCTGGAACTGGTGGAAAAGGGCTGTGAAAACATGGTCCACCACATCAACACCATCCGCAAGGCCGGCATCAACCCGGTTGTCTGCATCAACCGTTTCTATACGGATACGGATGCCGAATGTGCGGTTGTACGGAAGATCGCAGAGGCAGCCGGGGCCCGCTGTGCAGAATCCAAACACTGGGAGTTAGGCGGAGATGGCGCCCTGGAATTTGCCGATGCCGTGATCGACGCCTGCAACGAGAAAAACGATTTCAAGTTCCTCTATCCCCTGGAGATGAAGCTGCGCGACCGGGTCGCCATGATCGCCAAAGAGGTCTACGGTGCGGACGGCGTTTCCTGGAGCCCCGAGGCAGAGGCCAAGGCCAAGATGCTCGAGAATGATCCCAAATATGCCGATTTTGCCACCATGATGGTCAAAACTCACCTCAGCCTTACCCACGATCCTGTAATCAAGGGCGTTCCCAAGGGATGGACCCTGCCCATCCGTGACGTGCTGATCTATTCCGGCGCCAAGTTCCTCTGCCCGTGTGCGGGGACCATCAGCTTGATGCCCGGCACCGGTTCCAATCCTGCCTTCAGGCGTGTAGATGTGGATGTTGAGACAGGAAAGGTGAGCGGACTTTTCTAAGCAGATAAAGTTGAACATGAAAAAAGGAGGTCCCGAGAATTTGGGCCTCCTTTTTTGTTGGCTTGTATATCCGGGCTGAGTTCAGTGGTTCAAAGGTTTGGGGTTTGGGCGGGGAATCCTGAATCCCTATTGTTACCGCTATAACGGTATGATCTCGTTTTATTTGCTCCTTCTTCAGACCTCGTTAAGTGGTTGAGTAGTTGAGTGGTTAAGTCGTTATTATTATTTGAATTCATGTCATTTACCCAGAAATTGGACACATGATAGAGTTGAAAGTCTAATATGTTGATTTCACATACTTATTCTCCAACTCAACGACTCAACCACTTAACTATTTGACGATCTCTGTTCTTAGAGTTTTTGGCGAATTTCAAAGAGAATTACCACTATAACGGCAAATATGTGTTGAAATAAAATTCAGACAGGTGTAGTGTGTCTAAAAAAACTATTTTTTACCGTTATAGCGGGGCAAAGTGAAGGCATGGAAAAGCCAATAGGGGAAATCGTCCGTTTTCACAGGAAACAAAGCGGGTTGAGTCGAAAACAGATGGCAGACATGGCCGGTGTGGGAAAGACCGTAATTTTTGACATTGAACATGGAAAGGAGACCATCGGCTTTTCAACCCTTAAAAAGGTCTTAACAGCATTGAATATAAAGATAAACTTTGAAAGCCCCTTAATGGAGCGTACGCATGAGGAAAGCTGAAATTACGATGCAAGGCGTTCCTGCCGGTATTCTCGAAGAAATTGAGCCAGGCAGGGTATACCGTTTCAGATATCACGCACGATACAACGGTCCGCCGATCTCCCTGACCCTGCCGGTCGAAGAGAAGGTGTTCGAATTTGATCGCTTCCCTCCTTTTTTTGACGGACTGCTTCCCGAGGGGATGATGTTGGAGAGTCTCCTTAAGAAGCTTAAGATCGACCGGCATGACTGCTTTGGTCAGTTGGTTTCCGTGGGCGGAGATCTGGTCGGGTCCACAACGGCCACGGAGATATTCGAGTGAACTACTGTCCTATTACATACGAGGCATGCGGAGATTCTAAATACTCTCGGAAGGGGCTCAAACGGCTCTCCCGAAATCTTACATGCCTGAGTGACCTGCCATATTCTGCAGAAGAACAGATCAAAGAGGCGGCGGCAAGGGCGGATAAGATGTCTATCCAGGGGGTTCAGCCAAAGCTGAGCGCCGTTCTCAGCCCTAAAAAGGGTGGGTTTGAGATCGTGGACAGGGGCGGCCGTTACATACTAAAGCCCCAGGTCCCTGCTTATTTCCAGGTTCCCGAGAACGAAGATCTGACCATGCGGTTAGCCGCGATCATTGGGATAGCGGTACCATTACATGGTCTGGTTTATTCTAAAGATGGGTCCATGACCTACTTTGTGAAGCGATTCGATCGGGTGGGTCGTGAGGGAAAAGTGGCGGTTGAAGACTTTGCCCAGCTTTCCGGGCAGGACAGGGAGACAAAATATCATTCATCCATGGAGCAGGTTGCCCATATCATCGAGACGTTCTGCACCTTCCCCCTGATCGAGAAATCCAGGCTCTTTAGCCGGACGCTTTTCAGTTTTTTGACAGGCAACGAGGACTGTCACCTGAAAAACTATTCCCTCATCCGTCGGGACCCGAAGGTGGAGCTGTCCCCTGCATACGACCTCGTAAACACTTCAATCATCCTTGACGCCAAAGAAGAAATCGCTCTTCCCATTAACGGGAAGAAGCGCAAGTTGAGTTCAGAGGACCTCATTGAGTACTTCGGCAGGGAGCGGCTGGGGCTGACGGAAAAAATTGTTGGCCAAACCGTTGAAGGGTTCAAAAAGGTAAAGACAGATTGGCTTCGTATGATATCCGTCAGCTTTCTCTCTCGGGAAATGAAGGATAAATACTTCAAGCTGATGAACAGCCGATTTGAGAGGCTCCACATGTGAGGAGAGGGCTGCCGTAAAATAAATAGGGTTCACGCTGTTTAACAAAAAGACCTGAGGGGGTGGGCTCAGAGGTTCAGGAGGGAGAATCGAGCATGGTCAGGAAAAATGATCCATCCGGTTCCCGGACGACCTTCAGACCAAACATCCCGATGGTCTTCGTGAGGGGCCGGCCAAGGGCAAGATCCATTTCATCGGAGTCAATCCCTAATTTCTCCAGAATCAACGACCTGATGTCGTGATCAAACTTCAAGATTTCAAGGATTCTCTCAACCGCCTTTTCGCCATGCTTCTCGATCTGCCTCGCATGACTGTCAAGTTCAGCGTATGCGCATCTCTTTTCGTGTTCGTCAATGAGGCGCAAGAGGTTCCTGTCGCGGATGATGTCCTTTCTCTCTGCCCTGGGTTTGGCATAAACCCTCATGAATTCGCTTTCATCCCAGCAGGCAAGGGCAGCACTCTCCGCACCGGACGCAATGATCTCGTGGCTTTTTTCCATCCCTGATCATTTGGCAATCATGGCCCGCATGCGATCCGAGGCATTCTGCGCGTGATCGGCGATATCGCCCACGATTTCCACCAGATGCACTGTATGAAACACCACCAAAGCATCCTGAATGGATCGAAACACCATTCCCTTCAGTTCCTGTTCCAGAAGATCGGCCTCTTTTTCATGCTGGCGGATATCCTGAATCAGGGTTTTCATCTTCTTCCTCTGATCGCCCGATTTGCTCCGGAAGAACTCCCTTGCCATCCGCACCAGTTCCGCTAATTTCTCAATGGGCGGAACGACGGATTCCACCAGATGCAGAAAATCCGGCGCCACCGCCTTTGGAAAGCCCCTTGGCCGAAAGGAAAGCCAGTAGAGGGCCGCTTCCACTTGATCCACCACCTTATCCTGTTCCCCTAAGTATTGAAGGAATTGGAACTTATCTACTGGCATCAGGATTTCCCTGGGCAGGTGATTCCGGATGTTTCGTTTGATGGCATCGGCCTCGCTCTCCAGCTTTGCCACCCGATCGGTCAACGCGGCAAAGTCGTTGTATTTCTCTTCAACATGGCAGATTGCGGCCTCCCTGAAAAGCTGAGCGCATTCCTTTGCCTTGTCGGCGTGTCGCTGCAGGTCTTCAAAAGGAGATTTAAGGAACAATGAGCTGAGTAAAAGGCGCATGGTTTCCCCCTTTCAGCCAATAGGGTTTATAACAAAAGCAAAGAAAATATCTTATACAAGAACATGGACAGAAGGATCGTAAACGGAAGGGTCACGATCCATGAGAGGCCGATATTCTTGAGAATCCTTAGATCAAGAGTCCCCATCCCGCGCATGATTCCCACGCCCACCACAGAACCTACCAGTACATGCGTGGTGGATATGGGAAAACCGAGCCGTGAGCAGATTAGGATGGTAGTGGCAGCCCCAAATTCGGCGCAGAATCCACGCACCGGTGTGATCTCGGTAATGTTTTTGCCTATGGTTTCCATGACCCGGGTGCCGAAGGCCAGCAGCCCGCCTCCAACCGCAATGCCGCCTATAAAGAGCATCCAGAAGGGCACCTCTACGCTGAGGGCCACGGTTTTGGTCTTGACCACTGAAAAGATGGCCGCAAGGGGACCGATGGCATTGGCCACATCATTGGCCCCGTGGGCAAAAGCCACATAACATGCCGTTAGTATCTGGAGCTGGGCAAAAAGCCGATTCACAGGGGAATATCCCGCCTGTGTTGCTCGCACCTGATGTTCAGTGCCCATCTGCCGGCGGACCCAAAACCGGCCAAGTCCCCCGGCGGCCGCAGCGCACGGAATCGTCAACAATAGGATGTAGAAGAAACCGATCTCAATGTGAAGATTCTTTAAACCCTTGAAAATGAGCGACAGGATGAGCACCAGGAAAACGAAAAAGATCAGGAAAGGCGCATATCGTTCTGCCTGCTTCAGCGGATCATCCGCAGACAGGATCTTTTTTTCAGAAAAGTAGTACATGCCTCCTGCAATCACAGCCCCCGCGGCCGGTGATATCACCCAGCTTGCGGCAATGGAAAGGACCTTGCTCCAGGTGACGGCGCTGGCGCCCACACTGACGATGCCGAAACCCACCACGGCCCCCACAATGGCGTGGGTGGTGGAGACGGGCAACCCATAAAGGGTGGCCAGGTGCACACAGATGCCGGCAGAGATGAGGGCCACAAACATCCCGATCATCAACTTATTTGGGTCATTGGCCAGCAGGGCAGGATCGATCAATCCTTTACTGATCGTATTGGTGACATATCCCCCAGCCAGCACGGCCCCAAGGGTATTGGCAATGATCGATATCAGTACTGCCTGTTTCAGGGTAATGGCCCCGGAACCCACGGAGGTCCCCATTGCATTTGCAAGGTCGTTGGCCCCGATATTGGCCGCCATGTAAAGACCGATCAGGCTGGCAAGCAATAGAATGACTACATCCATGTTCTCACTTCAAGACCTTTAAAAAACACCCCTTTCGCCCAATCTCTGTGTTGCGATCCGGTTTTAATCCTCGCGCGCCGTGATCATGAACGAAATTGAACATTTTTCAAAGATCTCACTTCTTCCCTTTATCAGCCAGAAATATGATGCTGTTCAAAGGAATAAGGGTTTTGTCTGCACGGATGGACTGATACTTTTGCAGAACGCCCCCTTTTGCCCGATTTCTGCGTCAGGCTCAAATTTTAACCCTCGAAATACTCAATGTATTCCTGTGGTTAAAATATTCGCTTTCCTTGAACTCGAACAAAATTGAGCATTTTTCAAAGGTCTCGGACTGCTGCGCCTACCGGTATTGGGCACAAAAAAAGACCATTCCGTATGCATCAGAATGGTCTCTTTTTAGCAGGTACAACCGCTATGGTCAATAATGATTTGACAGGATCAGCCCACCTTGAAGATAATGGCCCCGCCGGTATCTCCGGCCGCACACCCTGTCCAGAGAAAATAACCGCCCCCTTTTATGGCGATTTCCTCGATCCCTTCAATGATGTTACGACCCGCTGTTGGTCCCTGGGGATGCCCGTATATCAAGGAGCAGCCGTAGTTGTTAAACCCGAGGGCGTCGGTCCCTGCCGCATCGACTCCCATCTGCTGTGCAAAATAGAGATCGTTTACAACAAAGGGGTTATGGGTCTTTATTATTTTCATGTCCCCTATCTTGAGGCCGGCGTGTTGAAGGGCCATCCTGGTAGCGGGAACAGGGGCTGCCGCCATGTAACCCGGTTTGGTCCTTGAAAAGCCGTAGGATAGGATCTGTATCGGAATAGAGGGGTCTGCGCTCAATTCCTTGGCCTTTTCCCCGGTGGTGACCGCCAGCGCACAGTTGCCGTCCGCTGGGAAGGTCTGTGCCCCAAAAGAGAGGACGCCGCCCGGGATAACCGGTTTAAGCCGGGCCAGTCCTTCTTCCGTGCACGGAGACACCCCTTCATCCTCTTCTACTAACTGGGTCTTCTTTCTTGATAACTTGACTTCTGCGGGGAACATGTATCGCTTCTGAAATGCCCTGTCATCTGCAAGCGAATCCAGGTATTGTTCGTAACGCCTCAGGGTCAATTCATCGCATTGCTCCTTTGTGATGTTCCCTTCCTTGGCCACGTTTTCCGCGGTCTCGATCATCTGCAGGCCCACGTTAGGATCACCCCTGAAATTATCCATCAGCCAGTTTTCCGAGATCACTTCACCGCCCGGACCCATGGGGTTCGGCCAGATGGTGTGGGGGCCGTTTGAGCACCTGTCGGCCATGAGGGTATAGCATGCGTTGTAGAGCCCGGTTTCTACTCCCATGGCGGCCTGGTAGATACAGGTGGTGGAAGTGGTGCAGGCCTGACTAAGAGCTACCCCAGGTATTGAACCAGCGCCGATCAGGGCAGCGGCCCAGGGACTTGAATAAAACTGATGAGGCTGGCTGATTGTCATCCCAAGAATCAGATAATCGAATATGGCGGGGTCCCAGTTCTTCGCCGCCAACCATTTCTTGGATGTGTCTCCGGCTAAAACGATCGCGTTTTCATTGGCCATGCTTCCCTGCCACCGGGAAAATGGCGTCGAATAATACCCCTTGTAAGGTACAAAAGCCTTTGTCAACATTTCGGTTTTCCTCCAGTTAAATTAAGATTAAAAAAGAAATGCCTACCCAGGATAAACCTGCAAAGTGCCTAAAATGAGCTAAAATGCCTAAAGTGCCTAAAATGACGAACCTGACGAAAGATGATGTTTGCTGTTCTTTCGATGCCGGACATTTCCCATTCAGTCATCCAGTATCCAGTTTCAAGTTTCAGGTTTCAAACCCGTAACCCGCAGCCTGTAACTTGGCGCCCTTGGCCCTTCAATCAACAATCATCAATCCAAAGACCCGCAACTCCCAACTCCCAACTCGTAACTCCCAACTCGTAACTCCCAACTCGTAACCCGCTCTAATCACTCCATTTTCCATATTTCTCCCTGAGTATCCGGTGAAGGATCTTTCCGGTGGGCGTCCGGGGCATCTCTTCGTCTTTAACAAAATCGACGCTCTTGGGCCGCTTGAATCCGGCGATCTTCCCACGTGTAAACTCCATAATATCCTTGGCCGTTTCCTTGCTCGCTTCATAGCCCTCATGCAGCACAACCACTGCCTTGATGGCCTCCCCCCACTTGTCGTCAGGTATGCCGATGACGGCGATGTCTTTGACCGCCTCATGCGCCCCTACGGCACTTTCAACCTCTGACGGGTAGACATTCTCTCCGCCCGTGATAATCATGTTGGCCTTCCTGTCAACGAGGGTATAATACCCGTCTTCGTCGCGCTTCACCATGTCACCTGCAGAAGACCATTCGCCATCAAATGCCTCTTTGGACTTTTCAGGTTCTTTCAAGTATTCTTTAAAAAGCATGGGGGTCCGGTAAAAGAGTTCTCCCACTTCACCATCCGGGACCTCATTCCTTTCCTCGTCGAGGATTCTGATCCGGTCGGTTCCGAATATCTCTTTGCCGATGGACCCTAATTTCTTGAACTGATCCTCGGGTCTCAGGAGTGTGACAAGCCCTCCTTCCGTGCTCCCGTATGCCTCCCAGAGCTCGGCATTTTTGAAATATTCGATGATGGCCAGTTTCAGGTCTTTTCTGGCAGGTGCCGAAGAAATGAGCAATTGCCGGATCGATGACACGTCAATATTGTTTTTGATATCATCCGGAAGGGTCAACAGCATAATATAATGGGTGGGGACCAGTGATGTGAATGTGATCTTGTATGTGTCGATGGTCGTCAGCAGGTCCTTGGGATCAAAACTGACCATGTTGTAAACGAACACCGGCGCTGACACCAGGGTATATGCAAATGAGTAGAATATGGAATTGATGTGGCACATGGGCATGACCAGCATGACTTTGTCAGTAGGTCTGACGCCCATATTAATATCGTTCAGATAGTACTGGGCCGCGGTGCTTTCATGGGTCCTCATGACCCCTTTGGGTCGTCCCGTAGTCCCCGAAGTGTACATGATGACCCAGATATCCGCAGAATCTACCATGACAGCAGGCTCATCAGGTGAGGACTTGGAGAGCCAGTCTTCATAACCGACATATCCGCCCGGCACGGGTCCGTCCCCTAAATAGATATAGTTGCCTTCGGGAATCGGCAGTTTGTCCTTAATACTGTCTATTAATTCCACAAAAGGGGCCTCCACTACCATGGCCTTACATTCTGAATGGTTGGCAATGTATTGTATGTCAGGCCCCGCCAATCTGAACATGATGGGAACAACGATCTGCCCACCCTTAGCGCAGCCGGCATAGATGTCCATCCACTCGCCCCGGTTGTATGCCAGCACAGCAAAGGTATCCTTTTGGCCCACCCCCATGTCCCTGAGGCCGTTTGCCAGGCGGCAGGACCGTTCGTTCCATTCCTTAAAACTGAATTCCCGGTTCTTGTCCTGCCAGCCCAACTTGTCAGGATAGTTGATGGCATTCATTTTCACCATGGTCCCTGCATGCATCCATTTGCTCGTATTCATTATGAAATCCTCCCCTTATCTTTTATTTTTTGTCCTTTCGTAACGCTTTAGTCACTTCTATCTCTCCCCTCTTCCATGGCGAAGAGGGCAGCTCCGACAGCGCCGGTCAACTGCGGGTGTTCAGGGACCAGGATCTTGCGGGCGGTAATCTCTTCTACCATACTTACTAAGACCGGGTTGTGCTCCACGACCCCGCCTGTCATTGCTACCCGGTCAGTAAGTGAATTCATCTCGAGGACCCTCTTGATCACCGAAAAAAACAGCCCTTTCACAATGTCTGCTATCTTTTTTCCCTCCCTGATCTTCTCCAATACCTCGGTTCCTGAAAAAACAGTGCAATAGCTCCCTAACTCCACCATTTCTTCGGATTCCCGGGCCAACGAATCCATCTTTTCCAGGGGTATGTCCAGACGGGTGGACATCTCTTCTAAGAAGGCGCCGGTCCCGGCAGCACACTTCCTGTTCATCTTGAAACTGATGCGCCGGCCCTGGTCGTCTACCTTAATAACCTTGTTGTCCTGGCCCCCGATATCAATAATGGTCATGGCCATGGGAAAATAGTGATAGCAGCCTTTGGCATGGCACCCTATCTCTGTCTTTGTTGCCTTACTGAAAAGGACATTTTTTCTCCCGTACCCTGTGGAAATGCAGTTTACCACATCTTCCGTCGATGCGCGGGCCATTTGCAGGGACGATTTAAGGCATATTTCGGCTATTTTAGTGAAATCTGTCCCCGACTTCTGCACGGCATGGCCGATCAACCGCTTTTCCGAATCGAGGATGGCGACCTTGGTACGAGACGCCCCAACATCAACACCCGCGAAGAGCGGGTTCCGGGTTGCGGGTTGTGAGTCGGTCATACTATACCATCACATGCATCATATGAAACATCATTTGGTTATCGGTTATCGGTACTGGGCGCTGGTCAACTCTGACACCCGAAATCTGAACACTGAAACCTCGTGTGAGAAGTTTCTGCCTTGATCAGACTGGCCCTGGCTAGAGCCCGCGCTCATCGGACCCTAACGCCTCACGCCTTGCGCCTCACGCCTTGCGCTTCTACCCCTCCTCCAACTGCTCTATAAAGGCCTCGATATTGGTCTTGGCCTGTTCCTCGGAATAACACCTTAAATCGCACAGGTCCCCGTTGATGGTGAGGACCGGAATGCCCAATTTCTGACTCAACCGCTCCGGCATGCCGTAACGGTTATTGGAGTTATTGGGACAGGTCTTGGCATCGTGAAAGAGGATACCGTCGAATTTGAACTTTTCATAACAATCCGTAATGTATGCCTCTTTGTGGGGTTCATCCCTGACGATAAAAAGCTCTGTATAGGCCACGGCCATGCTTTCAAACGGGTCTGCCGGATCAAGCTGGTCGTATATCCAGCTATTGCAGTAGGTGGAAGCGACCACACAAGTCTTTAAAGATGCAAACTGTTCAGAGAGGGCTCTTAGCTTGCCCCAGATTGGCATCCCTTCCCAATAAAGCCGGTGCTTTTCACCTTCCACAGCGGCCACGCCATCCCTGACCCTTTGTTCGAGTTCGGGCAGGAGCAGTTCATAGTATTCAACACCTTCCTCGGTGCCCCGTGCCACCACGGCTGGGGCCATGTGGATGGTTGCGTCAAAAAAGGTCCACGGAGAGGGGATCGCCGCCGCGGCCTCAAGACAGGCCCTCCAGAGCTCGGAGGTACGCCTCGAATAGCCAACGGCCTCCTTGAACCGGTCCATGTCGAACTTCTCGCCGCTCACCGCCTCCAACTGGGGCACCAGTTCCTCTATCTGTGAGGCAATATCCTTTATCTGATGCGCTCCGATATTACCGATGTCTCTATGGGTATGCACCCCGACAAGCGGTACATTGAGTTCCCTTGAGTACCAGGCAAACCAGTCCTGCACGTCCCTGCACTGGTTGGTGTTGAAAACAAGCACATCCGGTTTGGGAACCGAGTCAATCTTATACGCCATGGTTAGGGGGGTCTTTTTCTGAAGATAGGAGCCGACATCGCATGTTAGGTACGAACAGATGTCGGGGGAATAACCGAGTGCATTGGCATAAGGTATAAGGTCTGTGGCCATCCGTGTGGCCCCTAACATGGCGCCGTGGTTTTCCGGATAAAAGACCAGAAAACCCATACCCCTCAAGAGCTCTGCAGGGCCGACACTGCTGCACCAGGCGATTTTTTTGGAGCCGGTTTTTGCCGCCTCATCCATTTCATGGAAATAGTCAGCCATAATGTTTTTCAATGTCTTACCTGCCGCTATCTCTTTTCTTGTGGTTTTCTTTTCTTCCGTCATGTCATTCCCCACTTAAGGATTGTTGATTGTTGATTGATGATTGAAAAACCAGGGTTTCCCAGTCCAAAGTCCAAAATCCAGTGGGCAGTGGCCGGTGAACAACCGAATGACAATCGAATGACTACTGAATGACTACTGAATGACGGCAAAGCACATCATCCCCCCATCCAGTATCAAGCATCCAGTATCAAGCATCCAGTATCCAGCATCCAGCATCCAGCATCCAGTATCCAGTATCCAGTATCCAGCATCCAGCCTCAATCATCAATCTGTTTCGCTATCAGCTCAGTGATGTCCATCACCTTTATCTTCCCTCTCTCATCTTTCGGTATGGCCTTGGCCCCTTTTCTCAGGTTGTCCTTACATGCCGCACAACCGGAGACGATGATTTCGGCGCCCACGGCCAAGGCATCCCTGACCCTTTCGGCCCCCATGGCGACGGCCATATCCGGGTTGTTGGCCTGCACACCACCGCCGGCGCCGCAGCATCGTGCCTGGAGCCGGTTCCGTGCCATCTCCACATACTCGACACCAGGGATGTTTTTGATAATATTCCGGGGCTCCTCAAAGATCTTAAATGCCCGCCCAAGGTCGCAGGGGTCGTGATAGGTAACCTTCTTGCCTAAGTCTCCCTTGAGCTTTATGCGACCCTCATTGATCAGCTTATCCAGGTAATGGACCGAATGGTAGACTTCCAGCCCGAGATCGCCGATTTCAGGATAGAGTTTCTTGAAAGTCTTATAACACCCGGCGCAGGGGGTCACGAGCTCATTGGCCCCCGTGGCCTTAATTTTTTTAATGAGCTTTTCGGCATTGGCCCTGAAGTCCTCCCTTGCACCCATGAGGAACATGGGAAAGCCGCAACACCCCTCCTCAGTGGCAAGGGTTGTATAATCCACGCCGGCCGCATCCAGCGGCTTTATCAGGCTCGGGATCATCTTCATGTCCAGATAGCTCGGCACACATCCCATGAAGAGGAGTGTCTCCGCTTCAGACTTGAGCGTCCCCTCTACGGCCTTCTGTTTGAGGAGAGGAGGATAGATGTCGACCCTTTCCTCTTTGGCACTCGCAAACACGTTCCCGGCCTTTAAGATGTTGTCTCTCACCCCGAGCACTGCTTCGGGCGTATATCCTCCCTTATAGAGCTTTTCACGGACACCCTCCACAATCTCATCGACCTTTACCTTGGCCGGACAGAAATAGGTGCAGGCCTGACAGGTGGTGCAACTGTAAAAGGCCTCGGCCAACTCCCTTGAGGGTTCTACTGTGCCGTTCAGGAAATTGAAGGCCAGGACACTCCTCCCCCGCGCGTTTCTGGATTCCCTGTGGGTAACGCTGAAGGTGGGGCACCCGAGGCGGCAGAATCCACAGTAGATACATGCCAGGAGTTCGTTATCAATTTCTTCTCCATAGGAATTGACTCCTTCAGGATGATCAAGGAGGGGCTGAAAGGCAAAGTAGTCGTAGATGTCATATTTCTTCTTTTCGAGCCCCATTTTGCCCGGGTTAAGGATATTATTGGGATCAAGGGCTTTCTTTATGGACCGCATGACGTCCAGGGCCGGGCCTAATTGTCTTTCTATATAGGGATTCCTGGCAAGACCGGTACCGTGCTCAGCCGTGATCGTCCCACCCATCTCAATGGCAAGTTCGGCCAATTCGTCAGCCGCCGGTCTGAGTCTCTCCCATTCAGACTTGCTTCTCATATCTGTGACAAGGGTGGTATGGACATTCCCGTCTCCGATATGACCAAAGGTCGTCAGAAGCAGCCCGTATTTTTCTGATATCTGCTGTGCCCTCTTGATCACTTCCGGGATTTTTGTGGGGGGGATGCCCAGATCCTCTGATATGGCAACCAGCCTGTTCCCCGGCTTGATCCTCGAGAGTGTCGGGACCAGTTTCCCGCGGGCCTCCATGATCTCACCGGCCTTGGCTGGGTCATCCGACCACGTGAATTCCTTTACGCCATGTCTTTTGCATATTTCGCCGATCTTTTCCATGTCTCTGACGACGGTCTCCCTGACCCCATCCGACTCAATGATCAGCATGGCCTCAATGCCGGTTATATCCCTTTCAATGGCTTCTTCCACAACTTTCAGGCTATACTTATCCAGGATTTCGCAGGCCGTAAGCTGGATGCCCGATCCGATTATGTCGGTGACTGCTGCCCCGGCTGCGAAAAGATCATCAAAAATAGCTAAGGCAAGGGCGTTGTATTCCGGCCGCACTTGAATCTTTACCGTAATCTCGGTAAGAACTCCAAGGGTTCCCTCAGAGCTGGCGAAGACACGGTTCAGGTCATATCCGAAGGATGATTTCGGGGTCTTGAAACCGGTTTTAATGATCGTTCCGTCTGCAAGGACTACCTTGAGCGCCTTCACATAGTCCCTTGCAGTGCCGTACTTGACGGCCCGGTGCCCGCTTGAGTTGGTGGACATCATGCCACCTATTGTGGCAATGGCTTCACTCCCGGGATTGGGGGGAAACATAAGATTTAGCTTCCCTAACTCGGCATTAAGCTGGTTGCAGATAACACCCGGCTCCACCGTTGCATAGAAATTGTCCTTATCGATTTCCAGAATTTTGTTCATCCTGTGGACATCTAAGAGTATGCCCCCTTCCACCGGGAGGGACGCCCCGGTTGTGGCAGTCCCTGACCCCTGGACAGTAACGGGGATTTTTTCCTGATTGGCCAGCCGCATGATCGCAGAGATCTGCTCCGTCGTGTATGCGAACACCACTGCATCAGGGATCCCTTCATGGACGGAAAGGTCCCGCGAATAACTGAGGCATTCAACGCGGTCATCAAATACATTTTCCTTTCCGACGATCTCGATAAGTTGTGCTATGATATTCATGGGTTACCTCCTCTATTTGTGGAACATGGGCGTGGGCTGTATCAGAAAGCCGTCACCCGGATATTGCTACTATTTAGCTATAAAGTAACTACTACCAATCCGTCTTCAACTTGTCAAGACGAAACGAATTCCATTCAGCAATTCGTATCACCTCAGTGTTCAAAATATTATGTCACTTTAGCGTCTTGAAACAGTCATTCGTTTGTTGCCCAGGGCCATGAGGGTCTCTTTCCCAAAGGACGTAAATACGTGGATCGTTTCATAGGAACGGCAGCGAGGCCTTCAAATTCGTCAATGGACAGCCCCATAAAAGGGTATTTATTTAAGCGGACATCGACTCTGCCTGCCCGGAATCTATATTGAACGTCAAGGGGGCGTTCTATACGCTCGGGAAAAATTTTGTTACGTCCTTTGGGAAAGAGACCCTCATGGCCCAACGCTTTGTTTCAATCGGCTAAAGTGTTACAAAATATTAATTGTTGTAAAAGGCCCTGTTTCTTGACAAGATGCCGCAAGGTGGAATATCTTCGCTCAAATCCATATTTCAGGAAGGCATTCTTATGGCGAACAAGTTCAAGTCTTCAGCAAGCCTCATTCCCTTAGGCCAGGGCGTGGGAACCGTCTTGGCCCATGATATCACAGAAATCAGACCCGGGCAATTCAAGGGGCCGGCATTTAAGAAAGGGCACATTATAACCGAAGAAGACCTGCCCCACCTTAGAAGAGTGGGAAAGGAACACCTGTTTGTATTACATCTGGTGCCCGGAGAGATCCACGAAGACGAAGCCGCTCTCAGACTCTGTGTGGCATTGGCAGGTTCTGGCGTTGTTTTTGATCCTAACCCTTCAGAAGGGAAGATCTCTTTAAAGGCGGCTTTCCGTGGCCTTCTGAAGGTAAATGTGGAGGCCCTCACCCGGATCAACCTTGTTCCTGATATCTGCTGCGCCTCCAGGCATAACAACAGTGTCGTGGAAAAAGGGGACATTATCGCGGCTGCAAGGGCCATTCCCTTGATTATTGATGAAAAGACCCTTGTTGCAGGCGTGGAGGTCGCTGAAAAAGCAGGTGGGATTTTTTCGGTCAAACCCCTGTCACAGCCCAGAACCGGACTAATTATCACCGGAAATGAGGTCTATAACGGGCTTATTGATGACAAATTCGCACCTATCATCAGAAAAAAACTCCAGTTATTCGGTTGCGAAATAATAGGGACAGTGTTTGCACCGGATGACAAGATAAAGGTCATAGGAGAAATAAGGCGTCTGCTTCAGGATGGGGCGGAACTCATTATGGTGGCTGGTGGAATGAGCGTTGATCCGGACGACATCACCCGCGTGGCCATCGCAGAGGCCGGGGCCGAGGATGTAGTCTATGGCACGCCTGTTCTCCCCGGGGCCATGTTCCTGTACGGGCGTCTCGGGGATATTCCGGTTTTGGGGTTGCCCGCCTGCGTTCTCTACTACAACGCCACTATTCTTGACCTGATTCTCCCCAGGGTTTTGGCCGGAGAACGCATTACAAGAAGAGATCTCGCCGCAATGGCGCACGGGGGAATGTGCCTCGACTGTGATGAATGCCGGTTTCCGGTATGTCCTTTCGGGAAGTAGCGATGCTGGATGCTGGTGCTGGATACTGAGGGAACCCCGGTGGAGTGTGTGGGTTGCTGTATCGATATAACTGAGCGAAAGAGGGCTGAAGAGGCGCTCGAAGAGAGTGAAGAGCGTTTCCGCACTTTTGCGGACTTTACCTATGACTGGGAGTCCTGGATAGGACCTGACCAGAAATATATCTACGTTTCCCCGTCGTGCGAACGTACCACCGGATATTCAGCCGAGGAATTTTTTGAAAATCCCGGGTTGTTTATGGAGCTTGTTCATCCTGATGACCGGGAGAGTGTTTCTATGCACCTGCGAAGTCACATGGAGGACACTGAAGCCCAGCATAGTGATTTTCGTATAATAGTTAGGGATGGTGATATACTCTGGATCTCACATAACTGCCAACCGGTATATGACAGGGATGGGAAATGGATCGGCAGGCGTACCAGCAACCGTGACATCACCGACCGGATAAGATTAGAAGCCCAGCTTCGCCAGGCCCAGAAAATGGAGGCCGTCGGCAGGTTAGCCGGAGGGGTTGCCCATGACTTCAACAACCTGCTCATGAGCATTATGGGCCATGCCGATCTTGCATTAATGAGTCTTGCCGAGGATGATCCCCTCAGGAGGAATCTGAAAGAGATCAAAGGGGGGGAGAACGTGCCGCCTCTTTAACGAGACAGCTTCTGGCCTTCAGCCGCAAGCAGATCCTCCAGCCTGTGGTTCTGGATCTCAACGCACTGATTACCGGCTTTGTGAAGATGCTTGAACGTTTGATCGGTGAGGATGTGGAGTTGGAGACGGTTTTGGCCTCTGGATTGAGGCGGGTGGAGGCGGACCCGGGCCAGATGGAGCAGGTGATCATGAATCTTGTGATCAATGCCAGAGACGCCATGCCGGGCGGGGGAAAACTGACTATCGAGACGGTCAACGTGGATCTGGACGAGGACTATACCAAGGAGCACGATGTAAGTCTGCAACCAGGCCCCTATGTGATGCTCGGGGTGAGTGATACCGGCACGGGTATGGATGAGGAGACGCGGTCCCTTATATTCGAGCCTTTCTTCACTACCAAGGAGGTGGGGAAGGGGACCGGGCTGGGTCTTGCTACTGTTTATGGGATTGTGAAACAGAGCGGGGGATACATCTGGGTTTACAGTGAACCCGGACAGGGTACAACCTTCAAGGTCTACCTGCCTGCGGTGGAGGGTGAAGCCTTATCAAGAGAGAAGGAACAAACTTCCTATCATGACCTCACCGGTTCCGAGACCATTCTGATTGTGGAAGACGATGATAAGGTTCGGAATCTGGCCTGTGAAATCCTTGAGCCACAGGGATACAGTATCTTAGAGGCGGAAAATGGTATAGAGGCCCTGCGGGTCAGCGAAGAGCACGGGGATCAGATACACCTCATGATAGCCGATGTGGTCATGCCGAAGATGGGCGGCCGGGAACTTGCAGAACATCTACGCCCCCTGCGACCTGACATGAAGGTGATCTATATGTCGGGATACACTGATAACGCCATTCTGCGCCATGGGGTATTGAGCCCGGGAATAGAGTTTCTGCAGAAGCCTATTTCAGCAGAGGCCCTTAAGCGAAAGGTACGCGAGGTGCTGGACCAATAGATTGATGATTGAATATTTGGTAACAGTTCAGCCACTAAGGCACAAAGGCTCAAAGGAAGGACATGAATTTTAA
>JACNIU010000481.1 GCA_014382905.1 Desulfobacterales bacterium
ATTGCAGGTTGCCATCTGCCCGTAAGCGTAAAGACTGAATTGCAGCAACTTTTCCAATCATGCTCAAGCTGAGAGCCCTTTTTTGGTGTCGGGCAGTTTAAGGGAATCTATGAGGGAGAGGCAGGAGTCTTCGCTGGCTACTCCGATAACAACCATGGCGGCTCTGTTACAGCTTGACTTAAGGCACCTTTGAGCTTCAAGAAGAAGTTCGATTTGGCCATCCTCAACGGACGGTAGCCTACCTTGAAGTTCTTGAAGAACAATTCCCAAATTTCCTGGATCATCAACTGAAACAAATCCTTCAGAAAAGTATCGCACTCCGTCAGCAGTGAAATGAAACGGGCCGTTTCGCATATTCCATTCCATAGTCTGAGTTGCTTTACCAGGAACCAATAAGCCCATTTGGAGTGCTGAATAATAGACTTTTATGACAATATGCCTGAAAGGAGGATATTTTGATCCTGTTACGTCTTTGGGAATCAATCCAGCCTCAGAACAGTTTTTAAAAGCCATATCGATAAAGGAGTCGACTCCATCAAGGTCAAAGGAATTTGAATCCATTGCCTTTGGGTGTCTGGAAAGGTCGGCAAATGTTTCCCATATGACATTCAATACAACTGAACAACCCTCGTCTGCAAGACGAGGGGTTCTAAGAGGGTTGATTAAAATCAACTATTTACTGGCCGGACCCTCCCGGCCGTCATGCCGGACTTGATCCGGCATCCAGAAATTCCAGGCATCCCGTTCACTGGATTCCGGCTCTATGGCCGGACTGACAAGTCGCTCCGCGACAACGTAAAACTTTCTTCGCCTGAAGGCGAGGGGTTTCAACCATCCCCGAAAGGGACACTAAATTATTGAATCTATCCAAATCAGCAACGGGCTCTCGCAAAGCCAAAAACCTCCTTAAGGCATTATAGACTTAAAAGTTAAGGATAACAGATTTATTTGTATTTTTGTCAATTTTCAATCATTAGTATTTGTGTGGAATCTCATCCATTATCACCGCTCTGAGTGTTTATTTTTTCCGCATTTATAGCAGATCGGCAGAAATTCGGGCCGAACTCAGCTCACTGCAAGACCTATACTTGAAAACGGCACGACTCAAATATGAGCCCGTTCTGTGACCAGTTTACCATAGGTTGAAGGCGACAGTAAACCATTTGCCTGGGTTCCAGTTCGAGGATTCTCGTTGTATTGGCAATATCGTACGTTACAAAACTTGTGAAAGCAAGGACCATGATGACTGTCCCAACGCCCATAGAAATTCTTGCCCATCTGGGTTTGTCATATTCGTGGGACAGTCCGGCGACACTTGCTTCGAAACCCGTGAGTAGTGCAAATCCACGAACAGCACCAAACAGTATGACACCGATCATGGCAAACCCCTCCAGTGCCGATGTATCCGGAATGTGCACATTATGGGCCAGAGGCATGAGTTCTTTCGCATTCGGCAAGATAGGAAGGAAGACCGTAAATAGCACAAGAATCATGAAGCCGAATGTCGTTGCTGCAAAGACGTACCGGCCCTTGTCTCCACACCGCATCAGGATAGACACGGCAGCGGCAACAACCAGTGCGAACAAAAGCCTGTCTGCCAGGGCCGAATACGCCCCAAAATCCAGCTCGAACGTGTACCCGTGGGAAATCAGTGCGGCAACCGTGGCAGCCATCGTAATTGCGTCAGTCAGGACAAAGTCCTCGATCAAACTTGCGGCAGCAAACACGGCTGACCTTATGCCCAGCATTTCATAGACCAGACCGGGGCCTCCTTCACCTTTGTTGAATCGTATGCCAATGGCTATGTACCCCAGAGACACGGAAACGGCCACTGCAATAACAAACAGCATTGTGGGAACGATCAGGGCATAGCCCATTGTTCCCAAAGCACTTTCAATGGCATAAAAAGGGCTGGTGGCCGGGTCGGCAACGATCAACCCGATGTAGGCAAATATCAGGATCAAAAGTGATACACGGCCAGTCTTGCCTGTTGTGCCTTTGCCGGCTTTCATATTTTGGTTTTATATGGAGGCTAAAGAACTGAAGGAATTGTCAGAGAGCGCATGATTGTATGACCTATCGTGTCACCTTTCCCCGCTTCCCCGGCTGCACAGTGCCTGCATTGAACCGGAAACAGGGCTTGAGGCGGTCTGACAAAACAAGAGTTGCTGTAAAGGTCCATGTCTATATATTGACCGTTACGATCGGGCACGGAGCGTGTCCGATCATATAGCGATAGTTTGAACCGAACACGATCTCACCAATGGCAGATCTTTTCTTGAATCCTACGACCATCTCGTCGATGTCGTTTTCTTTTGCAAATTTAATAAGATCTTCGCCTGGACTTTTTTCGCGCACCATTACATACAGCTTGTAAGGAATCCCCTCCCGCTCCAAGGAGGCTTGAAGGCGGTCCAGCCGGTTTTGAGCCTCTTCATTGGCCAGTTTTCCGGTCTCATCCAGAGAATGCCCGACAACCGAGGTCACGACATAGAGCTCGGCATTAAATGCCTTGACATGCTCCTTGGCCACTTCCAACACCGTATCAGCCGTGAAGTAGGCATTGTATCCCAGCATGATCCTCATTTGCTTTTTGGTCATATGCAGCACCCCCCGTAAACGGTTTCATGAACGGTCCATTACGCCATGGTAGAAAGCCATGCTGTCTAAACTTAGCGTGTGTCCATCCGGAAACGGGAAATGGGACACGCACGAGGTGGTAGGTATTTTTGTATTTGATAGCGGAATATATTGGGAATGCGTTTGGGAATGCGTTCGTGTGTCAAATCAAATGAGAATGCACAACATCCCCTGTGCATTTTCAATAATATACTTCTTTTTCAATACTGTCATGGCGCAGTCACTGGTTAACGGGCCCAGTTTCCATTGACTTTTAGAGGAGTTAAGTATAAACAACAGAGTGAGAATTTTATACATAGGAGTTGGGTTGAAATGCTATTTCGTCTCTGGGATATCCTGGTTATGTTGAGCGCAACTTCCGCAGCCCTTGCCATACCGGTGCGGTTGGTTTTTCAGCTTCCTGAACAGACCATGGTCTTCGAAGTGCACTACTGGGGGATCGCTCTGGTGTTTTTTGCGGACATGCTCATCAACTTTTTCCGCCCTGGCCTGGTTCAGGGGCAGGTGATCTCCAATAGGCGCGCCAGGGTCGTTCATTATCTCAAGGGCTGGTTTGTGGTGGATCTTCTGCCGACCATTCCCTTTACCGCGATTTTTGGCATACCCATCCTGCAAGTGCTGCGGGTCTTGAAACTGGCGCGTGTTGGCCAGTTCCTCTACCACCGGCGGCGGCGCCAGATCCTTCACGGCACGGCCTTGCGATTGGCCACCTTTCTTTTCTGGCTCACCTTGACCGCCCACTGGCTGGCCTGCGGCTGGCTGTGGCTGCACAGACCTCTTGAGGCAGGCAATGCCTGGGACCAGTATGTGCAGGCGCTTTACTGGTGCATTACGACCCTGACGACCGTTGGGTACGGGGATATCACCCCAAAGACGAACCTTCAAATGGCGTACACCATGGTTGTCATGGTTCTTGGAGTTGGCGTATATGGGTATGTAATTGGAAACGTGGCAAATTTGTTGGCCAATATTGATATGGCCAGGGCACATTACCTGGCAACTATGGAAAAACTCGCAACCTTTCTAAGGTACCGGCACATTCCCAACTCCTTGCAGCGCCGGATTTACGACTATTATTCATACCTCTGGGAACACCGCCTCGGATATGATGAGTCTGCCGTGCTCAGCGGTCTTCCCCCCAGCCTCCAGGGGGAGGTTTCTCTCCTTCTCAAGCGGGAATTCATCGAAAAGGTCCCTTTTCTGAAGGGAGGCGGCTTGGAGCTTATACGGGATATCGCCTTTGAACTGCGCCCTGTCATCTTCACCCCCGGCACCTATATTTTCCGGGCAGGGGAAATCGGCCGGCACATGTATTTCATCAGCCACGGAACGCTGGAGGTGATTTCCCCGGATGGAAAAACTATTCTGACAACCCTTGGGGATGGAGACCTGTTTGGTGAGATTGCACTCCTGTTCAGTCAGCCTCGCTCGGCGAGCGTGCGAGCCATGGACTATTGCGATTTGTACACCTTGGACAAGGACACCTTTGAGCGCGTTCTAACCCATTACCCCGAGTTTGCCAGGTACATCAAAGAGGTGGCGGAGAAACGGCGCGCATCGGACGGTGAAAACCCCTATCAACCGTCTGGGGGCTTTTCCCCTTCATAGGCCTGGTAACATCCATCGATAGGGGAGGATATCAAAAAATGGCCTTCTTTGAAGAAGTGATTCTTCAAGATTCTATAGAAGTCAAGACAAAGAAATAGAGGGGTCAAATCTTTGATTGACTTACCTTTAACTGCTAATTCTACTCCGACATATAAATGATTATGCTCATATTAACATCTTCATCAGGTATAACGCGATCCAATGCCGAACATCGGGCAGAGATGGCATTTGTTTCAGTTCTCTTTGCTTGCTCCGCCATCGTTCTGAGGAACGGACGGGACAAACACGTTCCTTCCATGATTCCAAATAGTCTGGATTCATTGGGAAAGAGTGATTTGA
>JACNIU010000471.1 GCA_014382905.1 Desulfobacterales bacterium
TTCACAGGGCCGGCATCCCCGTGGATCCTTCGAGTATCGAAAAGATGGACAAGATACCGGGGTCTTACATGAAAAAATATCAGGGGAGGCCCGAGTTCGATGAGATCCATTTCACCGTGACATAACCGTGTGTCATATTTCGCAGCCCTGTTTCATGCTTCCCCTAAATTAAGCAGCTTACCCAAATGATTTACCACATCGGGATCGGCTTTACCCTTATCTTTTCCTTTTTCGATTTCCGCGTAGGCGGCCCTGTAATCCCATTTTTCCCGGTATGGCCGCCATGAGGTCAGGGCATCATATCTGTCTGCTATGCCGACGATCCTGGCGCCTAACGGGATATCGGTTCCCCTTAATCCTTTTGGATAACCAGACCCATTGAAATTCTCATGATGGGCCGCAATGATTTCGAATGTATATTCATTTTCATAGCCTAATTTCTTACGAGATATTCTTTGACTTTCTCTAACATAGCACCTCCTTTTACCTTCTTACATTTTGTAGCTGTCAGAAAAACGTGGAAGGTAAAGTTTGACTTCAGTTCCGGTGTTTGGCTTCGACGACACTTTCACTTCACCTCGGTGGTCACTTACAATCCGGTTTACCGCGGTCAAGCCCAGACCGGAACCTTTGGGCTTTGCCGTAAAGAAGGGATCGAAAATGCGGGGCAGATCTTCAGGGCCAATACCCGGGCCATTATCCTTGACACAAATAGCTAAGTAGTTACCCTCCCAGGAGCTTGAAACGGAGATGGTTCCCCCGTCCGGCATGGCCTCGGCAGAGTTGCGGAATAGGTTGATCAACGCCTGCGCCATCTGTGCCTTGTCTGCAGAAATGGTCGGATCTTCAGGAGGTGACTGCAGCTTGATCTCTATTTTGCCAGCATAGGGTTCCCGCTCCCAGGTAGTTAGCGTATACTGGAGCAGAGTTGAAAGTTTCATTACGTGTATGTCCGGTTCCGACATGGTGGCGTATTGTTCAATGTCTTTCACCATCTGCTCCAGGCGGGCTGCCTCCTTGATAATAATGTCTGCGTAACCGCCAAGGGTTTTGTCATGTTGCAGCTTGTTCTTGAGGCGGCGTGCGAACCCACCGATACTCATGACCGGATTTCGAACTTCATGCGCCACTCCCTGCGAGAGCTGTCCCAATGCAGAGAGGCGCTCTGAACGTATCAACTGTTCCTGGGTTTTCTTCAATTCAGCCCGGGTCAACGAAAATTTCTCCTGTAACCGCTCGTATAATTTGGCGTTGGCTATGGCAATCCCGATCTGATTAGCGACAATGGTCAAGACCTCGAGATCTTCTGCATTGAAAGGCGTGCTCCCGCGCTTGTTGATTAATTCCAGGATGCCGATCAGGCTCCCTTTGTTCTTGATCGGCAGCGCGATGATGGATTTGGTTATTAGCCCCGTTATCAAGTCAACCTTTGAACTGAATCGAGCATCCTTTTCCGTATCTGAAATAATCACAGGTTCGCCGGAAACTGCTACCCATCCTACTACCCCTTCGCCAAACTTCATCCGGATCTCTTTGGCCCTGTGCACCGCCTCTCCCCGCAGGACCCTAAAAAACAATTCATTTGTTGTATCATCCACCTCAAAAATCGAACTCCCCTCCGCATCTATCAGCTCCTCCACAAAGCGAATGGCGTTGTTCAAGACTTCAACGATGTCTAAAGACGAGTTGATTACGGATGACAGTTGCACCAACATCTCGATTTTTTTTGAAGATTGTGCTTTTGACATGTCGTCTCCGGCTGTGGTCAGGGGCGGCAAGCGATGGTCTTGTAAGGGCGACTGAAACTACTTGCAAGCTTCACAATGCTCCGCGATAAAGGATTGCATCCATGTCGTCGCTTAACGAACAAGGGAGGATCTCGGACTCCAGATCCTTATAACATTTTAGGCAATTGGTGCACAATCCTATTCTGCACTCGCGAAGCATCACCATTTCGGTATCTGCTCCCATTGAAGCGGCTCCCTCGAGCGCCTTTAAGGTCAGTTGAGTCGTCGTCTTGTTCGGGCGGTATGTGGCGTTCAATGCCAGGATTTTCATGTTGAGTTCCTCCCCTTGACACCCGTATACAACGGAAAAAACTCCATTTTCAGGATGGAGTGTGACTGAGGTGAACCTCTGACCTTTACTTAAAGGCCGGCAAAGTGTACTGTATAAATGTGGAAGAGTCAAGCGGAAGTTCAAGGTTTTTACGGATCAAGAATGGGGAGATTTGCTTATGGCGAAAAAGGAAGCGCTCAGACATGCGAGGACAGTTTGCCCGGCCCATTGCGGGATTGATGCCTGTGGTATCTTAGCCCATGTTAAAGGAAACCGTGTGGTCAAGATTGAACCGGGAGAGTTTCCGGACCCGAAATACAGGCGAATCTGCCTCCGCGGTCTTTGCAGTCTGGGAGAGGGGTCCATCAACAGGTAACAAATCTCAAGTCAAACATCTTATTTCTTGTTCACCTTGTCACTTGCTTCCGGTGACAGCGCCCGCAGTTTTGCATCCAAGCGCAGACTATCCTGTCTTGAAACCCCTTTGTTTTTCAGGGCCTTTATATAAAGGGCCTCAGCGTCTTTCTTTCTGCCTGTCTTTTCATAGATATCTCCCAGTTGCAGATAAGCGTCAGCATAGGCCGGCCACTGCTCGATAATCAGCCGCAGCATATTGCTGGCCCCCTTTTCATCCCCGTTTTGCCTCATATAGAAGGCAATGGTATAAGCGTATTTGGGATTGGGGTTGAGTTCAAACGCCTTCATGCACAGTTCAATGGCTTTTTTGGGATGCTCATTCGCCAGCAGGACACAGAGGTTGTAAGCTGCCTGGTGCATCTTTGGATCTGCCTTTAATGCCGCACGAAGATGCTTTTCCGCGCCGGAAACATCCCTCTGTTCAGCCCTCAGCAACCCCATGTTGAAGTTTGCAGCAGCATTAAGGGGCTCAATCTGCAGGGCCTTTTTCAGGAACTCTCCGGCCCTCGCGTTCTCCCCTGCCCGGGCATAGGCCATGGATGTATTGACCATTGCCATCACTGCACGGGGCTCCAGGGTCAAGGAGGTCCGGTATGCCGCAAGGGCGGCAGAAATATCCCCGCGCTCCATGTAATAGTTCCCCAGATTGTAATAAGAGGTCCACTGGTCAGGACGGGAAAGAAGGGAAGTCAGAAACTCCTGTGTGGCATTATGGAGGTTCTTGAGGTCTTGGTCTTTCTCAAGGATTCTTGCAAGCAACCTGGGGTAGCTGGCCAGCGAGGCCGCGGCGCGAACCCGGACTAAGCGATAGTCATCACCTGTTGCCCCAAGAAGGACCTCTCCGGTTTCCTTCGAAGGCATCGCCCTCATTAATTCTACGGCAGTGCCACGTATTAGCGGAGAAGGGTCTTTTGCAGCCTTTAGTATGGCTGGCCATTTGATGGGATCCTCGCATGCTCCGAGCAAACGGATAAGGGAAGCGGCATAGACCTCGTCGCGATCTTTGTTTGTGATATACTCAAGCATTTCCGGCAGCTTTTCCCAATCCCGCTTCCTGGCCGCTTCAACGAGTCCGGCCCGGTGGAGCACCGGGGCCTGATAATCCCTTGTTCTCCACTTTCGGACCCATTGATCTGCCCAGGCAGCATCCTTATCCCTATGGCAGAGATTGCAGCCATTGGGGGACTGAAAAGCGATGGTGGCGGCTGGTGTCGGCGGCAACATGGAGTGATCGCTTCGCCGCATCCGGGCAAACTCGGTCATTGGCATGTGACAGGAGATGCACTGATTCCCTTTACTGCCGGTCTTGTGCCGGGTGTGTGTTGATGCGTCTTCAACCCTTTTCTGGTGGCAAGGTGTGCACGCCGTGTTGGGATCGTTTTTTTGTCTGAATCGACCGCTGGAAGTGTGGCAGTGGAGGCAGCTTAACTGGCCTGATTTGGCGCAAGGGCTCATGAGCCAGGTGGTGTAAGTGTAGTTCTCCCCTAAATCCCTGCCGTCAGGGTAGAAGTCGGGGTCCTCCAGGGTTGTAAGGTCATAGTGGTCGAAGAAGCGGTCGCCCGGCTTGAAAGCGGTGGTAAGCGGCCGCATCTTGGCGTGGCACGGGGCACAGGTTTCATTGTTCTGCTGGACCGTGAAATCCCTTCCGCCTCTGATAATTTTGAGGTCCTCCGGAATTTTTCCCTGCGGGGCTGCCCTGCAGACCCGAATATGTTCTTCCCCGGGGCCATGACAGCTCTCACAATTGATTCCCGGCTCCGCCCAGACCGTACTATATGTATCCGTCTTGAGGTCATAGTTGGTGGAGAGCTGGCTCACGTGGCACCGGTAGCAGGCCGTGTTGAAGGTGTACGCCGGGTCTTTCCAGTTTACCGGCCCACCATCCGACTGGCCTGGAAAATGGCGGACGCCGCTGGCCGCCGTATCAAACCATTCCTTCCCACGAACATCATAGGCAACAGGAAGGGTCTGTAATCGGCCCCGTTCCATGGGTGTCAGGAAGTAGTATACGTTCTTGCCGCCCAATACATGCACCATCGGGTATTTTTTTTCACCTTTAGGCCCCCGCTCGAGGACCCACCCCCTGCCGGGTTGGATTTCGGCCCGGTAACGGTAGTCGCCCATCACAATGTCGTCGGTTTGGGGAGTCAGAGATTTACGGGCCAGCTCCCGGGTGTAATGCTGCATGGCCAGGCCGTGGTGTGAAGGGGCCCACAGTTTGTAAAATTTTTCATGACACTCCCTGCAACTCGTGGAGCCAATGTAACCTTCGTATTTGGATGAAGACTGAGCCGCCACAGTAATTGGGGATTTCAGGCTCGACCCAATAATCAACGCGGTGGCCGTCACCATGAGGAAGATTAGAAATATGGATCGTTTCAATCTCAGCCTCCCTTCCTAAAGGTAAGAGCTTAATCGCGTTTGAGAAGAAGCTCTCTGACACCGTTTTGATAGAGGAAAGACTTGGTTAGCCTGAATGGGGCTAAGAGGGCTATCGCTTCACGATTGTTGCGAACGTGGAGGGGAAGATGTACAGCGGTATCGGGGCGTATATGTAGCCGGTAGTCGGGTCTTATGACAAAGGAGTGCATTACCGGCTCAGCCATTTTGCCCATAAGGGACACGAATACCATGCCTCCAGGCCTCATCATATCGTGACATACTTCCACTACTCTACCGACTTTTCCATCATCCAGGTGGTCTATCAGGTTCCACAGCAGAATTCCGTGGAAGGTCCTGGGAGGAAAGTCCATCTGTGTCCAAATCTGGCCTGGAGGGGGATCTCCGCGTGGAACTCGGCCTAAATGAAAAAACATATCGCAGATATAGAGTCTTTTCACTCGCTGAGCAAAAAACCTGATGTTGTCACCGCAGACCGACCCCACATCCAGCACGTGACAGCCCTGCACCCGCTCAAGACTTTCCAAGAAAAGGGGAAGAGCGGTACTGGTATAGTCGGCAAGATGAGGCTCAGGTTGGGAATGATTCGAAAAGCGTTGGAACGGGGTTCCCAAAGATCACATCACCTTATCGGCTCCAGCAGTCAGGATGGCCGGTTCCTGGCTCGCATCTGAGGCACTTTTATCACCCAGCTTGACTGCACGGATGTTTTTTTTCTGTGGCTCTTTCTCCAGCTCGATCACTGCCTTGAGATAGGCCCCGTCCTCCACGGAGATGCTTTGAGATTTAATCTCGCCCTGGAAGTCAGCATCTTTGGTAATGGCGACCTTGGCAAAAGCGTTAACGTTACCAACAACACGGCCCTTGATGGTCACGTTTTCTGCTTGAATGTCAGCCTCAACCAGGCCATGGTTCCCGACTGTCAGGTGACGTCCTTCCAACTCGATGCTCCCCTTCACTGAACCCTCAATGAGCAGATCTTCTTTCCCGCGGACAGTGCCCTCGATGCTGATCTCCCTTCCGATGACGGTCTTTTCTTCTGAAGAAACAGGTCTGGCAGGGCTCATGATCGGTTCGTCGATGGTTTTACTGCTTTTATCCTTTCCCAGCATTTGGACCTCCTTTCGAAATTGTAAAATTCCATTCCCTAAGTTGTTACTTCATGGGCTAGACTTACAGATAGAGGCTAAACAGTTGGTAAGACTATCACAATCCATGGAACGACAAACGGCTGAATAAGTCAAGACAAAAAGGCCACTGAAGCATCTCAAGCCTTTATCGCGACTGGGGAATAGGGTTGACCCGAAAATCAGAGTATGTGTCGGGGTACGGTTCCCCCTCAAGGGTTGGAATGCCACCATTCTTTTGAATAGGGCATGAAGCCATGCTTCTCCATCACCAGTTGCAAGAGCATGCGGTTTCCGCGCTGTGCCGGTGTCATGGTGGCGTCTTCAGGCCAGGATTTGACAGGAGGCCATATGATCTTTACTTAGCCGTCTACAAGATGTATATATGAAAACATCTAAAAAAATATTTGGGTATCAACACCTGCCGATGACTGTTGAAAAACGCTGAAAGAACGAATAATTGCTAAGGACCACAGGCCAACGGATCAGGGCGTTTTGAGGGACCGGATACCCGTGCGATTCGGTCGAAACCGTATCAGACATGGAGGATACTATGAAAAATGAAGGGCGCTTGGAGGGAAGGGTCGCGGTTATCACGGGGGCGGCGAGCGGTATCGGTCGCGCAACTGCCGTGATATTTGCCAGGGAAGGGGCAAAGCTGGTTATTGCGGATGTCAACGAAGAGGGTTTGAACGAGACCCTGAGACGTGTAAAAGGCGAAGGCGGGGAGGCTGTCACAAGGATTACGGATGTGGCCGTAGAGGAACAAGTCATGAAGCTGATCGAGTTCGCCATACAGACATACTCTGGGATAGATATTCTTTGCAACAATGCCGGGATTTCCGGAAGATTGTCAAAACTGGAAGAACAGGATGCAGGTGAGTGGTCCACGATTTTTGGTGTTAACGTCATGGGGGCTGTATTCGGAATAAAGCACGTAGCCGGACACATGCAGGAGCGAAGATACGGCGCTATTGTGAATACAGCCTCGGTAGCAGGGATCCGATCGGGTGCCGGTGGTAACGCCTACAGCGCCAGCAAGGCAGCGCTCATCAATCTGACACAGACCGCTGCCTGCGACCTCGGGGGGTACAATGTGAGGGTAAACGCTGTCTGCCCCGGGCTTATTGAGACGGGTATGACCAAGCCGGTTTTCGACTATGCGAGAGAAAAGGGGAAAGAACAAAAGTTAGGCTACCGCTGTGAATTGAGGCGATATGGGGCCCCGGAGGAGGTGGCCAGGGCCATCCTTTTCCTGGCAAGCGACGAGGCCAGCTATATCACAGGGCAGGCCCTCCCGGTTGACGGCGGTAATACGGCGTCGCTGAATCTGCCGGGGATGAAGTTTTAGCCCGGAGGGAATCCATGAAAACTGAAGAGAAAGACAGGACGGATAATCAGGTGAAAATCGTCCGGGCTACATCCACCTTCGATTGCGGGGGAAGATGCCCCCTCAGGCTGCACGTCAAGGGAAACACAATTATAAGGATCGAGGGCGATGATGCTGCCGAGCCCGATCAGCTCAGGACCTGCCTCAGGTGCCGGGCCTACCGACAGATGGTCCATCACCCTGAACGGCTCATGTATCCTCAGAAGCGGGCGGGTGCCAGGGGAGAAGGGAAGTTTAAGCGGATTTCCTGGGACGAGGCCCTCGATATGTTGGCCAGGGAACTTATCAGGGTCAAGGAAACCTATGGGAACCAGGGGATCTTTTTGGCCACGGGCGGTGGTTATCTGGCCAGTCTCCATAACCCAGGGTTAGCCGCGTTTCGACTCTTAGCCCGGTTCGGCGGTTTTGTAACCCATTACGGAAACATCTCCTCGGAGGGCGCGGTCTGGGCATCGCTGACCCAGTACGGATCTGTCATGGTCGGTCACAGCCGAGAGGACATGCTCAATTCCAGACTGATCATTCTGTGGGGCTGGGACCCGGCACGGATGATCTCCGGGACCAACACCATGTATCATCTGATACGGGCAAAGGAAAATGGTGCAAAGGTCATCTCCATAGATCCCCGTTACCATGATACAGCCGCTACCGTGGCCCATGAGTGGATTCCGATCAGGCCCGGCACCGACACGGCGGTCATGGTGGCCATGGCCCATGTCATGATCAGGGAAGGCCTGCATGACCAGTCGTTTCTGGATACGTACACGGTCGGGTTCGAGCAGTTCAAAGAATATGTCCTGGGCCAGGAGGACGGAATAGAGAAGACCCCTGCGTGGGCCTCCGAGATCTCAGGGGTTGATGCAGCGACAATAGTGCGGCTGGCCAGGGAATACGCTACTATTAGGCCTGCGGCGCTGATGGACTGCCAGGGACCGGCCCGGAGCGCCATGGGGGAGCAGTATAACCGGTGTGCGGCCACCTTGTGCGCCATGACCGGCAACGTGGGCCGGCCGGGTGGGAGTGCTGGGGGTGGTCTCATGGGGATTCCTGTTGGCCATATGTTCCGCATGTCGGCCATACCACCGGGAAAGAACCCCTTTGAGCTGGATGGCCCCAGGGTTAAAGGGACCCTTGACATCAGACTTCGTGTGGTGAAGCGGGTTCATATCAATAAGATCTTTGATGCTATCCTCCGGGGAAAGGAAGGCGGGTATCCCTCGGACATCAGGATGGCCTGGTCCATGTGCAACAATTACCTGAACCAGACAGGAAACAGCAACAAGGCAGCCCGTGCCCTCAAAAAGCTCGAGTTTTTTGCCGTGAACGAACTGTTCATGACCCCTCAGGCCAGATATGCGGACCTGCTCCTGCCGGTGACCAGCTCTGCGGAAAGAAGTGATCTGACCCGTCCGTGGCCGTCCGGCCCCTATTTCACTTATGTCAACCGCGCCATCGAACCGTTAGGCGAGTGCAAGTCTGATCTTGACATTGTAACCGAACTGGCAGAACGGCTTGGCATTCAGGATTTCAACCCTTATTCTGAAGACGAGTGGCTCAGGATGTTTGTGGAGAAGAACCCGGAAACCGGACCTCTGATTGCGGACTATGAAAAGTTCAAGCGGGAAGGGATTCACCGGGTCAAACTCCCGGAGCCAATTGTCGCGTTCAGGGAGCAGATTGAGGATATTGAAAAAAACCCTTTTCCCACGCCGTCGGGTAAGATTGAAATATTTTCTCAGCGCACAGCAGACGTGAACCATCCGCTTTGCCCACCCATCCCCAAGTATATGACCACACCGGAGGACCGAAACGATCCTTTGTTCAAGAAATACCCGCTTCAGCTTCTCACGCCTCACCCCAAAAACAGGGTCCATTCGGAGCTGTACAAAGTGGAATGGCTGAGGGAAGTGGAGCCGCACCGCGCCTGGATCAATCCTGTTGATGCCCAGGCCCGGGGGATCAGAGACGGAGACAGGATCTACCTGTTTAATGACCGGGGAAAGGTGGCCATCACCGCCTGGGTAACCGAAAGAATCATCCCGGGCGTGGTTTCCATCTTCGAAGGTAGCTGGTATGATCCGGATGAGGAGGGCGTTGATCAGGGCGCCTGTGCCAACACGCTGACCAGCGACGCCTATTCGGGGGGCGGGGCCTGCGTTATGAACACGTCCCTGGTTCAGGCAGAGAAGGCCTGAGGAGGTTGAAACATGCAGATCGGTTTCTATTTCGACCAGACGCGGTGTACCGGATGCAGCGCATGCCGGGTTGCCTGCAAGGACTGGCACGACATCCCGGCCGGGCCGGAAAACTGGATGCGGATTGTCTATACCGAAAAAGGGAGGTTCCCGGACCCCTCTGTAAGTTACATGATTGCGCCGTGCTGGCACTGCCTCAGTCCGGTGTGCGTCCCGGCCTGTCCGTCCGGTGCCATCAAAAAGCGAGAAGAGGACGGAATCGTGTTGGTAGACAACGAGGCCTGCCTGGGGAATGACGTGTGCGACGAGAAATGCCTCAAGGCCTGCCCTTATGACGCCCCTCAGTTTGGCCCTGAAAAAGGTGCCAGGATGAGGAAGTGCACCTTCTGCCTGGACCGGTTTTCCCAGGGGAATCTGCCGAATTGTATCGAGGCCTGCCCGGTGAGGGCACTGGATGCCGGTCCGTTAGAAGAGCTTGAGGGGAAATACGGAAACATCAAGGAAACTGAAGGCTTCAGGTTTTCCCGGAGCCGGCCGGCCGTGGTCATCAAACCAAAGGCTTGAGAGGAGGATTAAAAATGGATTTTCGATTTACCGAAGAGCAGCAGGCATTCAGGCAGGAGTTCACCTCCTGGCTGGAACAGACCCTTTCCGAGGTCAGGGGGACCGACACCCCGCGCTCCTTTGAATCGATGGCGGAGTGGGAGGCGGCGGCCCGCGACTTTCAGAAACGGCTGTTCGATGCGGGCTACGCAGCGAGGCAATACCCCAAGGAATACGGGGGACAGGGCCGGCCTCTCGAGGAGGAACTTATTGTCTCCGAGACCATGGCCGCCATGTGTTCGGAGTTCAGGCACCCTCTGGTGGTAACCATAGGTCTGGTCTCCCCTACCATCCTGACCTGCGGGACTGAAGATCAGAAAAAAAGGTTTCTTCCAAAGATCCTCGACGGGACGCATATATGGTGCCAGGGTTTCAGCGAGCCCAATGCCGGGTCTGACATTGTCAACGTGTCGACCCGGGCCGTGAATAAAGGAGATCACTTTGTGCTCAACGGGCAGAAGGTGTGGACGAGTTTTGCCCATATGGCCGACTATGCGGTCATGGTGGTGAGGACAAATCCGGACGTGCCAAAGCACAAGGGGTTGAGCTATCTTCTCATGGACATGAAGGCCCCCGGGGTGGAGGTAAGACCTATTACCCAGATTACGGGAGATAAGGAATTCAACGAGATCTTCATGGATGATGTCAAGGTTCCAGCCGACATGCTTGTGGGAGAGGAAGGCCAGGGGTGGATGATCGCCATTACCACGCTGATGTTCGAGCGGGCAATGGGGGATGCCATGATCGCCAACGCCCAACTGAAAGGGATAGAGAATATGTTCGAGGTCGCCCGGCAGGTCAAGCGATCAGGGCGCCCGGTCATCAAAGATCTTCGTTTCCGGCAGCAGCTTGCCCAGGCGTGGATCGAGACCATGGTCCTGAAGTGCCACGGGTACCGGAGCATCAGTCAGCTCCTGGAAGGGGGGGTTCCCGGCCCTGAGGGGTCCATCGGCAAGCTCCTGTGGAGCGAGACAGGGCAACGTACCCATGAGGCCGTCATGCAATTGCAGGGTCCCTTCAGCCAGATCATGAAAGGCTCACCCTGGTCTGTGCACGAGGGGCGGTGGCAGCACAGCTTCCTGAGGTCAAAAGGGTATACCATTGAAGCCGGGACCTCGGAAATTCAGCGGAATATCATCGGCGAACGTGTTCTGGGCCTGCCCAAGGATGCGTCCAGGGCCCAGAGGGGGTAAAGGAGGAAACCATGAAGATCAAATTGAACGATGACCAGGTGGAAATTGCCAGACAGGCGCGCCGATTCATAGATAACGAGTGTCCTATGGAATATGTCCGCGAGATGTTCGAAGATCCCCGCGGATTTACAGACGATTCATGGAGAAAGATGGTGGAGATGGGCTGGACCGCCATGCTCCTTCCTGAGGTCTATGGCGGTCTTGACATGGATCTCATGGACCTGTGCGTGATATTTGAAGAGATGGGGAGGCGCGTTACCCCCGGCCCGCTTTTCTCCACTGTCCTGCTGGCCGGCGAAACCGTTAAGGAGGCCGGTGATGAGTCACAGAAGGAAAAATATCTGACAGGGATCGCAACAGGTGAGTTGCGCGGGACCCTTGCCTTGAGCGAACCGGATGGCGGCGCCGATCTGGACTATATCCGGATGGAGGCCCGTGCTGACGGTGATCGGTTTTTCCTGAGCGGGACAAAGCTCTTTGTGCCCGATGCCCACACGGCCGATTTTATAATCGTGGCTGCCCGTACCGGTGACGGAGGGGATTCGCGCGACGGGACCTCTCTTTTTATCCTGGATTCCGGGCTTGAGGGGATCTCCATCTCGCTCCTCCCGAGCATGGACAGCACCCGGAAGCTTTGTGCTGTGGAGTTCAGGGACGTGGCTGTGAGCCAGGAGGATATGTTGGGCCGGAGAGACCGGGGCTGGGACTATCTTGCCAGGTCCTTGAAGCGGGCCCAGGTAGGGCTTTGCGCGGAGAGCGTGGGCGGCGCCGAAAGGTGCATGGAAATTGCGACACAGTACGCAAAGGAACGTATCCAGTTTGATCAGCCGATTGGCGCTTTCCAGGCTGTCAAACACCGATGCTCACAGATGTTTCTGGAAGTGGAGAGCGCGCGGTCTCTTTTGTACTGGGCCGCATGGACCCAGGATCATGGAAACCCCAGGGAGGTTGCGCTCTCTGCGTCGGCAGCCAAGGCCTACTGCACCGAGAATTTCAAGAATGTCGCTTGTGCTGCAATCCAGGTGTTAGCCGGGACCGGCTTTACCTGGGAGCACGACCTCCATTTCTTTCTGAAGCGGGCCAAGGCCAACGAGGTGATGATGGGAGACCCGGTCTACCACCGCGAAGAGATTGCCCGAATCATGGGGGAAGGGGAGTAAATATTCCAATAAAATCAGAGAGCAAAGGGGGACACTGAGATGAACATTGACGATATAAAGACCATTGGCGTCATCGGGGCCGGGAATATGGGACACCAGATCGTTACCCTGTGTGCCATGCACGGCTACAAGAGCATCTGCACAGACAGTGACGGGGCAACACTGAAAAAGGCCGAGGCCTTTGTTGACCGGTACCTGCCCGGGCGGGTGGAAAAAGAGAGACTGACAGCAGAGCAGGCTGAAAGGGCACGTGAAAACCTGACATTCACCCCGAGCCTGGAGCAAACGGTAAAAGATGCCGACTATGTTATTGAAGCGATCATTGAAGTTGTTGACGTCAAGAGAAAGCTTTTTGCAGAGCTTGACAGAATGGCGCCTTCCCACGCAATCCTGGCCACCAACAGCTCTGCCATTGTCAGCTCCCGGATTGCGGACGTTACCTCGCGGCCTGAAAAGGTCGTTAATGTTCACTTCTTCAATCCTGCGCTGGTCATGAAGCTTGTGGAGGTGGTGCAGGGGCCTCATGTGTCGGATGAAACCGCACGGATCTCAATGAATCTGTGTGACCGGCTGGACAAGGTGGCGGTGCACGTGAAAAAGGAGGTGGAAGGATTTCTCCTAAACCGCATATTCGGTGCCATTATTCGCGAGGCTCAATGGCTTTTAGAGATGGGCGTCGCCACATACGGGGATATTGACAAGGCCTGCGTCTATGGCGCCGGGCATCCCATGGGCCCGTTCCGGCTTCAGGATCTCACCGGGATTGACCTGGCCTACACAATGGCTTTGGAGGCCTTTAAGGCGAGCGGTGACCGTTCGCTGCTTCCGCCTCCCACATTGGTGGAGCATTACATTAAAGGTGAATACGGCGAGAAGGCAGGAAAAGGCTGGTACGATTACTCGGAAAAATAGGTTAAGGAGGTTGAGGATGCCCTCAGTAGACCTGAGTGTTATCGGTAAGAAGACCGAACCGGTCGTTTTTGAATATACCTGGCGGGACGTGGCCCTCTATGCCTTAGGTGTGGGCGCGTCTGCCGACCAGCTGTCTTTTGTCTATGAAGGCGCCCCAGGCGGGATGAAGGTCCTCCCGAGCTTCTGTGTGGTACCTGCCATCAGGGCCTTTCCGTACGTGGGAGAAAATATTGAATGGTCCCTGATGCTGCATGGCGAGCAGACCATCCGGCTCTCCCGGCCTTTTCCTCCTCAAGGAAAGGTCGTTCAGGTGGGTGAGGTGACGAATATCTACGACAAAGGAAAAGGTGCTGTTTTTCATATCCATGTATCCGGTCATACTGATGACGGGAATCACCTTTACAATGCCGACTGGGCTATATTCTATCTTGGCGCCGGGGGGTTTGGAGGAGATCCCGGACCCAAGACCGAGCCCCTTGACCCTCCCGAGGGTGTCGAGCCGGATCTCACCCTTTCCTGTAGGGTCGCTGAAAATCAGGCCGTTTTGTACCGCCTCAGCGGCGACCTCAACCCTCTCCACTTAGATCCGGAAGCCGCCATGCGGGGCGGGTTCGACCGGCCGATTCTCCACGGACTCTGTACCTACGGTTTTGCCGTCAGGGCCGTTGTCAACGGTGTTCTGGGGGGTGACGCAGATCGGCTCAGGAGCTTCACGGGGCGTTTTTCCGATGTTGTTTACCCCGGAGATACCCTGACCGTCCGGTGCTGGCTGGACAGGGGCCGTTGTATGGTCAAGGTCAGTACCGAGCGGGGGGTGGTTCTCAAGAATGCTGTTTGCGAATTTATAGTCATTTAAGGAGACCTTTGCAAAACGCCCCCTTTTGGCCAATCTCGGCGTCAGGCTCAAATTTCAATCCTCGAAATATTCAATATATTCCTGTGGTTGAAATTCTCGCCTTCCTTGATCTTGACCAAAATTGAACATTTTTCAAAGGTCTCCGTAGTAAGGAAAGGAGAACTTCATCATGAGTAAAACGGCCGTCGCTATTGTGAGATATGAGAAACCTGTGGAATCGGTCCGGAAAGCCGTTGAACTTTGCAGGGGTCTGGATCGGATGCCCGCCAAGGCCAGGGTCTTTATTAAACCCAACATCGTCTTCTGGACCCGTAAGGTGACTTTCCCCAAATGGGGAGTGATCACAACTTCCCGCATGGTTGAGGATATTGTCATCCTCCTCAAGGAACGGGGGATCGACGACATTATCATCGGGGAAGGGATCGTGGGACAAATCAAAGATAAGGAGACGCCGGCCCATGCCTTTGAAAGCCTGGGATACAATCTCCTGAACAAGAGATATGGCGTCAAGTCCATCAATGTCTTTGAAAGAGAATTCAGGGAGGTGGATTTAGGCAACGGGGATACGTTGAGATTTAACGCGGATATCCTTGACAGCGACTTTGTTGTGGATATCCCCGTGCTGAAAACTCATGCCCAGACAGTGGTGACCTTAGGGATCAAGAACCTCAAGGGGATGATCGATATCAACTCCAGGAAGAAATGTCACAATGCCGATCCGGAAAAAAACCTCAATTACTGGGTTGCCAAACTGGCTGATCTCATGCCCCCTGTGCTGACGCTTCTTGACGGGATATACACGACTGAGCGCGGGCCGAGTTTTGATGGCCGGGTCAGGAGAAGCAATATCGTGGTGGCATCGGCCGACGTCCTTTCAGCGGACATGGTGGGCGCAAAGATATTGGGATACGCGCCCTCGGAGGTTCCCCATCTCGTCCATGCGGCCAAAAATCGGAACAGGTCCTGTGATCTGTCAGATGTGGAGGTCGTGGGGGAAAAGATGGAAGAAGTGGCCTCCCGTCACAAATATACCTTCCCATACAGCCAGGACGACAGCCTGCCGCTCCCCATGGAGAAGATGGGGATAAAGGGTCTCTCGTACCATAAGTATGACCTGACCTTATGCACCTACTGTTCTGGAATGAATGGCGTGGTGCTTGCGGCCATTGCCTTCGCATGGAAGGGAGAACCATGGGATGATGTGGAGGTCCTTACCGGGAAGTCGATGCAACCCACGCTCGGCAAGAAGAAGACCATTCTGTTCGGGAAATGCATGTACCAGCTACACAAGAACAACCCGGATATCCGGGAGATGATCGCAATAAAGGGGTGTCCGCCCGAGCCCAAGTCCATTATCAAGGCGTTTCACCAGGCCGGGATAGAGATTAATCCGGCCATCATTGAGAATGCGGACACGGCCCCGGGATTTTTTATGACGCGATACGAGGGGAAGCCCGAATTCGAAGAGGCCCATTTCACAGTCACATAATCGCAGGCTTTACACCGTACTGCCTGAGCATTACTTTCGCAGGCGGATGGCTCTGGGTGTCACCTCAACCAGTTCGTCTTCATTGATATATGAAATGCATTCTTCGAGACTCATCTGAACCGGGGGGGTGAGGATGATGTTTTCATCCGAACCTGAGGCGCGCATGTTCGTCAGTTTTTTCCCCTTTGCAGGATTGACCACCAGGTCCTGTGGTCTGCAGTGTTCTCCGATGATTTGACCTTGATAGACTTGAATACCGGGTCCATAGAAAAGCTTGCCCCGCTCCTGGAGGCTGAACAGGGCGTAAGCTACGGTTGTGCAGGGTTCCTTGGCCACCATGACGCCTTTGTTTCGGTTTCGAATTTCGCCTGCAAACGGTCCATATTCCAAAAAGATATAATTCATGATCCCCATCCCTTTGGTATCGGTCAGGAATTCCGACCGGAACCCGAGAAGACCTCTTGTGGGAATCTTATAAACCAGGCGGGCCATCCCGTTTCCCTGGTTCATTTGAAGCATCTGCCCCTTAAGCTTTCCCAGCTTTTCAATGACCGTGCCCATGTACTCTTTTTCAACATCGATGGTCAGCTCTTCAAAGGGCTCAAGTAGTCTGCCGTCCTCTTCTTTCATGATGACCTGAGGCCGGGTGATCTCAAATTCATATCCCTCGCGCCGCATTTTCTCAATAAGGATGGAGAGGTGCAGTTCTCCTCTGCCCGAGACCTTGAATCCTTTTCCAGTTCCCAGTTCTTCGACCGTCAGGGCCACATCGGAAAGCGCCTCCCGTTTCAGGCGATCCTTCAGATGCCTTGAGGTGGAGTATGTGCCTTCGGTTCCGGCAAAAGGTGAATCGTTTGGGATGAAGTGGGTGGAAATCGTGCAGGGATCGATCTCCATCGGAGGCAGGGGCACCGGATTGAAGGGATCTGTGTATGTTACGCCGATGGTAACGTCATCCATGCCTGCAACTGCGACGATTTCGCCGACCCCTGCAATATCTGTGGCCACCTTTTTGCTCCCCTCAAAGCGATACACCTTGCTGATGCGTGCAGGGACAAGGGTTCCGTCACGTCGGGCCACGACAATCTCTTTGTTGATATTTAATGTCCCGCCGGTTATCTTGCCGATCCCCAATCGCCCCAGATAAGGCGAATAATCAATCGAACTAATCAGCATCTGAAGCGGCGAACGCGGATCTCCGGGAGGTGGAGGGATATGGGATATGATTGTTTCGAAAAGCGGCTCCATGGACAGTTCTTCGCCGGTCGCTTCGAATGAGGTATACCCCTTCTTTGCAGAAGCGAAGATAACCGGAAAGTCAAGGATACGATCCGGCGCGTTCAGTTTGACAAAGAGATCAAAGACCTGGTCGACGGCCCATTCCGGCCGGGCAGCGGGCTTGTCTATCTTATTTATGACAACAATCACAGGAAGTTCCAGCGCAAGCGATTTCTTGAGCACAAAATAGGTCTGCGGCATGGGGCCTTCCTGGGCATCGACGAGGAGAAGTGCCCCGTCGGCCATCCTCAGGATCCGTTCCACTTGGCCGCCGAAGTCGGCATGGCCAGGGGTGTCTATGATGTTGATCCGGTAATCCTTGTAATGGAAGGAGGCATTCTTGGATGCGATCGTAATGCCCCGTTCCCGTTCCAGGTCCATGGAGTCCATAAAACGTTCCGCAATACGCTCGTTTTCCCGGAACATCCCGCTCTGTTTGAACATCTGGTCGACTAATGTGGTTTTTCCATGATCAACATGGGCGATAATGGCAATGTTTCTGATCTTGTTCTGTTCCATGTGTTGTTTTGCTCTGTTCATCCCTGAAGGATGGTTCCTCTTAAAGTTTATAAGGGCTCCTTTTAGCTGTAGAAGAAAGGCCCTCTCTGATTCAGGTTTTTTGAAATTTTTTAGTATCTCTCAAATAAGCAGCAATGTCAATTAAAAAGCATCAAAATCAGCAATTCTAATTTTAGAAAGACCTATTCAAATCAATGGTTGAACAATACCACGAAGCACGAAGAAACTGAAAAACCGAGCCCTACTTCGTGGTGAACAATCGGCCATAATTAGAATTACTGCATCAAAATGTGAAATTCCTATTACAGCATTCACTCGGGCATGGCCCTTCTTTTCCTATAGATCATAAAATCCTGTTGCATTCTATGGAACGGCAGCGTAGGGTTAGTATCCATCACAAAAAAGTGCCTAAAGTTATGACAAGCCTTTGGCGATGCAATCTTGAACTTGGAAATCAGAGATGACGGATCAGACCTGGCCTGAATACACGTTTGTTGAAACAGATGCGGATCTTCGTCGGGTGGCTGTACAGCTACGGAAAGAACCTGCGATCGGCGTGGATCTTGAAGCGGATTCCATGTTCCATTATCAGGAAAAGGTCTGTCTTCTTCAGATCTCTACAGATGGGCGGAATATTGTAATCGATCCCCTATCGGTTAGAGACCTTGCTCCCCTGAGGCCTGTTTTTGCCGATGACCGGATCCGAAAGGTCTTTCATGGCGCAGACTATGACATCCGTTCTCTCTACAGGGATTTTGGTTTCGAAGTCCATTCATTGTTTGATACCCAGATTGCCGCGAGGTTTCTCGGGGTCAGAGAAATAGGCCTTGCCAGTCTCCTTGACGAGAAGTTTCATGTCTCGAGTGATAAGAAATATCAGAAAAAAGACTGGTCTCAAAGACCCTTGCTGGGCCCAATGCTTCGATATGCTGTTCAGGACAGCAGTTATCTTTTGCCTTTAGCCCGCATTCTTGAGGACGAGTTAAGAAAAAAGGGACGGCTTTTCTGTGTAGAGGAAGAGAGTGAGCTGCTAAGCGGCGTTCGGCCCAATTCATCAGGAAACAGGCCGTTTTTTCTTGGCTTTAAAGGTGCAGTGGGGCTTGACCCCCGGAGCCTCGCAGTTTTGGAAGAAATCCTGCGGTTTAGGGATCAGTTGGCCAGACGGCGTGATTGTCCTCATTTCAAGATATTAGGCAATAGCCTTATTATGGAAATGGCCAGAATCAAACCGATGACCCGGGCCGACCTTTCCGGAATCAGGGGTTTCAGCGTCAAACTGATAGATCAAATGGGGCGCTCTCTTATCGAAAAAGTGAAAGAAGGATTGCGCCTTCCTGACGAGGCCCTTCCCACATACCCCAAAAAGTCCTGGGAGCGGTTAAGATCCAGAGAAACCCGGCGCGTAAAGGCATTAAAAAACTGGCGTGAACGGTTAGGGGGTAAGTGGGGGGTTGATCCGTCTGTTGTTTGCACGAACGCTCAGATACTGGCGATTGCTCTCGCAAACCCTCGAAAATCTGGGGACATGCAAAGTATCACGGACATCAGAAAATGGCAGATTAAGCTCTTAGGTCCCGACATCTGCAGTCTTCTTCAGGAGACGGGTTGATTGACGTACTGATATCCCGCCGCCTCACGGGACGTATTATGCAGCGAACCACGGTCGAGATGATCTCCACAAGGGATTATACCATACTCACGATCAGGGCGCCCCAGACGGTGAGCAGCACATTCCCGATCAGTGAATGACCGATTTAGGAGTTGCTTCAAGTCGTGTATTCTGCATCCTTTCCCGGTCGAGCATCTCATTGGCCTGCGGCTTGACTTCATCTATCCAGTAGTCACTTTCATAAATCTCCTTATACAACCGCTCCCGTTCCGCTTCGCTCTCAAAGCGGCGTATCCATACATAAAGATCTTCTTCTTCCTGAGCAATGAAGCTGCCAATCACAACCACACCTTTCGAAACCTGGAAGGGTATTATCGTTTCTTCCATCAGTTTCACCCATCGGGCCCGCTGCCCGTTTTTGATCCGATATTGACGAAGTTCAAAAAACATACGATTCTCCTTTCTTAAAGCTCGCCTAAAAATAACGTCCCAATTTTTGTGGAAGTATCCTATTTCCCATCCACGAATTTCGCATACAACTGAGCTGCGAGCGCAAATAGTGCTTCATCCGCTTTTGGGCCCCCGATGTTGGTGACGAGGACCATCGCGAAATCGCGTTTTGTATTGAGCCAGATGTGAGCGAGGTTTTTTCCGTTCGACCCGCCGTGGTAGATCAGTGGCTCAGTCGCCCAGTCTACAGTGAGCTCACCCCAGCCGAGCGCATACCTGCCGCGGGACGGCGTGCCGGGAGCAGCACCCTTCTTTACCGGCATGGAAACGATCGGCGTGTGAAGCTTCCTCATTGTCTCCGGCCGGACGAGATTCGGCCCTCGCTTGCCCTCGCCCACGTTCCAGCCGGCCCATTGGGCGAAATCGAGGACCGACATGTGAGCAATCCCTGCAGGGCCGATGACGGCCGGATTGTCGCCGTTCGGGCCTGCGAGAAATGCTTTGGTCTTCCTGTCCACCATCGCATGACCAAGAGGCGCATCTATGTTGCCCAGCGTGGCCTGGGCGCCCAGACCCGCTGTCTTGAGCCCAAGCGGGGTGAAGACGCGTTCAGTGACCATTTCGTCCCACGTCTTGCCCCCGACACTCTCTATCATTGCACCCACGATCGTATAGTTCATATTCGCATAGGCGAACTTGCTGCCCGGCTCGGACACCAGCGGCAGCATACGCCACTGCTGGATCAACCAATAGCGCAACTCGTCGAGGTTTCCATCCTGGAACATTGACTTACTGAGGAGGTTCCCGAAGGCTTCGTTGTCTGCCGGAATACCGCTCGTGTGTGAAAGTAGCTGCTCGAGCGTAACTCGTCGCAACCTATGATCCATCTTATCCACAAGTTCCGGAAAGACCTCGGCGACGGTCGAATTCCATCGGAGTTTTCCTTCCTCCACAAGCATCGCCGCCAGTAGCGCTGTCATCGCCTTCGTGTCTGAACCCAGATGGAAGCGGTCATTCAGGGTCACCGGAATCTTGGCACCGGTTTTCCGCGTGCCCACCGCGCCGACCGCGAGAATTTTGCCGTCCTTAACTACGGCGGCGGCAAGGGCCGGGAGGTCATACCGGACGAGGAATGGCGCGAGTTCTGTATTGAGTGAGGTTTGGGCTTTTGCGGCACCGGCCACGAAAATGAAGACGAATGCCATCAGCGTTGTACGGAAAGCCAACCGGTTGGTGGACATTGTACCTTTCCTCCGGGCATCTGCCATTTGCAGGGACGATTATGGTTTCCTCTTTTCTGTTGTGGCGGCCAGTTGCTGCAGAACTTCCTCCAGTTTTTCAAGCTCCGTTCCATAACTTGCCCAGTCCCCCTGGCGCAGATACGCCTTTGCTTTATTGTAGTGTTCCAGGGCCTGGACTCCCAGGTTAGAAGATTTGAGGATCTCCTTAGCGGCCGGGATGGCTAACTCAGTGGGCAATATCTCTCCTCCCAGTACACTGCTCAAGGCATTGTCAAGGTTCTTTGCCATGGCAACACGGTTACCGAATGCTGCAATAACCCTTTTTAATTCAGGTAGTGCGGCGGATCTCACGGTTGGGGACGCTCCCTGTCTTGCCCGGGATTTTCCGAAACCCTTGGACTCAGATTCTCCTGTTGGAGGCGGAATTCTCTCTCCCTGTATGGCTTCCAGGTAAATCGGCTCCACGTAGATAAAGGAATCACACACGGGAATCGCTAATAGGTTCCCTCTGATGACCCTGGATCCCCACTGGCCCCACAGGCTGAACTCCCGTGAAATATCGGTTTGCTGATCTATCCTGGCCTCAATCTGCATCGGTCCGTAGACCAGTTTTTCCTTGGGCAGTTTATAAACAATCAGACTTCCGTAGTTGGGCAGATCACTCCTGGCCGCTAACCAGCCGATCATATTATCCTTCTTGGAGGGGGTAAACGGGAGCATCAGAAGAAACTCCTCTTTCTGACCTTCGGGCAGTTTTATGATGATGTAATAAGGTTCCATTCTCTGCCGGCTATCGCCATACAGCTCGTCCGGGAGCTGCCAGAGGTCCTCCTGATTGTAGAACACCTGGGCCTCTTCCATGTGATATCTCGTGTATGTGGCTGCCTGGACATTGAAGAGGTCCCGGGGGTAGCGTATGTGCGTTTTCAGGTCCTCGGGCATCTTCTGTAACGGCTTGAACAGATCGGGGAATATTTCCCCATAGACCTTGGCAATCGGATCCTCTTCATCAATCAGATAAAAAGAGACATCACCGTTGTAGGCATCAATAATGACCTTGACGGAGTTGCGGATGTAGTTGAGAGGCTTGTTCTTGAAGAGGCCGTAGGATCGTAGGGAATAAGGATACATGTCAGAGGTGGTATAGGCATCCAGAATCCAGTAGAGTTTTCCCTCAGAAAGTACCAGGTAGGGATCATTGTCATATCTCAGAAAAGGGGCGATGGCACTTGCCCTGACTTTAATCCTGCGTTTATACATGATTTTGCTCTCAGGTGTTAGATAGGTAGTAAAGAGTATCTGGGGATCCATAAATTCAATGGCAAAGAGAATCCTTCTGATAAATGAATTAATCGGAACCCCCCCCTTACCCTGGTAAACAGTATAAACGTTGCTGTCGCCCTTGGGATAATCAAACTCTTTGGCAGTGGTCTTTACCAGGACATATTGAGCGGTTTTTTCTCCATAGTATATCTCCGGTCGCTCAACGTTCAGTTCAACGTCAGAGACGGGAGGGAGGTCTTTGATAAACAGGCGGGGCAGCCCCTCAGTGGTAACTTCATTGACCGGGCTTGCGGCCAGGCCGTAGCCATGGGTATAGGTAAGATGCCGGTTCACCCAGGTGTTGGCCTGAGGAGGAAGTTGATCGACCAGCAGCTCTCTGGCTGACAGCATGAGCTGGCGGTACTGATTATTGATTTTATAACGGTCTACGTCTACATTGTTAAAATTGTAATATAACCGTATGGCCTGAATCTGCCTGTACGTTTGGAGCAAAGGGCGTTCGTCCCAGATCCTGATGTTTTGGATGGTGACGCTCTCCTTCCTCACGTCTTGCAGACTCAGCTTGTCATTCACCTCAAAGCTGACCTCTTTTATCTTGTTCAGATTGTAGGCCTTACGGGTGCAGTCAATGTTATAGGCAATATACTTGGATTCTTTTTCCAGTTGATTGGGCTTAACCACAAATTTCTCTACTGCGATGGGGAGTACGGTAGCAAAAAGCAGTATAGATCCCACCCAGACCGCCCCGCTTAAGAGGATAAGTTTTGTCCTTGGCTTAAAGGTATTGAGGAAAAGCAGAACAGCGAAGGCAGAAGAGACAACGATTAAGAGCCTGAAGGCCCACACCTTTATATGTACATCCGTATAGCTGGCGCCAAATGCAGGCCCCTGTGTGGAATAGAGAAGGCCATAGATTTTGAGTTGATATCCCCAGGCTAAGAGTAAGACAATAATTCCCCCTAAGAAAATGAGGTGTTTTTTGACCTCCGGTGCAACAACAACTTTTGGGATAGAGGGTGGCGAACCATCCGCTTGAACGACTTCACCGATGATTTGAAGCGCTCCGTTTTTCAAATACCAGATGATGATCAGGCCGGCGGCAAAGAAAAAAAGGATCAGCAGTCCGCTCCGGATAAATTCATAAAAAGGAAGAGCAAACACATAAAAACCGATGTCCTTGTCAAAGAGAGGATCCGTACTTCCAAACGGTTGCCGATAGAGAAAGCGAAGAACGGTATCCCACTTTTCTGATCCTTTTGATGCGATAATGAAACCGGCAATCAGGATAAAGGCCAAGAAAAGCAGATTGAGCGTATTTGCGGAAAGGCCGACCTGAGAAGCAAACCCGCCGCCATCCCTGAATCCGGCCTGAGAACCGGCACCTGGGCTCAACCGTCTGGCGATATAGAGGTTAACGGTGATGATCAGGATCAAAAACAGCCAGATCACAAAACCAAATCCGAATTTGGTCAATAGCATGGTCCAGAAAACAGGGAAAAAACCTAAGTTCTTAAACCACAGCCAGTCCGGGTAAATGGAAACAATTGAAAAAAGTAAAAGAAGAATTAGAAGCCCGC
>JACNIU010000445.1 GCA_014382905.1 Desulfobacterales bacterium
TTTTATGCTTTTTTATGATAGGAAGGATTTTTCAGGCGACGACATAAGAAAATGGTTACGTAATATGGATTAGCCTACCTCATTCTCAGGATCTTCCCGGAATTTACAGTGGGGAAGGGGGTCATTCGTCTGAGGCTCGCGATGCGGGAATGCGGGGGCAATATTCCATGATCATTCCCCACGAAGGACACGAGACCCTTGCAAAACGTCCCCTTTCGCCCAATCTCTGCGTTGCGTTCGGATTTTAATCCTCGAAATATTCAATATATTCCTGTGGTTAAAATCCTCACGCGCCTTGATCTTGACCGAAATTGAACATTTTTCAAAGCCCTCGACACGACGGCACAAGGAAAAAGGAAGTTCAAAAACGTCGAGCCTTGTCGTGTACTTCGTGGTTCATGAAGATGCAAATCATCTTGTTGGAGTAGAAAAAACCGAGGCAAGCCGAGGCCACAGTCTATTATTTGGGTTGAAGATCTGCTTCCTTGACTTCTTTGGGTATCCCCCACCAACTCTGCTCCACGGATTCCTTCCCGGCTTTGACCGTGGGTTTCTCATACCCGTACCAACTGTATTTGAGATGATCCCAGTTCTTATACATGGTACTATGCCCCCAGAATTCAGATTCCTTAGCCGCTGTGCCACAACCCATCAGAAACAGCCCAACTAAAATTAATAATCCTAATTTTTTCATCTTTGATACCTCCTTAATCGAGTTTTCCGCCTGAGGCGGGTTTAACAGAAGCTTCTCTACCACACAACCCGGAAAAACCGGAGTCCAAATCATTTAATTCCTAAAACCGAAATGTCAAGGCCAAACCCGCCGGCCCTTTTTCGGAAGTGAGAAGATGGAGATCCAGGCGATCCTTCAGCCCTTTTCGAAAATCATCCCTCACCTTCCTGTTCCACTTGTGGGTCACATTTACCGCACTGTAAATATTTCCTGCATACCACCCTACTTCAAAAAACGCCAAAATGCCACCCAAAACGTTGTGGTTCTGATGAAAAGATTCTATTGTAGCCCAGATAAAGAGCCCATTCAAGAGAAATGCTACGATCGCGTCTTTGTACCGTGAGACATAAACATGGCCCAGACCAGGGACGATTCCAGCCATTATACCGGCATATACCGGTTCTTTGTATGGGAGAGTTTCCCCTTTGAGGCTTTCCGCTGAAAGATGCTGTGCGCTATCATAAAGTCCCCCCGCCCCTTCAACCCTTTTGAAATCTTCAGATGCTTCCCGCCACCTCCCCTCCTGCATCCTGGTCCACCCAAGCCGGTAACGGGCTGCATTTCTAAGCTGAGGAGAAGGGTATGTTTTTAACACCTCCCCGAAACAGTATCCGGCCTGGTCAAAAATACCCTGCTCATAGTAGGACTCGCCGGTTAAAAACAGGGCCTTTCCGGCAAAAGGGCTGTCGGGGTCATCCAGAAGCGTCCGGGAGAAAACTTTCCTTGCATCCTCATACCGGCCATCTTTTAGATAGCAGATGCCGATCAACTGTCGGGCCAGTGGGACGCGTCTGTCCTTTGGGAAAAAATATACAAACCGCTCAAACTCATTGATTGCCCGGTCATGCTCACCCTTTTTCATGTGCGACCGCGCAAAATCAAACTGCTGGTCACTGTTGATGATTATCTCTTCCGGGAAAGCGGGGGACAGGCACAGAAAAGGGATGCTCAGTCCTGCGATCAGGCAACACAGAACCTTAATTCCGATCTTTTCCATCTTCAGAATACCACCAGAAGTCATTGTTTTCAATCGGATCAAGGGTTTTTATCTGTCCATCACGTCTCACACCGGGAGAAACAGACCTTTCGTCTGCCTCGTGAATCAGGCGATCAACGGTCATCAACCATCCAACAAAAAAACCGTGTTTCTCGAAGGCCCGGGCGCTGTAGGATGAGCACGTGGGATGGCTCGGGCAGCTCTGACCATCCACCGCCGAGATGTGGGGCCAGACAGATGAAGCAAACCAGGCGCCTATGTTGGACACCCCTTCGCCCTTATTGGCCGTGGCCGTATGGTCTGATTGGAGGTGACCGGTTTCGGGTTCTGAAATTTCACTGCACAAACCCTGGTTCAGACAAATGCAAATGCTGAACAGAAAAAGAAAGAGAAGGGCCTTGCCTACTAATCGTTCTGCTTTCATCGCTGCTCCATCCAGAACTCACGGATTCCCGCCGGGGTTCAGATTTTTAGTGACTTCTGAACCTTTGAACCCGTCAACGGCTAAAACGACAGTAATGAATCGGTGCCAATAAGTCAAGGTGTTCGCGACAACTTATCAACGGATCTTTTTTTCTTGACGTTATGCGATTTTCACTATATTCTTACATTTACACTCTTTTCCTCTTCCTCCTTGACCTTTGACCGGATTGAACGAAAATCGGGAGATTAGAGGACATGGCCCTGCGCGAGCAGGCCGATATCTGGCTTGAAAGGCCTCTTGGAAAAAGGCATAACGGTTACAAGGAGAGACTATATGGCCTGGGACTGGGATAAACTGCAACTGCAGAAAAAAAGGACATCAGGAGGGCCCTCCGGCACCCCGTCGAGCATGGATGAGGTATTTGAGAGAATCAAGGGGGCAAGGAATAAATTTCCCGGCAGGACGTGGATCATTGTCGTTGTGGTGGCGCTCCTTTTCCTCGGCTCGAGCTGCTTTTATACAGTAGCGGTGGATGAGGTGGGAGTTGTCCAGAGGTTCGGGAAATACGTAAGGACCACACAACCGGGACTGAGCTTCAAGCTGCCGAGAGGGATAGAGACGGTAACCAAGGTAAAAATAAGGTACGTGTTTAAGGAGGAGTTCGGGCTTCGAACGCTCCAGGCCGGTGTGCGTACGCGGTATGCATCAAGTGCTTCATACGAAAACGAGTCCCTTATGCTGACAGGGGATCTGAACGTGGCTGTGGTACCCTGGATTGTGCAGTATCGGATAAAGAACCCTTTCGATTATCTGTTCAAAGTTCACAATGTCAGGACTACTTTCAGGGACCTGGCTGAGGCCAGTATGCGTTTGGTCGTAGGCGACAGCAGTATCAACGAGGTTATAAGCAAGCGCGAGGAACTTGCTGTCAAGGACGCGGCCCTGCTGCAAAAACTATTGGATGAGGCCGAAACCGGGATCAAGGTGGTCACCGTCGAGATGAAAAGAACCAATGTCCCAGAACAGGTTCAACCATCCTTCAATGAAGTGAATCAGGCCGTTCAGGAAAAAGAGAGGATGATCTACCAGGCCAAAGAGGCATATAACAAGGTTATTCCCGCTGCCAAAGGAAATGCGGAAAAGACAATTAAGTCTGCAGAGGGATATGCCCTTGACCGTGTGAACCGGGCAAAGGGGGATGCGGCAAGATTCCTTGAACTCTATCAGGCGTACTCCAAGTCCGAAAATGTCACCCGCAGGCGTCTCTATCTGGAAGCCATGCAGAGGATATTACCAAAGCTCGGAAATAAATATATTGTGGATGCCGATCAGAAAAATCTTCTCCCGCTACTCACCTTAGGGAAATCTGAAGGAGGCAAGAAATGAAAGCGAAACTCCTGATCATTCCACTGGCTATCATTCTGATCGCCTTTTTCTCAGGGGCCTATGTCATCGATGAAACAGAGCAGGTGGTCATTACCCAGTTCGGGAAGGCGATCGGCAAGCCGAACATAAACCCGGGCCTTTATTTTAAGATTCCTATCGTGCAGCAGGCCAACTTCTTCCCCAAGAATCTGCTTGAGTGGGATGGAGACGCAGGACAGGTTCCCACATTAGATAAGACCTTTATCTATGTGGACGCTTTCGCACGATGGAAGATCGTGGACCCCTTGAAGTTTTTTGAGACTGTCAACAACGTAGTGGGCGCCCTGGCCCGCCTGGATGATATCATCGATCCGGCAGTAAGGAACTTCATCACTTCTTATCCCCTCATTGAAATGGTCAGAAATACCAACCGGAAATTGGACACATTTGAGGTAGGTGTAGGTCATACACAGGATGAGAGAACATTAGGTGAGATTACCATGGGAAGAGGAAAGATCACCCAAGGGATTTTACAGCAGGCCCAGCCCAAGCTAAAGGATTTCGGTATAGAATTAGTGGACGTTCAGATAAAGCGGCTCAATTATGTGGAGCAGGTCCGCACATCGGTTTATGCGAGGATGATTGCCGAAAGGAAGCAGATTGCCCAGAAATTCCGCTCCGAGGGCGAAGGTGAGGCCCGCATTATTGAAGGTAACCAGGAAAAGGAGATGAAAAGAATCACCTCCGAGGCATATAAAACCGCCCAGGAGACAATGGGTAAAGCGGACGCTGAATCGACCATGATATATGCCAAGGCGTATGAAAAAGACCCCGGATTCTATTCCTTTACGAAATCGTTAGATGTCTATGAGAGCACCATGGATAAGGAAAGCTCGCTCCTCCTTTCCACCGATTCGGACTTCTTGAAATTTTTCAAGGGTTACAAGGCGGAAGGCAATTGATATCCCTAAACCGGTGAGGATATGAAAAAATGGTAAGGACTGAGATATCGCTT
>JACNIU010000148.1 GCA_014382905.1 Desulfobacterales bacterium
CCAAGGGCCATATCCCCTTGAAGATGATCCAGGATCTCCTCATTGAAGACCTCCGGTACCAGACCCATGGCTTTGTGTTCAAAAATTCGGTTTCCGGCAGACGTAACTATTCCGGCGCTTTCCTGTCCCCGGTGCTGCAGCGCATACAGACCGAAATAGGTCAGCTTGGCGGCTTCTTTATGCCCGTAGACCGCAAAGACCCCGCATTCATCCCTGGGCCTTTCCGTGGTCCGCTCAATGGTTTCAGTTCCCCTTTTCGTCTTCATTACTCGTTACTCGTTACTCGTTGCTGGATGCTGGTCACTTGTTCAGTCCCTTGTGCCTTGAGCCTTGGGCCTTAGGCCTTCCCCATGGTATTCCTGTAACGACTTTACCGTGAGTTCGCCTTCAATCATTGATTCAACGGCCAGGGCCGTGGCGGTTGCACCCGCGAGGGTAGTCGTATAAGGGATGTTAAAGGCGAGGGCCGCGCTCCTGATGGAAAAAGACTCGGCCACGGCCTTCTTGTTGCTCGTGGTGTTGATGACGAGATCGATCTCTCTGTTCTTGATCATGTCCACCACGTGCGGTCTCCCCTCTCTTACCTTGTTGACCTTTCTACTGGGGATTCGATGGTGCGCGAGAAATTTTGAGGTCCCTTTGGTGGCCACAATCTCGAATCCCAGACCGTGAAAACGCGAGGCGGTATACAACATACTTTTCTTGTCATCATCCTTGACACTGATAAACACCCTTCCTGAGAGGGGAAACCGCTGCCCGGCACCCAATTGGGCCTTGGCAAAGGCCAGGCCGAACGATTGATCGATTCCCATGACCTCGCCTGTGGACTTCATCTCAGGATCTGTCATGATGGTGGCGGGATTACTGTTTACAAGGACAATTTCATATCCCTCTTCCATGAGCGCCTTGCACGCCTGCGTTCCCGAATAATCGAATTCGCACGCCTGGCCGATGACAATAGGCCCGGAGCCGATGATGAGGATCTTATTTATGTCCGTGCGTTTGGGCATTTTGCTGGATACTGGATACTGGATGCTGGATGCTGGATTCTGGTTATTGGGTACTCGATGCTGGTTACGGGTTGCAGGTTACAGGTTGCGAGTTTCGGGTTATCAGTTATCAGTTATTGGTTATTGTCTATTGTCCAATACCCAATTTCCAATACCCAATCTTCAATATTCAATATTCAATCCCTTTGCATCAATCCAATAAATCTGTCAAACAGGTGTCTCGCATCGTGGGGACCGGGGGAGGCCTCCGGGTGGTACTGGACAGAAAAGAGCGGGAGCCTCTTATGAACCAGGCCTTCTAAGGTTCTGTCATTGAGGTTGATGTGGCTCAGTTCGATATCCGGGTCTTTCAGGGATTCCATATCCACGCAAAAGCCGTGATTCTGGGAGGTGATCTCCACCTTCCCGGTGGTCAGATCCTTAACAGGCTGGTTCCCCCCCCTGTGGCCGAATTTAAGCTTGAAGGTCCTGCCCCCCAGGGCCAGCCCAAGAAGTTGGTGGCCTAAGCATATCCCGAAGATAGGCCGCCGCCCGATCTGATCGCGGATGGTCTCCACTGCATAGGAAACCGCCGCAGGATCTCCCGGGCCGTTGCTCAAAAAAAGCCCGTCAGGATCGAGTCTGTCAATGATCTCGCTCTTTGTATCGCCTGGTAAAAGGAGGACAGAGCAGCGCCTCTCTTCCAAACACCTCAGAATATTGTATTTGATCCCGTAATCCATGGCCACCACACGAAAGCGCCCCGGGCCTTCAGGCCACTGGAATCGATCCAGCCCGGTTTCAAGCCGGATCGGCTCCCCCCTTTGCCACAACATCGGCTCCCGGCAGGTGACTTCCCTGACCAGGTCGCGGCCCACCATACCGGGAAACTGTTTCGCCTTTTCCGCCAAAGAACCGGGATCAAGGTCTCTGGTTGACAGGGCGGCCTTCATAGCCCCCTGCACTCTGATGTGCCGTGTAAGCGCCCGGGTATCGATCCCCTCAATCCCAGGGATGCCATTCGCTTTCAGGTAATGCGCCAGGCTTTTCTTAGATCTGTAATTACTGGGATATTCCTGATACTCTTTTACCAGGAGAGCCTTGACCTGAATTCTGTCCGATTCAATATCCTCTTCATTCACCCCATAGCTGCCGATCAGGGGATAGGTCATGGTCACCATCTGGCCGCAGTAAGAGGGATCGGTCAATATCTCCTGATACCCTGACATACTGGTATTAAAGACCACCTCACCAGCGGTCTCACCATGGCCCGTAAAGGAACGGCCATGGAATATGGCTCCGTCTTCTAATGCCAGAATCGCTTTCATCATCTCAGGACGTTGTTTGTTATGTGTAAACCGCAATCCAAAATCCAAAATCCAAAATCCAAAATAGATAGATTCCTACTTCCATGCCATCCGCACCTTCACCCCTTTCGCATGGAGGGCCTCTTTTATCTGCCTGATGGAGTAGGTTTCATAATGGACCATGGAAGCCACAAGGGCGGCATCTGCTTTACCCTTTGTCAGCACTTCGTAGATATGATCGATGCTCCCGGCGCCGCCCGAGGCGATCACAGGGATATTCACATTTTCTGAAATGAGCGAGGTCAATGTCAGTTCATAGCCGTCCTGTGTCCCATCCGCGTCAATGGAATTGAGACAGATCTCTCCGGCCCCTAAGGCCTCTCCCTGTTTGGCCCACTTTAAGGCATCCGTGCCGGTATAGGTCCTGCCGCCATTGATAACAATCTCATAACCGGACGGGACCGCGTCAGAGGGCTTCACCTTTTTTACATCCATGCCAAGGACAATGCACTGGCTTCCGAATGCCGCTGCCCCCCGGGCAATGACCCCGGGATCGCCCACGGCAGCCGAGTTTACGCTCACCTTTTCAGCCCCGGCCAGGAGGACGCTGCGCATGTCCTCCAGGGTCCTTATCCCGCCGCCCACAGAAAAGGGGATGAAGATCGCTTCAGCCACCCGGCTGACCACATCGATCATGATGTCACGTCTTTCGTTTGAGGCGGTGATGTCGTAAAAGACGATCTCGTCCGCCCCCGCCTCATAGTAAAACCTCCCCATCTCCACCGGGTCACCGATATCCACATTCTGTTTAAATTTGATACCTTTGGTAGTCTTTCCGTCCCTCACGTCAAGACAGGGGATAATCCGTTTACTCAGCATACTTACCGTCCCAGTCGCAGAAATTTTTTAAGATCCTCAGCCCCGGGTTGCCGCTTTTTTCCGGATGAAACTGCATGGCAATAAGATTTTTGTGACCGATTACGGACGGGAACCGGATCCCATATTCAGTCAGGCCGAGTATATGTTTCGAAAGAGCGGGCACAGGATAATAGGAGTGCACGAAATAGAACTCATCCTCGGGCATAATTCCCCTCAGAACCGGATGTTCCCTGACAAGCCCCAGACCGTTCCAGCCCATATGCGGTATCTTGAGCCGCTCGTCCCCGTCTGAAAAAAGAGGTGTTGGAAACGCCTTTACCTCTCCGTCGATGAACCCCAAACATGGAGAATGGTCCTCTTCGCTTCTGTTTAAAATGATCTGGGCCCCAAGACAAATCCCCAGAAATGGCTTTCCATTTTCAAAGACCTGCTTCAGGACCTCATCCAGCCCGAGACGTTTCAGATCGGCGATTGCCTTCCCGGCAGCCCCGACCCCGGGAAAAATTATCCTTTCGGACGTCAGAATCTCTTCCCGATCCTGGGTTATCCGTGAGCCGAACCCCAATCGCTTGAGTGCCCGCTCCACACTCCTCAAATTTCCGGCCTTATAATCAATAATCGCTATCATCAACCCTATCCGCAGATTACGCAGATTACCGCAGATTGCTCACCATTCAACCTAAAATCTGCAATCCTCAATCGTCAATCTTCATTATTCAATCATCCTTCCCCCACCGCCATCATCTCTTCCCTTATTCTCACAATCCTATCTTGCTCAAAAATTTTTTGGCCGCCCGAGTCGCACACATAAAAGACCCCCGTGATCTTTTCCTCATCACTATTGACTTTGGCAAATCTGATATTGAGCCCTAATGAGAAAATCTGTTTTGCCAGCCTATAGGCCAGCCCCATTTTCATCCCGGAGCTGACTTCGATAACGGTAAAGAAATCAGAGGTCTCATTGTCGATCCTGACCCTCTTGGTGATGGGGGTCCGGTATTCTTCAGGATACACGGCCTGTCCCTTTTCCCGGATCAGATCATCCAATGGAAGCCGGTCTTTTAGGGCTGAACGAACATCTTTCAAGGCCTTGTCCCATCTCTCGGCCTCACGGTACCGGTCTAAGGGGTTGGTCACCTCATAGATGTCAAATGCCAGCCCGTTCTTCAGGGTAAAGATATTGGCGGACAGGATCTCCATATTATGCAGGGTAAAGACCCCCACCATTTTGCTGAATAGCCCTGGTTTATCGTATGTGCACTGAATCACCCGGGTCACCGGGGCATCTGTCAGTCTATGCAGTACCCATGCATGTGTCTCTTT
>JACNIU010000391.1 GCA_014382905.1 Desulfobacterales bacterium
TCACTTACCATGGAAACCATAATCTCCATAAAGCCCCTTATTGCCGTCTTAGTATCCATCTGTGCGGTCCCTCTTTTGATACTTAGCAAGAAGTCCAATATCCGGGAAACCTGGACCTTTGTAGCGGCAGTCGCCAAGTTCCTCATCGTCCTCTCCATGCTCCCTGCAATCCTGAAGGGGAACCAGATTGTTTACACGCTTGCCGAGGTGATTCCGGGGGCCGCCATCAAGTTCAGGGTGGATCCCCTTGGAATGCTTTTTGCCCTCGTGGCTTCATCCCTCTGGATTCTCACCAGTGCCTATTCCATCGGGTATATGAGAGGGCTTAAGGAACATAGCCAAACCCGGTATTTCTGCTTCTTTGCCTTGGCCCTTTCAGCCACCATCGGCGTTGCTTTTTCGGCCAATCTCCTGACCCTCTATCTCTTTTACGAGATGCTATCCCTTGCAACCTACCCTCTGGTGACTCACCACCAGGACAAGGAGGCCCGGGCTTCGGGCCGCAAATATCTGACGTATATCTTAGGCACCTCAATCGGGTTGCTCCTCCCCGCAATGCTCATCTCTTACAATCTGGCCGGAACCCTCGAGTTTGCAAGCCAGGGATTTCTGGCCGGCACCTGTTCCAAGGGGTTGGTGGCGATGCTTTTGGTGTTTTTTATTTTCGGTTTTGCCAAGGCAGCCATCATGCCTTTCCATGGGTGGCTTCCTGCAGCCATGGTGGCGCCCACCCCTGTCAGTGCCCTGTTGCACGCCGTTGCCGTGGTCAAGGTGGGAGTTTTCAGTATCGTTCGCGTGCTGACCGGGGTATTTGGTATTGAACTCCTGTCCACATTAGACCTGGGTCTTGTTATCTGCGTCGCTGCATCTTTTACGATCATTGTCGCCTCGCTCATTGCCCTTTCCCAGGACAACCTCAAGCGCCTTCTGGCGTTTTCTACCATTGGCCAACTGTCTTATATCGTCTTGGGTGTGGGGCTGCTTTCCCCCAAAGGGATGACTGGCGGGATCCTTCATATTGCCATGCACGCCTTTGGGAAGATCACCCTGTTTTTCTGCGCAGGGGCTATTTTTGTGGCCACGGGCAAACGGAACATCAGCGAGATGGTTGGAATCGGGAAAAGGATGCCACTGACCATGGCGGCATTTTTCATCGCCTCCTTGAGTATCATCGGTCTCCCTCCCACTGGCGGATTTTTGAGTAAATGGTACCTTGTGTTAGGATCCTTGGAGGCCCACCAGATAGCTGTCCTGGTTGTACTTCTTACAAGCTCTTTGCTCAATGCTGCGTATTTTATGCCTGTGGTCTATAAAGCGTTTTTCTCTACACCACAGGAGTCCATGTTTGAAGATAAGGTCCACGAGGCCCCCATTTTTTGTTTAGTGCCGCTCATGATCACTGCAGTCGTTTCCGTGATGCTTTTCTTTTATCCCCAGCCCTTTTTCAGATTGGCAACCATGGTGGTCAAAGGAATAACGGGGAATTAGTACCTTATGAATGAAGTTTTGCTCAAAACGGACAGAAATTTGTTCACCACGAAGATCACGAAGAAAAAGAAGAGATCATAAAGGTATTAGAAACCCCTTTTTCGTGCCCTTCGTGTGCTTCGTGGTAAAATCTTTGTTTGGTTTCGGTTTGTCCGGGTGAGGAAAGGGGAAAGCAAAACTGAGAAAGTCGAAAGAGAAAAAGGAGCTAAGGCATGAGTGAAGAAAGGGAAGAAAAAATGGAGCTTTCCCATGAGCCTGTTCCAGGGTACAGGACGACCTTTTTCATCACGATTACCATTGGAGCCCTGTATCTGGCTATTATCCTCTTTAAGACCCTTGCTTGAGTCCTGAATCATAGGATAACACCCCGTTTAAGAAAAGGAAGTAACCATGCAACATCAAAAAGAAATATCGGAAAATTTAACTCCAAACTCCAAACTCCGAAATCCAAAATCCAAAGGCTATCTTTTTGACAATCCCAAAAATGTCAAGCTTCTCCTCCGCTGTTTTTATTGCTCCCTTCTGGTTTTACTCATCATCGAATTCTTTTTGCACAAGCATCCTTACTTTGCATGGGAAGGATGGCCTGAATTCTATGCTGTATACGGTTTTGTGGCATGTGTGGTTCTGGTTGTTGTGGCAAAGTACATCCTGCGGCCCCTCGTAAAAAGAAGAGAGGATTATTATGACTGATCCAGTCCCCCCCGTGATCATATTTGTGGTGGGGGCATTACTGGTGCCCTTTATCAAAGGAAGATGGAAGAGCGCCTTTCTCCTGGCTATCCCCGTGGTGGGCTTCATAAACCTGATCAATATAGGGGAGGGAACGCACTGGGTTGTCGGGTTCCTTGATTACCGTCTCGTTTTTGGCAGGGTGGACAGGCTCAGCCTGCTCTTCGGCTATATCTTTCACATCATCTCTTTTATCGCTATCCTGTATTCCCTCCACGTAAAGGATAATCTACAGCACATGGCAGGCCTGGTGTACGCCGGCAGCGCCTTAGGGGCGATCTTTGCTGGAGATCTTTTTTCGTTTTTTGTCTTCTGGGAGATGCTGACCGTATCCTCTATTTTTCTTATCTGGGCCCGGCGCACAAATGCGGCCCTCGGTGCGGGGTTCAGGTATCTGTTAGTGCATGCGGCCGGGGGCCTCTGCCTCTTGGCAGGCATTGTGCTTCATGTGAATCAAACCGGCTCTATACAATTCGGGTATTTGGGGTTGAATGGCTTGGGGACCTATTTTATTTTCTTCGGGTTTGGCCTCAATTGCGCCTGGCCTATCCTTCATACATGGCTCACCGATGCCTATCCTGAGGCAACCATTACCGGAACCATTTTCCTGAGCGCTTTTACCACAAAGGTCGCGGTCTATGCATTGGCAAGGGCCTTTCCAGGAACAGAGGCCCTCATATGGATCGGGGCCATCATGACAGGATTCCCCATCTTTTACGCGGTTATAGAGAATGACCTGAGAAGAGTCCTTGCCTACAGCCTCATCAACCAGGTGGGGTTCATGGTGTGCGGAATCGGGATCGGGACCGCTCTCGCAATCAACGGGGCTGTCTGTCACGCCTTTAATGACATATTATTCAAGGCCCTCCTCTTCATGTCCATGGGCGCTATTATGTATCGAACAGGTAAAATCAACGGCACAGACTTAGGGGGACTGTACAAGACCATGCCCCTTACATGCGTGTTTTGCATGGTGGGGGCCGCATCCATATCCGCATTCCCGCTCTTCAGCGGTTTTGTCAGCAAGTCCATGGTGATGGATGCGGCGGCTGGCGGGCACATGAGAATCATCTGGTTTATTCTCCTCTTTGCCTCGGCCGGTGTATTCCACCACGCAGGGATCAAGATCCCCTATTTTGCGTTTTTCTCCCACGATTCGGGCATGAGGCCCAAAGAGGCCCCGATCCATATGCTACTCGCCATGGGCATTGCGGCCTTCCTGTCTGTTTTCATCGGTGTCTTTCCAGGTGCCCTCTATAGCCTGCTCCCTTATCCCGTGGAGTATGTGCCTTACACTGCACCCCACGTGGTTGGTCAGACCCAGCTCCTTTTCTTTTCTGCACTGGCCTTTACCCTTCTCCTGCTATCCGGAATCTATCCGGCCGAGATGAGGTGTGTCAATCTGGATGCAGACTGGTTTTACCGCAAGGGTGGCCGACTTTTTTTCCACGTGATGGACAGGACCCTTAACAAGATCAACAGGGTTTGTGAACGTGTTTTCGTTGGTGGCATCACAGGCTCTTTGGCCCGGATTTCCAAGGATGTTGTCCCGAGATTCATCCTTCTTGGCATGGTGAGCTTCTGGGTTTTGACAGGGTCAAGGGGAGAAGTGCTGGAGATGAAAAAGACAAATCTGTATAATGATTTTTTAAGAGGAACACTCCCGGTGGGGATTGGAGCGGGAGTGGCGGGTCTTTTCATCATCTTGCTTTTTGTTTTGAGCTGACCGGGTCAAAATCCCGAGTATTTTACCTTTTCAATACTGGAGAGAAACCCCAACTGTGTGAGGGAGGATGCCTCATGGTTTCCATTGAAGATTTGAAGAAAATCAGCGTGCTTGACAACCTGACACAGCCGATGCTTGAAAGTATGCGACCGTTGACGCAGTTGAAGCTTTTCGGAGAGCGGCACGTTATTTTTGAGGCGGGGCAGGAGGCGGACTACTTTTATATGCTGCTCAAGGGAAAAGTAATTCTGGAGGTAGAGGCCTCGGAAGTAATCATGATTTCTCTTGAGGCTGTCAAACCAGGCTATTCCTTTGGCTGGTCTGCCCTACTTCCCGGATCAAAATACAACACCTATGCTATATGTGTTGAACCGTGCGAAGTGATGGCAATCCCCGGTGGCAGATTTCTGGAATTCCTCGAAAAGGATCATACTATCGGCTACAACTTTATGAAAAAGGTCGTCAGCATCCTTAAAGGCCGGGTCGAACGGCGTACGGAACAGTTCTTGAAGGTTATGTCGAAGCACCCTGATCTCCAGAAACT
>JACNIU010000350.1 GCA_014382905.1 Desulfobacterales bacterium
GAACGCCGGCCTGTCACGCCGGAGGTCGCGAGTTCGAGTCTCGTCGTCCCCGCCAATAAAATCAAGCACTTAGGGTGCTATCATATAGTGTTGGGGGTCGCGGACACCAAATCCGGACACCAAATGCTCTGGGATTCGTTTGTCCTGGAGCATTTTTTTTTGCGATCGATCCCTCTGGTTTATATTATCCATTTGCTGATCCACGTTTCCTAAATGGAATGATCTTGGCCCTTTCCGGCCTCTTTGTCCCATCTGTTCTTTTTCTCAATCTAACTACCCTGGTTCCGGCAGGTCGTTTGAGCCCGTCGTTCAGGGCCTGGCGTACCTGCTCAAGACCAAGCTTTCGGAGGTATCTCTCCGTTGTTTTTGGGTTTTGGTGCCGTAAGACCGCCTGGATGTGTGCCAGGGAGTACCCCTTTGCATACAAAGTCGAAGCCGTCAAATGCCTGATGGCGTGAAGCCCAAAAGGCTTGACACCCGCCCGTTTGCATAATCGTCGCATGAGTTTTTGCCGCGTGACAAAGGGTTTGCCATAAAGATCTGCCAGACAAGGAAGTGTCTCCAGACAGACAAAAAGATAGTCCGCTTCGACCGGTCGCACCCTCAGCCATTCCTTCAGGGCGAGCGTGAGTTCCTCGGTCATCGGAAGCCAGTCTGCCTCTTTCTTACCCCCTTTCCGCTTGTGGGTCCAGAGCCTTATCTGGTCCCGGCTGAAATCCAGGTCCTCGATCTTGATGCCCCAGACCTCCCCACGCCTTGCGGCCAGGTGGAGGAAGGTTAAAAGGATAACCTTGTCTTGCCCTTCGGTAGCGTCGTACACGGCCCAGAAATCATCTTCCGGGGGAACATACCGGGGAGACTCCACCTCGGGGAACTTCTCCACGGCCTTGAAAGGATTAATACCTTGAGGGAACCCCTTGAGATATTTCCGGCCCCATTCCCAGCCCGCTGCCATATTCTTACGCTGTTTGTTGGTGGCATGGCCTGAGCGGCTTTTATACTGCCACTGCAAATAGGACATGCCGTCCGATGGCTCCAACTCTGAAACCGCTCGATACGGATGAAATTTCTTCAACAAGAGCCCAAATCCCAATTTTTTTTCTTTATAGGTTTTCCTGGCAAAACGGTCCTTTGCGAAGTCCAAATATTCGTCAGACCATGATAAGATCGTCCAAGAGACCATGGCGGTTTTCTTCTTTTCTATCTTCTCCTTTTGTTCTGTCTCCCATGCCACGGCTTCTCGGTAAGACTTCTTTGTTGCGTCCGGATACAATTTTTGGCGCAACTCGCCCCCTACCATGATGCTGGCCCTCCAACGTCTTTTCCCACGTTTGGTTACTAAACCAGGCATCGTTCAATATCTCCTTTATTCTGTTTTCAAAGAACCGATAGCGTCCAGGTGAGACCTGCACGCCTCCCCATTTATCAGCATATTTGATAACGGTCCTGCGGTCAAGGCCCAAAAATTTTCCAAGCTCTCCCGGTCGGATGGATCTACCGTATATGGATTCAAGTTCTGTAGTATTCATGCCTCTGTGCCTCAATTACCCAAATTACCTTATCTTTCCCGTATTTTCAGAAGACGAAGCCTTCTTTTCCTCTCTCCACTTTTTCACTGGGCAGGATGCTTCACAATAGGGTTCTATGGCTGGGCTCTGGCAGCCGTATCCCGAATAGGGGTGTTCATAAGCATAGGAAGTCTGAGATTGGATCTCTGGCTCCCGGATGACCTCTTTGCCATTTGCAGGCCGGTTCTTCTTTGCCCAGGTCTTGAGGACAGCCACTGCCAGATCGTAGGGCAACCCGACCCGCTTAAAATGGACTGCCAGTCTGAAGCATCCGACTCTTTGGAATTGGGACATGCCGTCCCTGAGCATTTTCTGGGCGCATGGCGGGAGGCTGAATGTGCCTCGATTGCCATTTTCCGGGTTCGGGATTGGAGACTGATGCTGTGGTGCTTCTGAGAGGTTGTTTATCTCAATAATTTCATTGAGGGCTGATTCGTTATGTCTTTTCGCGGATTCGAGTAAGTCCCATTGATCGGGATAAGGGCTAAAGGTCGCTGGGTCCACAAAAACAGTTTTTCCTTTAGGAACAAGACCTCCAAACAAAGGGGTATTAATGAAATTGCCATAGCGCATGTTGGCGCTAATCTCGTCCTGTTTGGGGAAGATCTCTGTTTGAGGTTGTTCGATTTCTTCCAGGATATGCTGCACCACTAGGCGAGCTTTACGCGCAATAACTCCCTGTTTATCAAAGAAAATCCAGGCGTGAAATCCCTTTGACTTGCTGCACTCAATGTAGGCTGAAAGGTCGTAGTGGCTAGCCCTGGCCACAAATTCTGATGGGGCCGTCCGGTCTCTTGTATCAAAGTCAACGGCGATTGCGCGAGTACGGTCCTTGGCCAGGAGGTACACACCGTAAGATTGTTTCCCGGTAAGATGGGCCAGAAGCACCTCGTTCGTAATCTGCTCTTTCACCTGTCTGGCCCGGCCGGTTTTGAGATCATATGTTCCGTAAACTTGGGGAAGGCCGGAAAAAAACGACCTGAAAAGCCTGATTTTATCCTCTGTTTTCCTTTCATGTCTGCCGAGCATCTTTTCCTCCAGCTTCTCGCAGTGTTGCCCCAGCGAAGGGCTTTTCCATTGAGAGCGGTGTTTTAGGTGCCCTCTGATTGGGAAAGCGGCAGAATCTGTTCAAGCGTTTCAGAAAGCGATTCAGAAAATCCGTAAAATTCGGTATCTGAGGTCATTGTTTTTTTGACCATAATCTCAGTTGACTGCGCTGCGCTGAACAATTGGGGTAGGGCGTCAACAAGCTGGGCAGGGGTACACGAAAGAATGCTGGGAGGAAGGAAAGGTTTCCACCTCTCAAGCAAGATTTCAGCGACCAGGCACCTGGTAGGCCAGTCAAAGGGATCTATGCAAGTGGCGTAAACCCATCTGATATGTCTTTCTCTTGTCCTTGAGATGACGAATTCTATAATTTTGGCCAAGACGGATTCAAGATCAGTGAAGGCGGCGACAATTGCGGCGTCATATCCTTGGACATCGTGGCTTCCGAAGGCTTTTTCGATGATGAGTAGTGCCTCTGCGCAGGCCTGCGTGTGCGACAAATACTGGCTGGTTCCAGGGCCGTGCAGGTAGATGCGGTGAACAAAATCACCAACGATATCCATGAAATAGCGGTGGCTGATCCGGGCGTTCTTGTCATACTCAAAGGCTGCAAACACCTTTTCTACAGGTCTGTCTATCCTGCGCTGAAGATACTCCTCATCGGTGAATTCAAGGATTTTCTCTATGATGGCAATTGCCCTTTTTCTTTCCTTAGAATTCGTCATAGCCAAAATCTTCGTTGTCGGTCTCTGATGATTCAGAGGGTGCGGGATTCAGTGGGGCATATGGCTCAAGCCATCTGTCGTTACAATGCCTTATCCATTTTCTGACTTCATAAGCTGGTTTGCAGTATTTCCTTCGGGAATCTTCTATGATTCTGTCCCTGAAGTGAGTATCAGGGATTTCAAGGGGGGCCCGGGTCTTTATCTTCACGATATCCGTGCCTATACGGACAAATGCCTCCCCCACTCCAAGGGAAACAAGGTCTTCTGCCCGTACCTTTCCCTGCAGATCCTTTGCCAGATAATCGGCGTCCCTTTTATCCACTTTGAAAATGATTGAAGATCCTACGGTTGAAAGCGCGTCTCTCTTCTTTTTACTATTGAACTGACTCAAATACTGATGCGCAAGGGCGAGGCTGACGCGGTATTTACGTGTTTCTGCGATAAGGTTTTCAAGTGAATCTGTGAGAAAATTATGGGCCTCATCACAATAAATATGAAACTGTTTTCTGTCATCGATCGGTATGTCACTCCGGCTCAAGGCACTGAGGTGGAGGTTTGACAGGATAAAGCATCCCAGGACCTGCCGTACGGTCACCCCCATATTTGAAAGGTTTATCAGCAGGATGTTCCCTTGATCCATAATCTTTCGGAAATTGAAACGGTTTTTCGGCTGGGAAAGCATCAACGAGATAGACCCTGAAATGAGGAGCTTCGACAGCTTATTTATCGGGGGGCTCAGGTCGTTTTTTCCGTATCCCCTATAGTCATGCTCCCAGAACTGCCGTGCGGTCTGATTGTCGATTACTTTTAGTATTTCACGGACAAGTATGTCATTCGGTTGTGATTTGTTATGAAGGAGATTTGAGATATCAAGGAAAGTGCCACCAGGTAGATGAAGGAGGCCGAATACCATGTTTCGCAATATATTTTCTAAGCGGTCCCCCCATCCGCCACTTTCAACAAAACTCTTGATCGCCATGACCAAATCGTTTGCTGTTCTGCCGATCTCCTGACCCGGGATGCGATCCAGAGGGTTCCACAATGGTACCCAGTCGGAATCAGCCGGATTAAAATATATGACTCTTTTCACATGCTGTTCCGGTATCAGGCAAAGCAATCGCTCAACCATGTCGCCGTGAGGATCAAGG
>JACNIU010000310.1 GCA_014382905.1 Desulfobacterales bacterium
GGAAAGAACCATAGAATTTTCTTTCTCTCTCAATGACAGGAATTATAAGGAAGGATATTCAAATCAGGATGGGCAAGGAATCTTACACTGAGAGGGAATCATATGAAAAACAATGAGGGAATAAAATGGTAGGAATCAAATACACACAACATAACCAGACTGAGAACATAACTTGCATTAAGTCAGCATCGCACACCGACCAAATCCATGCAAGACTGCCAGATCAATCTTACACTATTTGATGGTAAAATCCAGCAGATGTTTCATTCCTTCCAAGGCTTGACCTCCAATATTAGTCCTTTCATATTTTGGATAACCACCCTGTCGCCCGGTAATAAGGGGGCATCACTGACTGCCTGCCATAGTTCCCCGTGCACAAAAACCCGGCCTTCATTGTTCCGCCACTGTTTGATCTCACCCACCTTACCCAACATGCTCGGGACCCCGCAGACAGATTTTCTCTTCCGGTCCTTGATAAACCAGAAAAAGGGGAAAACCACATGCTCAATCAACTCAAAGAGGACAAATCCTATTACCAGAGTTAATATTATGGTTTCCATTTGGGTCAGGGTGGAATGACAACATAGTCGTCTTCGTAGATTCCCTTTTTGGCTGTCGTATGGCAGGCAGAACAATTGGATAGTGAACCAATAGAATCCCGCTCCAATACTTTCTGAGAAACCTCATGGTGCTTTTCCTGAATATAGGGGATCTGGGTAATCCTCATAGGTGTTCGATTACCCAGGCTTTGCATAATCTTTACAGCCCGTTTTGCCGAGGAATATTCTGCGGCATTCGTTTTAAGGTATTCAGCAATTTCCCTTTTTGACTTTGGATCAAGCTCGATGACCTCTCCGTAATGATCTTCAAGCCCGGCAAGGATCTTATCCCATGATCGCGATGGTAACAACTCGGGCTGATACGTGAAATGACAACCCCCGCACTCTTCGATATATGTCGGGTTATTTACGGGTGTTAAATAACGCTTCTTATAATCCTTGGAATTTTCCCGATACCTTTTTTGATGCTGGCTTCTTTTTCCCTCTCTATCATGATCATCATCATGATCAGCCAAGACGGCATAGAACGCTCCGTTTATCATCACTAAGAGGGCCGCCAAAAAAGTAATCCATTTTCGTGTTCCAGTCATATCATTCCCTTTTCAGGCCATGTGTTTCAGGGCCAATAATTGGTTTAATCTCTGACAACCTACCGCCACTCCTTCCTTTACCTGCATGCAGTAGACCCTTTAAAAGAATAGCCTTCCGACTAAAAGAAAGGCGAAAACGTTGGAGCGCAATCATGTATTCCCCCTTTCTGTATTCTTGCATGAAACTTGAGCCGCAACCCCCCGATTTTTATTGAAGTATTCAGAATGTATTGTAAAATTTCCAATGGTCCCAAGTCCACCAGATTGATGGATCAGGCTTCAAGGTAAAGACTCCTGCGTTCGCCCTCGATTTTACCTTGTTTCCTCAGCTTGTAAATAATAGCACTTTGGTTGTGATCCTTGAATCCTGCCTTCTTTTTCAATGTGGTACCCCTAGAACCTTTTCTACTTTTCTTGATAATGTTCGGATTAGCATCACTTGTGGATTCTTTCTTAGCTTCTAGGATGGCTTTCTTTTGGCTCCTGTTTATCCACTTATCAATGGCTTCTTTGTCAAATCGCCAGGCTCTGCCAATCCGGACAGCGGGGATTTCACCTTTCGCGGCGTATTTGGTGACTGTAGCCCCATGAAGTCCTAGATGCTTGGCGACTTCCTTGGTTGTCATAGATCGTGCCAAAATAGGTTCCTCTCCAGGCCGTATGAATTTCGTTTTTTTGCTGACCTTCGTTGGACCTCCAAACTGATTGGATCGATCTGTTCTCTCAGTAAGCGCCATTTTCCTTCTTATCAGCCGCTTTCTTTTGTAAGCTTCAGTATAAGCATATCCGTAAATCTTTTCATAGACCTGCCTGGCATATTCTTTGGAAAACTCAAAGTGTCTGCCTATATCGTCTAGTGTGCTGGTTGGGTTTTCTATCATTTTCTTAAATTTCTCTACTGCACCCTTACCATATCTGCGGTCAAACCGCCTTGAAAATCCGGTTGCTCTTTTAATTCCATAGGCGTTTCTCAGCTTTGTGATCATCGAGTCTTTAACCTCAAGGAGAGATGCGATTTCATAATCATAAAGTTCGTCGACCTGGACCTTCTGCTTAATAAACTCATATAGGTCCATGCCAAACCGTACTTGTACATAAGATTCCAATTTTGTTTTCTTGGTCATTTGGAAGAGTCTCTGAACCGGATGTGCCGCCTCAGAGTGCGGATCGAGAGGTTTATCGTTTTCGTTTCCACTTTTTCTTTTCCCTTTTCTTCTTTTTGGTGGGTGCAGTCACAGCTCCCACCCATACTCTCACACAAAACAGATGGTAGGCTGGGGCCTTCACGGAGCAACTGTTCCGCCCGACGTCGCAAATCCTTTGATTTTGCTGCGATGTCATTTCCCATGTTTTCACCAGTCAGGGTTCAAAGGTTCAGGGGTTATGCAAGTCATCCCAATTCGATGGTCATCAAAATGCTGGACTACTTGCATAAGTCCTCTTACCACATCCGCCAAATCCATGCAAGACTACCAGCACAAAACTGGAAAATGCTCCGATTCAAGATTGCCTCTTCTACCTGAATAGCTCAAAGGCAATAAAATGTCAAATCTGCATCAAAAACGCCCGTGAACATGGGTCTGCTGAATCGTCTTGTCGGCTGTCTATGTTCGATTTCTACCCAAACTTTCTACCCAAACCCATATCTGTCAAAATTATGAATGACTACCAGATCAATTGCTGAAAATGGACAGATCAAAGGTCGCATATTCAACCCCTCAACTCTGTACACTATTCATTACTCCCGTATGATATAGCTTATCTGGGAGTTTCGTCATATAGATCTACTTCCTTTTTATTTCTCTGTGCCTGAAGCACCTCTTCTATTTGCAACTGGTTCATGAACCCCATTTCAACCAAAATCTCACCGATAAGTCTTCGTTTTTCGCCCAGAAGATCTTCTTTCATTTGCATGCTCACTGCCTTGCCTAATTGAGCTGCTGTGATGAACCCTTTTTCCACCGCTTTTGCACCAAGGCGAATTTCACGATGCCTTATTACCACCTCAATCCCCTTTTGTTATTTTGAGGCTCATATACATCTTGAAGAGATTTCTAATAATGTAGCCCCCTGAAAGATGCTGCTCGATCGGTGGGAATACCTGAAATTTATGAAATGAGACTTTTCCCTGTACCTTTAAGGGATTCGGAGCGGGCGAACGGTAGTGCGAGACATATCCGGCGAGGCAGCTACTGGGGTGGGGTCCATCCGTGTTCATTCCCACGGAAGGTGCAGCGGACGTCTGTGACCCGCGAATCGGTGATGGTGATAGAGTAATCGTCGAAATCCTCTACATTGCTTTCAGGACATTCGCCGAGATTCTCGCTGGTGTAGCCTCCCGCGGTGAGAACGCCAACGTTGATGATCGCATTTATGATATTGTTCTCGGACACGTAAAGGGTGGCCGCTACATAAATGTTCCGCTGGTTGGAAATACAAGATTTTTTGTTGGCTTGCTTCTTGAAAGCGAGTAACTGTGGTACGGCGATGGCGGATGGAACTCCTATGATCACGATTACAATCATGAGTTCTACGAGCGTAAACCCTTTACGATTTTTTATAACTGTCCTCATTTGCATGCCGTTGTGACTGTGAAAGGAGGATACTTGGTATTTGGCACCACGCCCTGAGTAAGCGGTGCCATAGTAAGCATTACATTTTGCAAAGAAAATCCTTGACCAACTGCCATCAGAACGTTCCCCACATCACCATGACCCCCACCAAAGAACTTCTCTTTCCAAAAATGAGTTGTGAAATCCCCATCTGCACTTTTCCAAGTGGTGCCCGCGCTGCCCAAGATAGGAGCCACCCCACCAAATGAAGGAACAGCAGAAATGAAAATTATCCCAATAGCCAGCACAATAATCTTTTTTATTTTTCTCTCCTTATTTTCATCTTCAGGAAAAGGTTGTGTTCAAGGTTTCAAAATAACGGGCGTTTCACGTTTGCTACTTTTTATTACCTCCTTTCTTCCAAAAAGGATAATTGCCTATAACAAAATGGGAAAAGACAGTGAAGTCAAGTAAAAAATCGAGTTATATCTCAATATTGTATGGCCAAATTATTGGAAAAAATTGTGATGCTTAATGCTTCAGATGAAATTTGATAGCATTTCGGCCTTGTGTTTTCCTTTTCAGAAACTAAACATGCCAGCAAATTAAAAACTTGAGATATCCTCAATACGGGTAGATTAAGGCAATCTGAGATCTCTGATTCCGTATCTCAATGTCCGATGTTGTCAGATGGGCTCTTGGCTTCAGCTTTGAAGCTGTTTGAAAAAAACAGACAATATTCTCTATAAATTGGATG
>JACNIU010000446.1 GCA_014382905.1 Desulfobacterales bacterium
TCTGCATGGATCAGCACCCTTGGCGTCATCGGCACGATGCTGAGCACCGCCTTAATCGTCGGACTGGGGATAACGTGGCTCATTTCCGGCAATCCTTTGCAGATTGAATTGACCTGGGATGCCATGTTGCCGGACATGCACAATATTCACAATCTGGTCTTCCTTGCTGGCGTCATGGTCATCACTTCCGGGATAGAAGTCTCGGCGGTTCATGAAGGCGAGGTTACCAATCCGGGCCGTGTTTTTCCGCGGGCAATCCTCTTGTCAACGGTGATTTCGTTCTGTGCACTGTTGTTAGGGGCCATGGCGATCGCCTTTGTGGTGCCGGCAAAGGAAATCAGCCTGGTAGCCGGGGTCATGGAGGCCTTTGAGAAGTTCTTCGAGGCCTACCATGTGAAATGGCTTGTGCCCGTCATCGCGGTGTTGGTTGTCATTGGATCCATCGGTGAAGTGTCGGCATGGATTCTGGGCCCCAGCAAGGGGTTGCTCGTAACGGCGCGCGACGGCGTGTTGCCGCCCTTTTTCCAGCGCTCCAATGAGCAGCACGTACCGGTTACCATTTTATGGGTTCAGGCATTTATTGTGACGGGTCTGGTGCTGATTTTTCTGCTGATGCCCACTGTCAGCAGCGCCTACTGGATACTTACCGCTCTGACAGCACAGATCTACCTGATTATGTACATTCTGCTTTTTGTAGCCGGAATCGTCCTGCGCTACAAGGAACCCGATACACCGCGCGCTTTCCGCGTGCCGGTCGGGAACGCGGGCATGTGGTTTTTGGGGATACTGGGAACCATCGGCGCCATCTTCACGCTCTTCATCGGATTTCTTCCCCCATCACAGATCGAAGAGGGGAACATCTACTTCTATGAGGGTTTTCTGATCGCGGGAATGCTCATTATGGTGCTGTTGCCGCTCATTATCTACGCGTTTAGAAAACCCCATTGGAAAAAGGAAATTCCTTTAGATCAGGGATAATCGCATTCAACTGCACAGGCATTGGATTTTTCTTGAAGAATGGTGTAGGATTTATGTCAACTATTGGAACCACAAGGGAGGGCAGAAAATGAAAATTACAAGAAGCTCATGGCCTATTTTAATCGTGTCGGGACAGTTCAACGCGCAGAATGACGAAGGATTCAGGCTAAGGCAGCTAACAACAGAGCTTGAAGAAATTCAGCATTGCAAGGTGATCCCTTCCTTTTCATATGAAGACGGCTACGAAGTATTCCGATCGAGGTCGGATTTTGGATGCATTGTTGTGGACTGGGATATCCCCGAAGAGAATCCGGAAGAGAAAATGACCGCAGACACATTTGTCATTCTCATGAGAAAAAGACACAAGGGGGTACCCATTCTTCTGCTGACAGGGCGTCTCGGGATTGAAAAGATTCCGGTCGAGATACTCAAAGACGTTAACGGCTGTCTTTGGAAAACCGCCGACACCATTTCATTCCTGGCGGGACGAATTGAAATCCATCTCCTGGAATATGTCAAAAAAGTCTATCCAAGTTTTTTCGGCACATTGGTAAAATATGCGAATGAGTATAAATATGCCTGGCACACACCCGGACATATGGGCGGAGAAGGGTTCTTGCGCAGTCCCGCAGGTGTAGCGCTGTATAAATTCTATGGCGAAAACGTATTCCGCTCGGATCTGTCCGTATCCGTGCCTGAGCTGGGTTCGCTGCTGGAGCACAGCGGCGTGGTCGGCGATGCAGAAAAAAATTCTGCGAGGGTATTCGGCGCCGATCATACCTATTATGTCCTTAACGGAACATCCAATGTGAACCAGATCATCTGGAGAAGCCAGCTTGTAAGGGACGACATCGCCTTTGTTGACCGCAACTGCCACAAGTCGCTCAACTATGCAATGGTGATCACCGATGCCTTTCCGGTCTACATAATTCCCAGAAGAAACAAACGGGGCATCATCGGGCCGGTTCGTTTGTCGGAATTTTCGCCCGAGTCTATCAGGAAAAAGATCTCAGAGGACAAGCTTATTCCAGAAGATCTAAAAGCGAACCCCGTCAAGATGTCGGCCCTGACCAACTCAACCTATGACGGCGTTTGCTACAACGTCGTCAACATCAAAAAACAGTTAGAAAAAAGCGTTGAAAACCTTCATTTTGACGAGGCGTGGTATGCCTATGCCCGTTTTCACCCTATATACAAGAATCATTATGGGATGACAGAAGACGAACTGGATGAAAATCATCCCCCGATTTTCTGTTCACATTCAACTCATAAACTGTTAACCGCATTTTCACAGGCGTCCATGCTTCACATCAAGAACGGCGGCAAAGTCAAAATTAATCATGATGAGTTCAATGAATCCTATATGATGCACGGTTCAACGTCGCCTCAGTACAGTATGATCGCGTCTTTAGATGTGGCCACCCGGATGATGGAGGATAACGGTGAGATCATGATGAATGACATCATCGTAGATGCCATCCATCTACGGAAAAAAATCGTGGCCATAGAAAAAGACCTGAAAAAGAAAAACAAGGATGACTGGTTCTTCGGCATGTGGCAGCCCAAAAAAGTGAAGGTAAAAGGGAAACTGATGCCGTTTGAAGATGTGGATGCCGAGTTTCTCGCCAGCAACCAGGAACCGTGGGTGTTTACCAGCAGAGACAATTGGCACGGATTTGAGGACATGGAAAAAAATTACGCCATGCTGGATCCCATTAAACTCACCTTCACTACCCCGGGCATTAACGACAAGGGAAAGATGGATAGCGAGGGCATTCCCGCTTCTGTAGTGACCAACTATTTGATTGATAAAGGGGTTGTCTGTGAAAAAACAGATTATTACTCATTTCTTCTTTTGAATTCCCTGGGAACCACAGAAGCCAAACAGGGCACTCTGCTGTCGGCCATGCTGAGTTTCAAGGAGCTCTATGACAAGAACGCCCCTTTATCACAGATGTTTCCGGACCTGGTTCATGAATATCCGGATGAATACAAAGGCGTCGGGTTGAAGGCGCACTGCAATGACATCCACCGGTATTTCAAGGAACACCGCATCCTTGAAAAAATGCAAGAGGCCTTCCAGGTGATTCCTGATCAGGCGATGAAACCTTCCGAAGCCTACCACCAAGTCGTCCGAAAAAATGTGGAATTTGTCGAACTGGACGAGATGATGGGACGTACGCCGGCCGTCATGATGGTGCCCTACCCACCGGGGATCCCGATAATGATGGGGGGAGAAATGATGAATGAAAAAGCCGGGCCCATATCCGAGTACCTCCAATTAAGACAGGATTTTGAAAATATTTTCCCGGGTTATGAAAGCGAGATACACGGCGTCGAAAGAACGGAACGGGATGGAAAGAAGTTTTTCAGAACATTGTGCGTGAAGAAATAGTGCATGAACGGGAAGTGCCTAAAGCTTTATTTCAATAAATCGCTGAAAAATGTAACCGTTCAGCTGAAAAAACATACATTAGGGAGAATAACATGACAAATGAGACAAAAAAACTGGGATTAATAGGGGCTGTTTTTCTGATTGTATCGAGTCTGGCCGGAAGTGGCGTAATCGCTTTGCCACAGCAACTGGCAGCCACCGGTTCGATCACGCTGATTTCATTTATACTGGTCACCATCGGCGCCCTGTTTCTGACACTGGTATATGTTCGCGCGGGCGCCCTTTTTGATGACCCCAGCCCGACCGCACTGGCAGCGTATGTAAGCCCGGTTCTCGGGGCAAAGAGCGGTTTCTTTTACGTCTATGGGAACCTGATTTCCAACGTATCCATTCTGATTGCGGGGCTGGGCTACTTAGCCATGTTTGTCCCCGCACTCAATCATCCCACTGCACTTGGCATCACCGTAATTGTACTCATCTGGCTGTTTGTTGCCTTGTCCCTTCGCGGGGTCGGCATCATCACGAAAGTGGTATCCAGCACCGTAACACTACTTCTTATCTCGGTAATCATCACCGCCGCGGCGGGATGGCTGGATTTTGATCCCACCCTGTTCAAACAGAACTGGAACGTCTCGGGCGATCCTGCCGGCAAGGCCATCATGTCCGGATTCGCCATATTGATTTTTGCCTTTGTCGGCGTGGAAAGCGTCGCCACAAACAATGAACATATTCGCAATCCAAAAAGGATTGTCCCCATTGCAACCATCGTCGGCTTCGTTATCGTGGCAATCATCTACATCGCTTCCACCACCGTAATTGAAGGAATGTTCCCAGCCAAAGAAATTCAGAACGCACCGGCCTCATTTGCATTATCCATACAGCACATCTGCCACTCAAAAATAGCAGCCGACGTGGTTTCCGCAGTGATGGCCATCGCCTGTATCGCCAGCTTCCTCGTCTGGAACCTGTCATCCGCCAGTGCCGCCAAAACCAGTGCCGACAATGGGTTCCTCCCCAAGGCCTACTCCTATACCAACAAACATGGGATCA
>JACNIU010000143.1 GCA_014382905.1 Desulfobacterales bacterium
GGACTCCCGCTTTCGCGGGAGTGACGGCCTTGGAGACTTTTTACGAGACCATCAAAATTGAAGATCGAAGGATTTGGGATTGAAGCATTGAGAGATCGAGTCAGCGAAGCGGTTCCACAAATATTCAATATTCAATCGTCAATTGAAGGAGATGTTTTATGAGTTCAGGTGTTTTGACAAGAAGCGAACTTGAGGGGGTCAAACTCGTCAAGCGGGGAAAAGTAAGAGATGTCTATGAAGTTGATGAAAAGCTGTTGATCGTTGCAAGTGATCGCATGTCAGCCTTTGATGTGGTAATGGATGATCCCATTCCCGATAAAGGGAGGATACTGACAGCAATATCTTTGTTCTGGTTCAGGGAGTTGGAATCTCTCATTGAAAATCATCTTATAAGCACCACGCCGTCCGAGTATCCGGAGGTTTGCCGGAAATATGCCTCGCAGTTAGAGGGCCGCAGTATGCTTGTCAAGAAAACAAAGCCTCTCCCGGTAGAATGTATTGTCAGGGGTTATCTGTCCGGTTCGGGCTGGCAGGAATATCTCCTGACAGGAAATGTCTGCGGGATCCCGCTCCCAGGAGACCTGAAAGAATCCGAGAAACTGCCGGCGCCTATTTTCACCCCTTCCACAAAAGCCGAAGACGGCATGCATGATGAAAACATCAGCTTTGATCAGGCAGTAGACATCTTGGGGAAGAAAATAGCGGATCAGGTCCGGCGCATCAGCCTCCAGATCTATGAATTCGGCAGGGATTTGGCAGCAGAAAAAGGAATTATTGTGGCCGATACCAAGTTTGAGTTTGGCATCAAAAGCGACCGGCTAATCTTGATTGATGAGGTGTTAACCCCTGACTCATCAAGGTTCTGGCCAATGTCTGGCTATCGTCCGGGAGGGCCTCAGAAGAGCTTTGATAAACAGTTCCTGAGGGATTATCTTATCGGGATCAAATGGCCCAAAAAACCACCGCCACCCAGGTTGCCCGATGAAATTATCAAGAAGACCAGGGAAAAATATTTAGACGCATTGGTACGATTGACAGGGAAAAGGCTCTAATGGACAGAGTTGAAAGAAAACAATGAGGCCTATTATTTGCTTTATTGACGACTCCAAGTTTGAGCATGATCTTGTGCAACATGAGCTCGCCCCTTTGGCACCTGATCTTGCATTCATTCAGGCCTATACCTTTGATGAGGCCAGGGATCGATTAGCGGCCAACATCCCCTCTTTATTTCTCCTTGACCTTTGGGGCCAGGACAAGGACATACCTGCTCCGTATCTCACGCCTCCGGAGGAACTCAAAGAAAAAATCGCCGAGTTCCCAACCTTGGACCATGTCTATGCCGGGCTGGACACCTTCGAGGGAGATATTAACAATGAATACCTTAAGAGACTCTTTGCCATCGTGGACTGCTGGAGGACGCTGTTCGAGGATGTCTGTCAACGGATCGGGCAGAACAGAAAATATGGTCTCTTCAATATCCGGCAGGCACAACTCCATTACCCTGGCACACCCGCCGTTTTTTATACCAGAAAATCGCTGATAAATGATGCTGTCGCAATGTTCGAGGCAGGCACTGACGGGCTGTTTATCAAACCAACCGGGCTGAATGATGACGATACGCGTCGTATTACCAGAGAATATGCCCCCCGCCTCCTGAGTCACCTGAGAGAAATCATGAAGTCGCAAAATCCCTGATAAACAGGCCTCCTCAGATCGTAAAAGGTTGGGACCGACAGACCCTGCTTCTCGTTCCCCGCCATTTTTTGATATGAGATTTCTATTTTTCCCCTGAAACAAAAACAGCCTCCTTACCGCCTGGAAAAGTTCCCGGGGCCTGCCTTGACAAAGCTTTTTCCGATGCTTAAAGTTTCGCTTAGTGTTTAAAAAAGAATACCTTTGTTACATATAATTTAGAGAGGATTCTGACAAGGCTTGAGAGGCAACCGGATGTGGTAAGGGTCAGCGTGATGGATGAGGATACGTCAAGGGATGAACTAATGGAGACTGGTGCAGAGGACCGGGAAGCGGACCTTCAGGAAGCGGCAGCGCTTGAAGATCACGGGAAAAAAGACATCCCTTTGACAAAGATGACAAAGGCGCAATTAATAGAAAAAGTGGAGGAGTTACAGGAATCTTCACAAAAGGAGCGTGATCTCTACCTCCGTTCTCAAGCTGAGATCGATAATTTGAAGAAAAGACACCAAAAAGACCGGGAAGGTCTGGTGAAATTTGCAAATGAATCGTTGATAAAACAACTCCTTCCGGTAGCGGATAATCTTGAAAAGGCTGTTGCTCATTCACAAAACGAGGCTTCTGTCGAGACCCTCAGGGAGGGGGTTGATCTTACTCTGAAGGGACTCGTGGATGTCCTGCAAAAAGCGGGAGTAGAAACGATTGAGGCTGTTGGCGAGCAGTTTGACCCGAATTTTCATGAGGCGGTTTCAGAGATGGTGGACGACAGGGTGGAACCGGGAACGGTGCTCAAAGACCTTCAAAAAGGATATACCCTGAATCAGAGGTTGGTACGGCCATCCATGGTCATTGTAAGTAAGAAGACTGCATAGCAGGACATAAAAAATAAGTAAGTAATCATCCACAGGGATAAATCGTATACCTTAAAATTAAGGAGATCTTCGGATATTAGGAGGCAATCAATATGGGAAAAACAATAGGAATTGATCTCGGGACAACCAACTCGTGTGTCGCCGTTATGGAGGGCGGGGACCCTGTGGTTATTGCAAACGCAGAGGGAAGCAGGACCACCCCTTCTATTGTAGCCTTTACAGACAGCGGAGAGCGTCTGGTTGGTCAGACCGCCAAAAGGCAGGCAGTGACCAACCCGGAGAACACGGTTTTTGCGGTCAAAAGGCTCATTGGCAGAAAATACGACTCGCCCGAGGTAAGCAGAGACATCAAAGTACTCCCCTACAAAATCACCAAGGCATCGAATGGCGATGCCCATGTCTCCATCAGGGGGAAGGATTACAGTCCCGCGGAAATATCGGCGATGATTCTTACAAAAATGAAAGAGACCGCAGAGGAATACCTCGGAGAGAAGGTCACAGACGCCGTCGTGACAGTACCGGCATACTTTAATGACAGCCAGCGGCAGGCCACCAAGGATGCCGGCCGTATTGCCGGTCTGAATGTTGAAAGGATCATCAATGAGCCCACTGCCGCGTCTCTGGCTTTCGGCTTAGACAAAAGGGGAGACAGAAAGATCGCCGTCTTTGATTTAGGAGGTGGGACGTTTGACATCTCCGTGTTAGAGATCGGCGAAGGGGTTTTTGAGGTAAAATCAACCAATGGGGATACCCATCTGGGCGGCGAAGATTTCGACTTGAGAATCATAGAATACCTGGCGAGTGAATTCAGAAAAGACCAGGGGATCGATCTTCGGAATGACAAAATGGCCCTTCAGAGATTGAAGGAAGGCGCTGAAAAGGCGAAGACCGAGCTATCAGGGTCCATGGAGACAGATGTGAATCTCCCATTTATTACCGCCGACGCCAGCGGTCCCAAGCACCTGAACATAAAGCTGACCCGCGCGAAATTAGAAGGGTTGGTGGATGATCTGATTCAAAAGGTGGTCGGGCCCTGCAATACGGCAATGAGAGATTCAGGTCTTTCAGCCAAAGATATCGATGAAGTGATCCTGGTCGGGGGTATGACACGCATGCCCAAGGTGCAGGAGAAAGTTAAAGAGATCTTTGGCAAACAGCCGAGCAAGGGCGTCAACCCTGACGAAGTGGTGGCAGTGGGCGCCGCGATTCAGGGCGGTGTTTTAAAGGGTGAGGTCAAGGATGTGCTTCTCCTTGATGTAACACCGCTTTCATTGGGTATCGAGACATTAGGAGGCGTTTTTACCAAGCTTATCGAAAAGAACACGACCATCCCCACCAAGAAAAGCCAGATTTTTTCAACCGCGGCCGATAACCAGCCAGCAGTTGAGATCCATGTGCTTCAGGGGGAGCGGGAGATGGCCGCCTATAACAAGACCTTGGGCCGTTTTCAATTGGTGGGCATCCCTCCGGCCCCGAGAGGTATTCCCCAGATTGAGGTAACCTTTGATATCGACGCCAATGGGATAGTAAGTGTTTCCGCAAAAGACATGGGGACAGGAAAAGAGCAATCTATCAGGATTACCGCCTCCAGCGGCCTGAGCGAGGAGGAGATTGAAAAACTTATCAAGGATGCAGAAATGCATGGGGAAGAAGATAAGAAGAAGCGGGAACTTGTTGATGCCCGGAACATGGCGGATTCCCTAATCTACTCTACGGAGAAGTCCATAAAGGAAGTAGGCGATAAATTAGACGAGGCGTCAAAAGCGAATGTCGCCCAGGCGATTGACAATTTGAAAAAGGCCGCCGAAGGGGATAATACTGATGAGATCAAGCGGCTCACCGAGGAGTTAACTCAGGCCTCCCACAAGCTGGCAGAAACCATGTATGCGAACGCAACAAGGGATCAGGCCCAGGCCGGGAGCCAGGCAGGCCCTGAATCAGGCCCTTCAAAAGACGATGATGTGGTTGATGCCGACTTTGAGGAAGTTCAGAAGTGATTATCAGGTTTTTCTTAGCAAAAAAGGCTATCCCCACCCTCATGGTGGGGATAGCCTTTTTTTTGGCCACATGCCAGCCAAAGCCTCCCCCCCTTGTCAAGGTGGAGCCGGTTCGGCCGGACCCGCTTGCACTTGCAGAGGGATACCTCCAGAATGGTGAGTTAGAGAAGGCCCTAAATTCTTATCGGATACTTCTTGAACACGAACCGAAAGGCGAAAGGTCAGCATTGGCCCTGAAACGGACATCGGAGATATACCTGCGGCTCAACCAGCCAGGAAATGCCCTCGCTGCCTTAGAAGAGATTTCTCGAGATTACCCCGATCTCATCTGGCTACCGGGTGTGCGATTTGAGATCGCCAATATCCTTTTCCGTATCGGAGAACACAGACGCTCTGCAACCGAAGCCCTGAAATGGCTTGACAGATACCCCAACCATCCCTTGAAGAAAGATATCCTTATACTCTTGGGGGACGACTATGATGTCCTGGGAGACAAGGTCGAGGCCTTCCACTGGCGGCTTAGCGCAAAGGCGTCGTGGCAGGATGACCCCGAAAAGGTGGCCCGATTCGATGAAAAACTAAACGCCATGATATCAGACAGCGGACTAAAATCGCTCGATCAGTTTTCAAGATATGCTGCGGGAACTCCTTATGCCCCCAAGATATATTACAGAATCGCCGCTATTCATCTCGAACAGGGTAAGCCGGAACAGGCAAGACAAGCGGCAACATCCTTGATTAATTCCACCAAGGAAGAAGAATGGATCTCAAAGGGAAAAAAGATTTTGAGACGTTCGGAAGAAGAGATGGCGGTTAAGCCGGGGGTATTGGGTTGCTTGCTTCCCCTCACTGGCCCCTTTTCGATCTACGGCGAGGAGGTTTTAAAAGGAATAGAACTCGGAATTGGCGTGCGCGGTGATCAGCCTTCACAAACCGTTCTGGAGTTACTGATTAGGGATACCAAGGGGAAGCCGGAAGAGGCGTTAGCGGGGCTTGAAGACTTAGGGAATAATGAAAAGGTCATGGCGGTGATTGGTCCTGTTTCGAGCAGGGCGGCTATGGCTGCAGCCGAGAAAGCCCAGGAAATAGGTGTTCCCATCATCGCCCTGACACAGAGAGAGGGGATCGTGGAAGTGGGTGAAATGATTTTCCGCAATCTTCTTACCCCCTCCCAAGAAATCGAAAGTCTTCTTGATGTTGCAATCGGTCAAATGGGGCTAAGAAGCTTTGGGATCTTGTATCCGAACAATGCCTATGGCCGTTACTGCATGAACCTTTTCTGGGACAGACTGAATGATATGGGCGGAACCGTCACCGCTGTGGAGTCTTACGGACTTGATGACACTGATTTTGCAGATCAGATCAGGAAAATGGTAGGTCTTTACTACCCGAGACCCGCATCCCTCATGCAAAAACTTGAGGATATGAGGACCCCGGAGGACGAGGAGTCCACGCTATATCCTGACAAAACAGAGCCTATCATAGATTTCGATGCTATCTTTATACCGGATGACTTCCAACGTGTGGCCATGATTGCGCCGCAACTGGCCTTCCACGACGTCATAGGGGTCCAACTGTTAGGGACAAGCGCCTGGCAGTCTCCCAAATTGATAGAAATGGCAAAGGACTACATCCAGGGGGCTATTTTTTCTTCGGGCTTTATTGCAAATTCAGAGGCGCCGGATATCCGGGCATTCGTTGAAGCATACAGAGAGAATTTTAATACTGATCCGAGCGTCTTAGCTGCCAATGGCTACGATACCATCAGGCTGTTGAAAAGGCTGCTCTCAAAGAAAGAAATAAGAACAAGGAGAGACCTGGTAAAGGCATTACTTGGATCTAAGGATTTTGAAGGAGTGTCCGGAATCATCACTTTTGACTCCAAAGGGGAAGCAGAAAAGAAACCGATCTTACTGACCATTTCCGGAAGCAACATGTCCCTTCTTAATTGAGCCGGACTCCTTTTTCTCCTCTTCATCCGTTTCCGCCTTTTCCTCCTTTTTCTTCCGCGCAAACCTGGCGACCAAGATCCCTATTTCGTACAATACGATCAAGGGGACTGCCATCATGCACTGGGTGATAACATCCGGCGGAGTCAATATGGCGGCCAAAACAAACGCTAACAATATAGCGTACTTCCGTTTCCGGCCCAGCAATTCGGGCGTTACAACCCCCATCTTGGTCAAAAAGAAAATGACCACGGGAAGTTCAAAGACCACGCCAAAGGCAAAGAGGAGTTTTATTGCAAAGGAGAAATACTGCTTAACCGATGGGAGGGCCTTCACATACTCATTGGAAAACCCTATGAAGAACTTGAACCCGAAAGGGAAGACAATAAAATAACCGAAAAGCGCTCCGCTTATAAAGAGAATAGTGGAAGACACCACAAACGGAATCACATATTTTTTTTCTTTCCGGTAGAGGCCGGGGGCAATAAACATCCATAGCTGATAAAATATAAAAGGGGCCATCAGCAGAACGCCCGATAGAAAGGCCACCTTCAGGTAAGTAAAAAACATCTCAGGCAGGTTGGTGAAAATGAGTTGATCGCCTTCCGGCATAACCGCCTTGAGTGGCATGATCAACAATATGAACAGCCTTTCGGAAAACGCGTACGAAATGGCAAACCCCACCCCTATGGCTATAGCGCATAAAATAAGCCGCTTTCGCAGTTCCTCCAAATGGCTTAAGAAAGGCTGCTTATCATCATCGGTCATCCTGGTTTTTCTCCGCTAACTCGTATGGGGGGTTTTCCTTTGCCTCCTCCTTCTGGGGTTCTCCCTTTTCATCGGGTTTTCCCTTTGCTTTATTGTAGTCTTCCAGCATCTCGTCATAGTCCTCGTACTTTGGTGTTTCAACCTCAGCGGGCCTTTGATGTTCCAGGTCCATAGGTTTATTTAGACCACTGACGGAATCTATTATATCTTCTTTTGCCTCCCTTAACTCCTCTTCCAGATTCAGGCTTCCCTTAATTTCCTGAGTTGCCTTTTTGAACTCGGTCATCCCTTTTCCAATGGCCTTTGCCAGGTCGGGCAGTTTCTTGGGACCAATCACAATCAAGGCAATAACCATAATAATGATCAACTCCGGCATACCGATACCAAACATCTTATCCTCCAATGGCGCGACACCGCCTCACCTCTGAACCGTCGGTGCACGGAAGGTTTGGCGGAATGAGACCTTAGAAAAATGCCGAATTTTGTTCGAGTTTAAGGAAGGCGAATATTTTAACCACAGGAATACATTGAGTATTTCGAGGATTAAAATTTGAGCCTGACGCAAAAATCGGGCAAAAGGGGGCGTTTTGCAAAGGTCTCGGAATCATCATTTTATAAATCGATCATTAAAGCTGTCTCATCACAGTTGGGGAACTTGGGGCACTTCAGGCAGTCAGCCCATATCTTCTGGGGGAGGAGGGATTTGTCAATTTCTTTAAATCCGAGCTTCCTGAAAAACTCAGGTACATATGTGAGGGTGAACACCCTATTGAGCTCGAGAATTCCTGCCTCCTTCAGGCATTCCTCAACCAGCCGCCGACCAAATCCTTTGCCCTGCTGCGCCTCGGCAATAGCCAAGGATTCAATCTCTGCCAGATCATTCCAGCAAATACCCAACCCGCACACACCCTGGACAATGCCCCCCGGATCCATTTCCAGGACGAAATAGTCCCTCAAGTGCTCGTAAAGCTCACTCAAAGACCTCGGCAAAAGGAGGCCTTCATTCGCAAAGAAGTTCACCAGCTTGTGGACCGTTTCGATATCCGCTGCCACAGCCTTTCTTATGCGGGGATATGTACCTTTTTCATCTTCCATGATTATACATCAATTCTCACAAAAAATCGCTTCAGTTCACCTCGACCTTCTTGACAAACCCGGAAAGCTTTTCTTTCTCGGCTAAACGCCTCTTGGTATTAATAGCCTCCTCCTCGGTCTTAAAGGTACCGCATCTTACCCGGTAATATTCATGTCCTTTTATGAAAACCTTGTAATAATAGGCCGGATAACCTTGGCCGGACAACCGTTTAACCATTTCAGTCGCCTTGGCCTTACTGTCTAAGGACGCGACCTGCACCACGAATCTTGTTACCGCCCCGTTTCCTTTAGGCGCCTTGCGCTCCCTGGCAGATTTTGCCCGGTCCTCGGGTAAAGGGCTCTGTGTTTTGACGGCCTCGGTCTTTTTAACGGAAAGCTCGTCAAAGAATGTGAATTTCTGGTCTTTCTGTAACTCTCTTATCTGCTCTAACTCAGAACGATCCTTTTTACTGATCATCTGCTGGAGCTTGGCAATTTGAATTTTCAGTTCGGCTAAGGTCTTGACGCCTCCCGGCAGGAGCCCCCTTCCCGCAAGGACTCCCAAGGTAAAAATCCAGGCCAGAAGAACAAAAAGGCCTGTGCTCCATAGAAAAATAGAAGTGCGTGACAGTTCAAAATGATACCTTTTTCCTTTCTTTCTGCCCGTAGTTTCTCCCTGGCTCATACCGTTACGCTATTCTCACATCCTTTCGGGGGCTTCGATCCCAAGAAGTCCCAAGCCGTTGGCGATGACGGCCCTTATCCCTTCTGCTAAAAACAACCTTACCCGAGTCAGGGCCTTGTCACCGGTAACAATCCGGTGCTCTGGGATTTTTGTCCCTAAGTTAAAATACCTGTGAAACAGTGCCGCCAAATCAGTGAGATAATAGGTCAGACGATGGGGCTCCAGGGTGGCGGAGATCTCCTTTAACAGAGATGGGAAACCTGCCATCGCCCTTATAAGTGCCAGTTCTTCCTCTAACACCAGGCGCGATGACACATCCCGGGGTTGATCCGATAAAGAGATCCCTTCGGTTTCAGCCTTCCTGAAGATGCTGCATATCCTGGCGTGGGCGTACTGGACATAATAGACCGGGTTATCACTGTCCTTTTTTTTCACAAGATCGATGTCAAAATCAAGGGGCGAGTCGTGATTTTTCGTGAGAAACACAAACCGGACCGCATCCACCCCTACTTTATCCATCAACTCCTTGAGTGTAACAAAACTCCCGGCCCTTTTCGACATCCTGATCTCATTGCCGCCCTCCCAGAGCTTGACCAGTTGAATCAGCATCACTGAAAGCCATTCTTGTGAAATGCCGTGCGCTGAAAGTGCTGCCTTTATCCGCGGGACATAGCCATGGTGGTCTGCCCCCCATATATTTATCGCTCTTGTAAAGCCTTTTCTGCTTTTTTGCAAATGGTAAGCAATATCTGATGCAAAATAAGTAAACCGGCCATCCCTCTTGCGGATGACCCTATCCTTATCGTCCCCGAAATCAGAGGTCTTGATCCATAGCGCCCCATCTTTTTCATAGAGGTAGCCGTCTGCCCTGATGGCCTCCAGGGTATCCTGCAGGAGACCCGATTGGTGGAGGTCCGTTTCGCTGTACCAGACGTCAAAGCCTACCCTGAAACGGTTCAGGTCCTCCTTGATCTCTTCAAGCATCATCTCTCTTGCCCTCTGCGCGCAATAAGCTATGGCCTCTTCCTGGTCAAGATTGCTCAGGTCCGTCTCAGGGGATATGGCACTGGCCAGATCGAGGATGTAATCCCCATGATATCCGTTTTCAGGAAAGGGATAATCAGGGTCGCTCATCTGTCGGAATCGGCTCAAAATCGACTCCCCCAAGAGTCTGACCTGCTCTCCCGCATCGTTGATGTAGAACTCCCGGATGACGTCATAACCGCAGAAGGAAAGGATTCTGCAAAGGGTATCTCCTAAGGCAGCACCCCTGCCATGCCCCAAATGAAGCGGTCCGGTGGGGTTGGCGCTGACAAATTCAACCAGCACCCTATCTGTGTTTCCTGCATCATTTCGTCCATAATCGCCTTTAAGGCTGACAATATCGTACAGGACCCTGCACCATTCTTCTCTCCTGATTCTGAAATTGATAAAACCGGGTCCGGCTATCTCCGCTGATTCCAGAAGCCCTTTTTCATCCTTCAGATTGTCCACAATCGTTGTCGCAATATCCAACGGCCTGCGTCTCTGGCTTGAAGCAAGGACCATGGGCAAATTGGTTGCAAAATGACCGTGTGCCGGGTTATTTGGAATCTCTATTACATACTCAGGGATGGAGGCCCTTGAAAGGAGCCCCCGGCCAAAACAAAAGTCTACGGTTGCCTTCAAAATATCATCCACTCTCTCTTTCATAATACATATTCCCTTATATTTTTTCTGCCTACGGAGCAGAATATCTCGTACGAGATGGTGCCCGCATTTCTGGCGATATCATCCACTTTGATGACTTCCCCTCCCTGCGAACCCAAGAAGACGGCTTCATCACCGGGTTCGACTTCTTTGAGGCCGGTTATATCGCAAACCGTAAGGTTCATGCAAACGGTTCCTACAATAGGTACCTTTTCTCCCCTGATAAGGACTTCCCCCCTGTTGGATAGGTTCCTTGGCAAACCATCACCGTACCCAGCCGAGACGACCGCTATCCTGCACCGGCCTTGCGTATGGTAGGTCCCCCCATAGCTTATCGGCGTTTTATCGGGCAGGTCTCTGACCTGGAGGACCCGGGAACTGAAACGCATAACAGGAACCAGTGGCGCCGGGCTAATGAAATCTGGAGAGGGGAGCCCGCCATACAACATGATCCCGGTTCGAACCATATCGAAGTGAGTCTTTTTGTGACACATGACCCCCCCGCTGTTCGCCATATTATTGAGCGGCAGATCAAGGCCCATAGACCGCCCTATAGAAATGGCCTTCTCAAATCTCCTGGCTTGCTCCTCTGAAAACCGGGACCCTGGTTCATCTGCGGCGGCAAGATGAGAGGTCAAGGCCTCAATATCCAGGTTTTTGAAACCAATTATCTCTTGGAGAAACGGGCCAATATCCTTATGAGAAATCCCTAACCGGCCCATGCCCGTGTCCACTTTCAGATGGATCCGGGCCCTCTTCCCACATTTTACGCTTTCCTGAGAGAGGGTTTCAACGACGGCCAGATCATAGAGCACAGGAATAAGCCGCTTTTCAAGTACCTCGCGCGCTTCCTCCCTTGTCCGGATGCCACACAGAATCACGATGGGGAGCCCGATTCCCCCGTCCCTGAGGTCAAGCGCCTCATGGAGATATGCGACCCCGAGGCAATCGACCCCGTTTTTTTCAAGGGTCCGCCCGACCTCCAAGAGGCCGTGACCGTATGCATCCGATTTTACAACCCCCATAATCCGGGCGCCCCTGTTGACCAGGTTCCTGACCTGGTGAAGATTCCGGACCAAGGCAGATAGGTCTATAATTACTCTGTTGGGACTCCTGATCATGGTCTTTACAAAGCACTCACCGGACAGATTTTAAACACCGATGCCCTTGCACATTTTTTTAAAGTCACGAGACATAGCTTCAAGGTGGGTACAAAAGCTAACGCATCTTTGCGGATAGATCAAGGATTATATCAGAGACTAAAGAAGGAGATATCCCTTTGTCTATTTCTTGATATGGCCACGTCTTTCGTGGTAATGTCCGCTTGTCTGCCCCCAGGGCAGGGCAAAACTATCTATTGAACGGGCACTCTTGAACTGAACAGCGAGCGAATAAAAATAAAAATTTCCTTAACAGTCGGAGATTCCCCCGCAACTTGTTGCGGAGAACTTCAATTGTATCAAGCCGTAATCCCGGGTTCTGAGGATAATAAGAGGATGAAACTATTTTTTTGCCTGATAGGGCTCGTGCTCATCGTTGAAGGCCTTCCTTATTTTGCATTTCCGGATAAGATGAAAAAATGGATTTCTACTATTCAGGAACTGCCGAATTCACATCTCAGGATTATGGGCTTCTTAGCCATGGGGCTTGGGCTCTTGCTTGCTTATTTTTTCAGGGAGTAGGGGCAAAACAGCCCTAAAATCATTTGACTTTGAAATCGCTCTTGTTTAATATAAAAAGTTTAAAATTCAAAGATGTTTGAAATAGAGGACTATACCTACGACCTGCCGCAGGATCTCGTAGCGCAGGAACCAGCCCCAAAGCGGGATCACTCCAGGCTCCTCGTGGTAGACCGTTCAAGCGCCTCTCTTTCGCACAATCAGTTTTACGATCTCCCCACCCTGCTCCAACCGGGTGATCTCTTAGTGGTAAACGACACCAGGGTTGTACCTGCTCGGATTCTTGGCCATAAAGAGAGCGGCGGTCGGGTGGAGGTATTCGTCTTAGAGCATCCCGGTCCAGAAGAAGAGGGGCCCTCGACACGGCTATGCCTGGTGAAATCATCCAGGCAGCCGAAGCTTGGGAGCCTCTTGTTTTTTGATTCGGGGGTGTATGGAGCGGTAAAAAGCGTCCTTGATAACGGGCTTATGAAGATCTTCTTCGGAGGCGATCGAGGGATAGATGAATTCCTTGCCGAAAAAGGGATTCTACCCCTCCCACCCTATATCAAACGAGGGGAAAATACGTTATTTTCAGACCTCGATAAGGAAAGATACCAGACCGTCTATTCTAAGCGGGAGGGCGCGATCGCAGCGCCCACTGCGGGGCTGCATTTTACTGAGGAGCTTCTCAAAAAGATAAAAAGAAAAGGGATTTTCGTTGTATCGTTGACACTTCATGTGGGCTACGGTACATTCCGTCCGGTCAAGGCCAAAGATATCAGGCAGCATCAACTGGGTCACGAATATTACTCGATAGGATCTGAAACAGCAAACCAGATAAAAGAGGCCAAAAAGAACGGGGGGAGAATTGTTGCTGTAGGAACAACTGTGGTGAGAGCCCTGGAAAGCGCTTCGGCTCAGGATGGTTCTGTCCTTCCCGGCGATGGGAAGACAGATCTTCTGATCACGCCAGGATTTGTTTTTCGTGTTGTGGACGCGCTGATAACCAACTTTCATCTGCCAAAAAGTTCCTTGCTTTTCCTCGTGTCCGCCTTTACCGGCCTCGATTTGATAAAAAGGGCTTACAGAGAGGCAGTTGAGAAAAGATACAGGTTTTATAGTTACGGGGACGCGATGTTGATCGTATGAATTGAGGGATTGAGGAATTGAGGGATTGAGGGATTGAGGAATTGCCCAATGACCCGATCCCGGTCGAAACTTGGAATTCAGGATAACACACAGGTCTAAGGATTGCAGGGCCAGGACTGGGGAAATCGAGCTCCCCAGCGGCGATTTCGAAACGCCGGTCTTCATGCCGGTAGGGACCAAAGGCTCAGTAAAGGCGGTATCGCCCGAGGATTTGGGTGAGGCGGGTGTCAGAATCATTTTAGCGAACACCTACCACCTTTACCTGAGGCCGGGTCACCGCATTATCGGCCGGTTGGGGGGCCTTCACCGGTTTATGAACTGGTCCGGACCCATCTTAACAGACAGCGGTGGGTTTCAGGTCTACAGCCTTACGCCTCTAAGGACCATATCTGAAAAAGGAGTAACATTTCAGTCTCATATAGACGGGTCAAGGCATTTTATCGGACCGGAAGAGGCCATCGACATCCAGGAAACATTAGGCGCAGATATCATTATGGCCTTTGACGAATGTGTGCCCTATCCCTCTGATTACGACTATGTCAGGAGGTCTGTCGAACTCACAACCTCATGGGCCCGCAGGTCGCTCGATCGCAAAAGGAGGAGTGACCAGGCGCTTTTTGGCATTGTACAGGGTGGTATGTACGCTGACCTGAGGGAGACCAGCGCCAGGGAGTTAGTTAAGATGGCATTTGACGGCTATGCATTGGGGGGGCTCTCCGTGGGGGAAGATCGAGCAACCCGGCTTCGGGTAATCAGCGAGACTGTTGATTTTCTTCCTCAGGATAAACCTGTTTACCTGATGGGTGTTGGGACTCCGGAGGATCTGATAGAGGCCGTCATTCTGGGTGTTGATATGTTTGACTGTGTGATGCCGACCCGAAATGCCAGGAATGGCACATTGTTTACCACAACAGGCAAAATGAGCATAAGAAACGCCACGTATGCGGAAGACGGAAGGCCTGTTGATGAAAACTGTGATTGCTATACCTGCTCAAATTACTCGAGGGCCTACCTAAGGCATCTGTTTATGGCGAGAGAAATATTGTCTTATCGATTGAACACCATCCATAATCTCTCGTATTATTCGCGCTTAATGGCAGACCTGCGAACTGCTGTTCAAGAAGACAGGCTTTTCGAATATTGCACGAAGTTCTATGGACTTCAAGAAAAAGGGATTGGTTGAAAGGAGGTTTTTCTAATGGATTTTTTGGCTTATGCTATGGGAGGATTTGGCACAGGTGGGTCAGGCGGTGAAGGTGGTGGCTTCGGAGCGTTTGTGCCACTTATTCTCATGTTCGCGATTTTCTATTTCCTGCTCATCAGGCCTCAGCAAAAAAAGGCCAAGGCGCATAAACAATTGCTCTCATCTATAAAAAAAGGAGATCGGGTAATCAGTTCCGGCGGACTCCACGGTGTCGTAACCGGTCTGGCAGATGATGTGGTGACCATGGAGATCGCCCCGAAGGTCAGGGTGAAAGTATCGAGAGGGTCTATTTCCGGCGTGGCTGGCAGGGCACAATAGTTTTTCAACATGACCCAACAAACTCAATCTGGGAGTAGCACGTGTCTAAAAGCTTAAATTGGCGTGGCGTCATCGCATTGTTCACAATTCTGGCAGCAGTGATATATCTTGTTCCTTCCCTGACCGACGGAGTTCCCGGCTGGTGGTCGAGTCTCTTACCAAAAGACAAGATTCATCTGGGTCTCGACCTGCAGGGGGGCATGCATCTCGTCTTGGAAGTCCAGGCATCTAAGGCCGTTGAAAATCACCTTGAAAGGGTGGTGGAGGAATTGAAACGGGATTTGCGGAAAGATCGGGTACGGTACCTTGAGTTGAAGCGAAATGGCCTGGACGGGATTGAGATCATCCTCATGCGTCCAGATGACAAAGGGGTTTTCCTGGATATGGTGTCGAGCGGTCATCCTGACTTCAAGGCGGAATCCATTCCGGACAAGGAAGGCAAGCCGGCGTTTCAGCTCGTCCTGGATCCCAAAGCCAAAATCCGTATCATGAAAATGGCTGTAGATCAGGCCCTGGAGACCATCCGGAACAGGATAGATCAGTTCGGAGTCAGCGAACCGGACATCCGGCCCCAGGAGGATAGCAGGCTCCTGATTCAACTGCCCGGAATTAAAGACCCCAAGAGGGCGATTGCCTTGATCGGCAAGACCGCTCTTTTGGAGTTCAAGCTGGTGGACGAAGAGAACAGTGTTGAAGAGGCCCTTAAAGGAAAAGTCCCCCCTGGAGATGAAATCCTCTACCAGATTTCCATCGATCCGAAGAGCGGGCGCCAAACGAAGGTCCCCTATCTTCTGAAGAAAAGGACTGCCCTTACCGGGGAATATATAACAGATGCCAGGGTACAAATAGACAGCCGGTACAATGAACCTTACGTTTCTCTCTCATTTGATGCGAGAGGCGCAAGGATTTTCGAACAGATAACCGGCCAGAATATTAAGAAGAGATTGGCCATCATCCTTGACAACAAGGTCAATTCCGCACCGGTTATTCAGGACAAAATTTCTGGTGGAAAGGCCCAGATTACGGGACGCTACTCAATGGATGAGGCAAGGGACCTGGCCATCGTGTTGAGAGCCGGGGCGCTCCCTGCTCCGGTAAAAATCATAGAGGAACGAACCGTGGGCCCATCTTTAGGTAAAGACTCAATAGAGAAGGGCTTCAAATCGATGCTCATCGGTGGTGCCGTGGTCATCATTTTTATGGTGATATATTACGGCCTATCGGGTGTTATCGCAGATTTTGCACTGCTCTTAAACATCCTCTTTATCATGGCGGGGCTTGCCTTTTTCAGTGCCACCCTGACCCTTCCGGGGATCGCAGGAATCATTCTCACGATCGGCATGTCTGTTGATGCCAATGTGTTGATCTTTGAGCGGATCAGGGAGGAACTGAGGTTGGGAAAGACACCACGGGCCTCAATAGATGGAGGATACAGCAAGGCCCTCGTCACCATCCTGGATGCCCAGGTTACGACACTCATCGCAGCGCTCGTTCTCTTCCAGTTCGGCACCGGACCGGTAAGGGGTTTTGCCGTGACGCTCAGCATCGGTATCCTGGCAAGTCTTTTTACAGCGATCTTCGTAACCAGGATTATATTCGATTATCTGTACGTGAAGCGGAACATGAAAAAGATCAGCATTTAGTGCCTGGACAAAAAGCCCGTTCAGGCTCACGAAACAATCGGAGTCAATAAATGGAATTTATAAAGCCAGGGATTAATATTGATTTTATCGGAAAACGTCACATTGCATTCGCCTTTTCCGGTATGATGATTATTGCCACCATTTTTCTGCTCATATGGAGAGGCGGGCCCAACTACGGTGTAGACTTTTCCGGAGGCGTGCTGGTTCAGGTCAAGCTACCCCAAAAAATGTCTCCATCTGCCATCAAGAACGCCCTCCGGCCGGTCCAATTAGAGAACAGCATTGTCCAGGAATTCGGCGGAGAAGGTCAAGCCGAATACCTGATCCGTATCAGGCAAACAGACGTTGAATTGACAGGTTTAAGCGACCGTGTTGAACAGGCACTGAATTCTGAATTCGGGAAGGGGGTTGAAATGAGACGGGTGGAGATGGTCGGTCCCAAGGTCGGCGACGACCTGAGACAAAAGGCCCTGTTCGCCATTTTTTATGCCCTCCTGTTTATTGCGATATATATCTCGGGGCGATTTGAATTGAAATGGTTAATGTCCATTATCATGGCAGTTTCCCTGGCCTTTGTCGTTTACATCACTTCCACCTGGGGCGTCAGTGTCACCTGGCTCATTCTGTTAGCCCTTATCGTTACGCTCACCCTGTGTCTGTTCTTGAATCTGAAGTATGCCTTGGGAGCCATTATCGCCCTTATCCATGATGTCACTATCACTGTCGGGGTGTTTGCCCTGACAGACAGGGAGATATCTCTTTCAATTATTGCAGCATTTCTCACCATCGTGGGATATTCGCTGAACGACACCATTATTGTCTTTGACAGAATACGGGAGAATTTGAGGCGGTTCAGGAGAAGGCCCTTTGAACAGACGATGAATGCCAGCATAAATGAGACCCTTAGTCGAACCATTCTCACATCTACGACCACCCTGGTGGTTGTTGTGGCCCTGTTTATCTTAGGTGGTGGAGTTATTCATGACTTTGCATTTGCCTTATTGGTTGGAATTATCGTAGGGACCTATTCCTCCATCTTTGTGGCGAGCCCGGTCCTTCTAATTTGGGAAGGCAAATTTGGCAAGAGGGTTAAAGGAAAATGAGGTTGAGCATTTTCAATGGCTCCGTAAAAGGAGGTCCGATCCTTTGAGGTCGCCAGTTGCCAAGAAAGAGCACGAAAAAGCAAGCCCGACGTAGGTTAACATTCTGGGTAACCATCTTGTTTGTGATAGGAGCCTTGGCCGCTGGTTGGTGGTTGTGGCGCCACAAGTTTACCCATTCCGACCGTCTTAATTTCATCTCCATCAGCGTAAACCACGAAGTCCGGAAGATCCTGTCAGGAGAAACCCTCGCCTTTCATCCGAATGACAGGGTCAAAATCCTCGAATTATCCACAAGCATCCCCTTTAATCTGAATGTTCGCCTCTCTGCGGAAGGTTTTGATGTAAATGCGCTTAGATACGAAGAGTTGACCATTTCCGACCTTTTGCCACAACGAGAGGCCTTTGACCGCTACCAGTTCCTTGTTCGCGTAAAGCACTATAACCGTGAGATAGGAGATGTAACCTGGGTGATCCAGCCTTATGCGGAGGACTGGCTGGACAAAGCCAACAGGGTCATAAATAGCGATTTGCGATTGGCCGTTCTCGAGCGCGCCCACAGTCTCTCACCTGAAGACAGCCGGCTCAGTCGTCGTCTTCTTGACGAATACATAACTCTTAAGAAATGGGAAAAGGCCGCCGTGATGCTTGAAGGCATGGTAGCGAAAAAAGAGGCGTACGAGACCTTAAGAGAACTTCTGAAAGTATACGGAGAGATGAAAGACACCCGGGGGATCGTCCTGATCCTTAAGAAACTTATCAGGCTGAAACCAGGCGATCTTGAGGCGAGGAGAGCGCTGGCAGAAACATTCGAGGCGGCCGGAGATTGGAACGGGGCGATCCTGGAGCATGAAGATCTGTTAAAGCGGATGGACGAGGGTGACAGGCTCCCGGTCTACAGGAGCCTCGGATATCTGTATACCAAGACCGGTAAGTTCGAGAAGGCTATTTCCTGCTATCTCGATGCTGCCAAATTAGACCAGAAAGATGCAAACCTTCATTACAATCTCTCGTATCTTTATGAGAAGATCAATCAAAAAGAAAAGGCAAATTTCTATTTAGACAATGCCATAACCCTGAAATCCGGGGACCTTGAAGGTCGGCTAAAGTTGGCTCAGGATCTGCTGGAGGGAGGAAACTTCAAGAAGGCCGGGGAGTATCTTTCCGTGGTTTTGGACAAAAAGCCGGACTCACGAAAGGCCCTTACCTTGATGGCCAAGGTCAAGGAAAAGCAGGGGGACAAAAAGGGCCTGAAGACAATTTACAAAAAAATCCTGTCTATCGACCCCAAAGACGACACGGTCATTTACAATTTGGGGGCACTTCATTACGAAGAAGGCAGCCTCAAAGATGCCCTGCCCTATTTCAAGAAATATCTGAAATCACACCCAAAGGACATGGCGGTTCACGGAATTCTTTTTGATATTTACAAGAGAGAAGGAAATCCTTCAGCCGCTTTTGAAGAGGCCATTGCCCTCATCGAATTGAAACCCAAGGAAAGCGACATTTTCTATTTTATCTTTGATTATTTGAAGCAGAATGGGGAGTATGAAAGGATGATTCCGCTCATGCAAGAAGGGCTGAAAGCCAACCCCAAAGAGACCGCCCTCAGAGAATATCTGGTCCTCGCATATTTGAAAACCGGTAAAGATGATCAGGCCATGGCTCAGATGGAAGTGCTTCTCAGGGAAAAACCAAAAGATATTGACCTCCTGTCGCACTTGGCAAAGCTCAAGGAAAAGAATAATGATATTGCTGGCGCTGCAAACGCCTACAAGCGGATTCTTGACATATCACCCGAGCATCATGAAGCATCAGAGGCCTACCTCAGGTTAAGGCTAAGAGGCGTCGGCGGGAGTAATGATGAATGAACAGGGTGACTGAAAAAAACAAAAAGCCTCACTTTGTTGTAACTGCAGGACTAATTTGGAAAAATGGGAAGCTTCTTATTGCAAAACGTCCTGAAGGGACTCATCTGGAGGGATTCTGGGAGTTCCCAGGGGGAAAGCAAAAAGAGGGAGAAGGACTCAAGGAGTGCCTTGAACGGGAAATAGACGAGGAGTTAGGGATCAAGGCAAGGGTGGAAGAGTCTTTTTTGACGGTAGATCATGAGTATCCCAATAAGAGGATATCTCTGCATGTTTTCAACTGTACGTGGTTAAAGGGTAAGCCCTTACCCTTACAGTGCCAGGAGGTTAGGTGGGTTGTCTTTGACGATCTTTCAAAGCTTCCCTTCCCTCCACCGGATATCAAGGTGATCGAGACATTGGCCGGACGTGGCAAAAAGGAAAAAAGGAGGATATGAAATGTTCTACAAAAAAAATAATAGCGGGTATAAGACCCCGGCAAGAGGCGTACAGTTAAAGACGCTGGTACATGGGGAAAAAACGCATTTATGCGAATTCAGAATCGACAAAGGGGGTTTAATCCCTGAACACAGCCACCCCCACGAACAAACCGGATACTTGGTCTCCGGCCGGATAAAATTCATCCTGGGGGATGAAGCCTTTGACGCCGGCCCGGGAGATAGCTGGTGTGTGCCCGGTGATATCGTACATAAAGGGGAAGCACTTGAAGAATCAGTAATAGTCGAGGTCTTTTCTCCTGTCAGAGACGACTACCTGTGAACCGCTCACAGGATAAATACTTGACACTGTACCAACCTGCGATGTAATTTAATTAATTTAATCCTTCGCAACTCTTCAGTGAGGCGACCCTGATGCTCAGACTCTTCGGTAAATGGCTCAAGATCTACGAAGACGAGATTTCACTGTTCCTCTGGGCCATGCTCATTCTTTTCCTCATCCGCACTTCAAGCATCCTCTTTAATAATTTTGCTGAGACCGCATTTCTGAAAAGATACGGTGTAGAGTACCTGCCGATCGTCAACGTGGCCAACGCCATTTCCACCTTTTTTATCATGGCATTTCTGACGGGGCTCATGGCAAGAATTCCCGGGAGCCGGATGCTCAGTTACATGCTTCTCTTCTGTGGGATCTCAGTTGCAGGTCTCCGGTTCGTGGTTCCGCTCGGCTTCGATCTCATCTACCCTGTACTATATATCCTGAAGGCCCAATATGAGGTCCTCTTAGCCATGATGTTCTGGAACCTGGCCAATGACCTGTTCAATACGAGGCAGTCCAAACGCCTGTTTCCCCTTCTCACCGCCGGAGGTGTGATAGGTGGGATCCTCGGTAGTTTTGCTACTCCCCCGCTGGCAAAGGCCATAACAATGGACAATCTGATGTTTGCCTATCTGATAACTACCGTGATAGGTGCATTCACCGTGAAAACGATGGGGGCTCGGTTTCCTACGCTGCTTCTTCCAGAAAAAGGAGGGAAAAAAGTAAAACAAAAGACCTCTACCATAGAAGAATTCAAAAAGATATTACCCCTCATGAAGGAATCCACCCTTGTAAAAATCCTCATCCTGATTACGCTGCTGCCCAATGTTGTCATTCCGATCTTGAATTACCAGTTCGCTTATGCCGTTAATCAAACTTTTGCCACTCAGAGTGGGATGCTCAACTTTTTCGGGTATTTCAGAGGCTGCATGAATATTGTCAGCCTGATTATTCTTCTGTTTGTGGGTAGGGTATATGGACGCTGGGGTCTGCCGGTTGTTCTTATGTTTCATCCTTTTAACTATATACTTGCATTTTTAGCCTTCTTGTTGCGGTTTGATATATTTTCGGCGATGTATTCAAGGGTGTCCACCAATGTCCTGAGGACCACCATGAATAATCCTGCCAGAGCTGTGCTGATGGGGTTGTTTCCGGTGTCTTACCGTGCGGTGATAAGGCCCTTTTTGAGGGGAACGGTCGTTCGCATCGGGATACTGATCGGCTCAGGTATTATCATGGCCTCTGAAGGTCTATTCCACCCCAGGTACCTTTCCATAGCAGGAATGATCTTCGTGGCGGGATGGGTTGTTACCTCTTTTGCACTCAAGAAAAACTATTCCAAGATCCTGTTGGACCTGATTTCAAGAAACATCCTTGACCTGAAGTCCTTGGAGGAAAAAGATGTAGGGAGCGTCTTCGCTGACAAGAAAATACAGTCAGGGCTTGTGAAGGCCTTCCTCTCATCCAGGGGGGATGATTGTCTATGGCATGCCCGCATACTGAAATCCCAAGCCGTAAAAGATCTTGACGCCCATATCCTGTCTGTCCTGAAGCAGAATGATGACAGGACCAGGATCGAACTTCTGTCCATGCTCTCCCGGGATGCAGGCCAACAGTCCATCCCCATTTTCAGAGAATTGGTAGATCCTGCAAACCCGGCACTGACCGTTGCCGTTATCAAAGCCGCAAACAGGCTGCCAGCCGGAGTTTCCTACGATTTTTGCAGGGAGGTCTTCGAGACCCATCAAGATCCGGACATAAAGGCCTACGCCGTTATCGGGCTCTACCGCAACTCCCCTCAGAAGTACAAAGGGATCATTGATTCGTGGCTCAATTCAAGAGATCTCTCCGAAAAGAGGGCCGGCGTGGTGGCTTCAGGAGAGACTGAGGACGAATCTTATATTTCCCGGTTGAAGGCGATGCTTGACGAGGAAGAGAATGATCCAATTATACCCTACTTACTAATGGCCCTCCACCGTCTCAAGGCCCCAGAGCCAAACCGGTTTGCAGCCCCTTATTTCACCCACCCATCAGAATCTGTCCGATTGGCCGCCTTGGAAGCGTTTGAATTACAGGACGATGATGATATCAGGACTGTCATCGGCCTGATGGATGATTCCTCGGAAAAGGTCTATGAACTGGCCAAAGAAGAAATCCAGGCCTCTGCGTACCAAAATCCCCGGGTGCTCGTTGAATCGCTCAACATACCCCGGCGTAAGGTGCGCGAGGGGATATTTGACCTGTTAGAAGCGTTGGACATCAAGGACCTGGACATCTTTCGATTCGCCCGTTCCCAGTTAGAGCGATGCTACGGATATTTTGCCGAAGTCGAGGGGGTCCGTCTCCTTCCTGAAAGCCAGGAGAGGGACCTGATAATAGACCACCTGGAAAACAAGAAACAGATTGAACTGGAGAATGTCCTTCGGGTCCTGGCCACCGAGGACCGGTCAGGCCAGATGAGGATTATCTGGAGAGGCCTCTTTTCCACTGATGCGCGCCA
>JACNIU010000152.1 GCA_014382905.1 Desulfobacterales bacterium
CCAACTCGTCCATGGTAATATACCGTTCCTCGGGCCAGATCCAGGAAAGGGGCTTTTTTAACCAGTCGGGCCAGGAGGTAAAAAAACGTTCGATCTTTTTCCGGCGCCACTGGTGAAGGATTTTTCCGTTCGTGACCTCGGGCCAGAGCCAGGTCAACGGTTCTTTGAGCCAGCCCGGCCAATGGGAAAAAAACCGTTTGACAGGAACTTTTTCATGCACTTCTTGGGGCCACAGGGTAATGGTGGTCTCAATCATGGAAAGCGGCGCCGGATCGGTTGCGGTCTCGGCCCGGCCGATTTTCCCTAAGGTATGACGGACCTCGGGAAAGCTCTGGATGATCTTGTCGGTCTGCTGGAGCAGTTCCTTGGCCTTGGTGATGGAGATCCCGGGCAGGGTCGTGGGCATATAGAGGAGATCCCCTTCGTTCAAGGGGGGCATGAACTCACTGCCCAGACGGGAGAGGGGATAAACCGAAATGCCGAGTAACAGGAGTGCGATCAAAACCGTGATCTTTGGCCATCGCAGCACACCATGGATGACGGGTCGGTACAAGCGGATAAAGAAGCGGCTGAGGGGATTTCTGGATTCTTCAATGATCTTTTGCGGCACCAGGCACACCAGAGCGAACAGGGAGACCCCCATCGCCGCAACCAGAGACCAATCGGGAAGCCTGAGCCCTGCCATCCCCCCCCCCATCACCAGCAGGGGCGGACCCGCCACCGCAACGATCCAGACACCGAGCCGTCTCCGTCTCGATGTCTCCGGGGCAAAGGTCCTTTCCCGGACAAAGAAGGTCATGAGCACGGGTACAATGGTGACTGCCAGCACGGCAGAGGCGGCCATGGCAAAGGTCTTGGTGTAGGCGAGTGGTTTGAAAAGCCGGCCTGATTGCTCCTCCAAACTGAATACCGGGAGAAAAGAGACGGTGATGATCAGGAGGCTGTAGAAAAGGGCAGGACCCACCTCTTTCGCCGAATCCAGGATAATGGCTGTGTGGGATTTTTTCCCCGCGTCCCGGGCCAGGTGTTTGTGGGCGTTTTCAACGAGGACAACGGAGGCGTCCACCATGACGCCTATGGCGATGGCAATACCGCTCAGGCTCATGATGTTGGCGTTGATCCCCAAGAGCCTCATGGCGATGAACGACATGAGAATTCCCACTGGCAGCGTAAAGATGGCCACAAAGGCCGAGCGGAAATGGAGCAGAAAAATCAGGCAGACGAGGGCCACCACCGTCATTTCCTCCATGAGCTTGCTTTTCAGGGTATGAATGGCCCGCTGGATCAGGCTCGCACGATTGTACCCTTCTTCAATGACCACGCCCGCAGGAAGCCCCCGCTGGAGCGCTTTCAATTTGTCTTTTACATTTCCGATGACCTCCAGGGCATTCTCGCCGTAGCGAATGATCACGATGCCGCCCACCGCTTCGCCCTCGCCATCCCATTCCAGAATTCCCCGTCGCAATTCGGGTCCCAGATGGATGTCGGCCATATTCTTCAGCAGGATGGGCGTCCCCTGCTGATCCACTCCCACCGCGATCTCCTCCAGGTCCCGCAGCGAGGTGATATACCCTAAGCCCCGCACCATGAATTCGGTCTCCGCCATCTCCACCAACTTGCCGCCCACGTCCCGGTTGGATCGGAGGATGGCGTTTTTCACCTTTTCGATAGAGAGATCGTAGGCTAATAGCTTATTGGGATCCACCTCCACCTGGTACTGCTTCACAAAACCGCCGATGCTGGCCACCTCTGAAACGCCCGGAACGGAGACCAGTTCGTAACGGAGAAACCAGTCCTGGATGCTCCTCAGTTGCTGGAGGTCGTGCGTGTGGGAAGTGTCCTTCAATACATATTCATAAACCCAACCCACGCCTGTGGCGTCGGGGCCAAGGCTGGGCGTTACACCCGGAGGAAGTCTCCCTGCCACAAAATTCAGATATTCGAGGACCCTTGAACGAGCCCAGTAAAGATCTGTTCCATCCTCAAAAATAATGTAAACGAATGAGTAACCGAAAAAAGAGTATCCCCGGACCACCCTTGCGAAGGGCACACTCAGCATGGCCGTGGTCAGCGGATACGTGATCTGGTCTTCCACGACCTTGGGTCCCTGCCCCGGGTATTCGGTGTAGAGGATGACCTGCACATCAGACAGGTCGGGAATCGCGTCTATGGGGGTTTTCGCCATGGACAGAATGCCCGCCACAATCACGAAAACGGTACACAGGACCACCATAAACCTGTTTTGCACGCACCATGTGATGATCTTCTCAATCATGCTTCTTTCCTACCCTGACAAATTTCCTACAGATAACATCCGGCATCTTGAATGGGGGGTTAAAAGATCGAGGTCATGATCCAATTTCTCAATTCCCAAATCCCTGAATTCCCAAATTCCCGGGGTTATTCCATGTCCGCAAAGAAGTCCTTGTCTTCCTTCTTGAGGGCCGCCTTTGTCTTGGCATCCATCATCTTCCGGACGGCCTCTTTGAGATTGGATTCGGAGTCCAGGAGGAACTGCCCGGAGGTCACCACCGACTCTCCGGCCGTAACTCCAGCCAGGACCTGCACCCTGTCATTATCCAGCAAAGGACCGAGAACCAGATCTCTCGGCACGAATTTCCCATGACCGGAACTTACGAAAACCACGTTTCTCACCCCCGTCCGAATGACCGCCTCCGAAGGGACCATCAACCCTTCCCCCTTTAAGACGGTCTTGATCGATACGTCGGCATACATCTCCGGTTTCAGTTCCATCTCCGGGTTCTGGAATACGAGGCGGATAATCAGGTCTCTTGTCTTTGGCTGCAGGTACGGATATACATAGGCCACCGTGCCTCTAAAGGTCCTGCCGGGCAGATAGGACAGCGTCATCTCCGCCTGCTGCCCCTCTACGATCCAGGAAAACTCGTACTCGTAAATATGGGCATCAACCCATACCCGCGAGAGGTCGGCAATCCGGAAGACCATGGTCCCCGCCTTAATATAGGCCCCCTCTTCTGCATTTCTCTGGATCACAAATCCACTGAGGGGGGATCGAATCATCACGGTCTTGTTTACCTTTCCTGATTTTTCCAGGGCCTGGATCTCACTTTCCGGGACGTCAAAATATCGGAGTCTCCTTTGGGAGGACTCCAGCATACTCCTCCCACCAGGGCCACCGGCTCGTCCCAGACTGCGGAAGGCCACCAGATATTCCTCCTGGGCCGCCACCAGGTCAGGGGAATAGATCTCAAAGAGGGGCTCTCCTTTTTTCACATACTTGCCGGTGAAATCCACAAAGAGCTTTTCTATCCAGCCACTGGTCTTGAGGTTTACCTGGGCCGTCAGGGTCTCATCCGGGGTAATGTGTCCATAGGTCCGAATGGTATGGATCAACGGGCCCTTCGTGACCTTTGCAAGGCGTATCCCCATGTTTTGCTGGATCACGGGGTCGATCTTTACCGCTTCCTGGCCGATCATCTCATCCTCATACACCGGCACCAGATCCATGCCCATGGCGCTCTTCCCGGGTTTGTCGTAGATCTCCGTAGGGTTCATGGGGGCCCGCCAGTAGAGGATCTTCCCCTTTTCCGTATCAGAGGAGGACATCTCCCGGGTACCCTGGGGATGTTCCTCGGATTGGGCCCCGGTTTTGACCCTTTGGGCATGTTCGCGCGGCCCCAGATAGCCCATCCAATAGGCGGTCCCTCCGGCCAGAAGAAGCGTCAGCACGGCGGTCAGGAACACTGTCACCATCACGGAACCGGGTTTCCTGACATGTCCATCTGTTTTCACTTGGCCCCCTCCTTCCGTTCTTGATGAAGCAATGCCCCGACCACATTTTCCAGTTGAGCACGTGCGATGCCAAGGTCGCTCATTTTTTGCTCAGCAGCAAGATTGACGCTTAACCATGAATTGTAAGAGGAGATAACGTCCGCAAAGGAAACATTGCCTGCCTCGTACCCCTGGGTGGAGACGTCAAGGGCATCCCTGGAAAGCTTCAGAATGGTGTTTCTGTAAAGCGATTCTTCCCGGTTCGCCAGATCAAGGCGGAACCACGCATTTCTTACAAGTGTGATCGTAGAGGCCTCTTCCTTTTCCAAATCTCTTCTGAGGGCGTTAAGCTCCTGCTGCGTCTGCCGAAGGTAGGCATCTTCAACCCCGTACCAGGGCATTTTTGGCAGGCCAAACCCCGTCGATGCCTCGGTTGAGACGGGAAATCCTTCTTTTGTCGCCACAGAACCCACCTGGGTCACCGCCTCATCCTCATAAAGAGACAGATTCAGGGTGTATGGGGGGAGGATCATGGTCTCGGCCATTTCAAGGAGCCTTTCCATTTTGCCCACCCGGGCCCTCATGCGCCTCAATTCCTGTCTCCGCTC
>JACNIU010000447.1 GCA_014382905.1 Desulfobacterales bacterium
GTCTTTTTCGCCCATATCTGCGTCAGACTCAAATTTTAATCCTCGAAATACTCATTGTATTCCTGCGGTTAAAATGTTCGTTTTCCTTGATCTGAACGAAAAATCCTACGTTTTCGTTCGGACACTAAATAGCAGCAAAAGGGTGACGGTGCGGAAGTGGAAAGCTCACTGGTGGGGCTCCCGGACTTCAAATCCGGTGTACCGGGCTAAAACCTCGGTAGGTGGGTTCGATTCCCATGCACTTCCGCCATCAATAACATCAAGGGGTTAGATGGTTTTTCAACACCTTTCTTTGATCATTTCTTAAGAAACATCAATTAACAGATTTCGTCAAAAAATATCATATTGCAGTGTTTTTGCATTGCAATCGCATTGCAATTTTATTCCAAAAGATGTGAAGGTTACGTCCGGAACGATGTGCTATTGTGGGTATAATCTGAAATCGGAACAGAACGGAGTCCCCTATTCCTCAAACTTCGTCAACTCTGACATGTCGCCTGAAGACACAAGATCAATGTTGAGAACTCGGATGGGGAGTCGGCCATGATCAGAAGGACAGGTCGCGATACCAGTGGGGACCGCTGCCCGGAGCGCTGCATAAATATATTCCTCGGTCTTATGGACCGTAAGGGTGAAGATCCTCGTTTTAGGGAATCGACTCTTGATCTCTTTGATGGCCTCCAGACCATGCATCTTGGGCATGGATAGATCCAGCAAAACAAGATCCGGGCCAAGTCTCTCAACACAGTGGACAGCATCTCGGTCGTCCCTGGCCTCTCCAATAATCTTAAGCTCGGGATCCGAACGAAAAAGTGTTTGCAGTCCTTATATAAATATGGTATAATGTCGCACAAAATCAGAATACAGTGTTTCCCCAATTTACCATACCCTCTGTTTCGTCCAAATTAACCTAGGTCCGGGTCGGGGTTCGTAAAGCGCTATCTCCCTGTGGTTGTGGATATACATGATTTCTAAACAGGATATACCGTATTTCCCCTATTTATAGCAGGCCAGACTGTTTGTAGCTTATCAAGCAGAGCCAGAGCGTTTTTGAGCACTATCCTTAACAGGAATATCTGTTGACATTTTCTCGCAAGCATGTTATCGAGTTTTCAATAAGGATGCTATAAAGTGACTAAATTTGGTTTAGTTGGCCTAATGGAAGGCCTATTCAATGATAACCTGCTCGATTGCTGAATAAATGAGGAGAGAGCATGAAAAGACTATTAGCCTTCACGTTGGTAGCGATCGTAGTTTTCATTGCGGGTGCTGTATCTGCCCAGGAGTTGGGCAATCCGGCCAAACTTATCAAAAAAGGACAAATCGATGTAGGCCTTCAGGGCACCCTGATTATTAAACAGAGTTTTGCGGATTACGAGCTGAAGAGGACCTATTCGAACGGCACCCATAACTCCAGCCAGAAGGGTGCGGACTTTGAAGATGATGGATTCTACATGGCCACCATCACCTACGGAATCATTGACCAGATAAATATTTTTGCCAGGTTGGGTCTGGCCGATGGCGGAAAATGGATCGATAAACAGCCGGGTAATGCCTGGAAAGGGAACCTGGAAAGCCAGTTTGTCTGGGCCGTGGGGGCAAAGGGGAAGGCGTTTGAACTGGATAACGGCTTCGGGATGGAAATCGGGGCCCAGTATCTGCGCTACGACAAGCGCGAGGTCAAGGACTGGCGGAACCAGGAAACAGGCGAGACAGCCGGTCAGCTCGGCTGGAACACGAACGACACGTTCGATTACTGGCAGGTGGATGGTGTGGTCAATGCTTATTGGACCATCGGGGCGTTTACACCTTATGTGGGGGCGGGTTACAGCTATTCTCATGTCAATTTCAGTGGGCGGTGGACCAATCAAAATCCAGACTACGGATGGGTGGGCTATGATTCATCTTCTCACAATGAGGACAGATTCAGTGCCCTGATCGGCCTGGACCTGGACCTGGGTGACCACTTCAAGGTAAACCTTCAGGGCACATTTGTCAGCCGTACGGCCGTGACCTTGGGCATCAGCTACTGTTTCTAATCGGCTCTTGCCCCTGTGTAGAGGCTGTTCAAGGATCGTCGCGGCAATACGTTTGATGATATTCCAGAAAGAGAACATAGCCCCAAGAAGCGGGTTAAACAGTTACCAAGTAGGTTTTGTGTAAAAAACAAAAGAAATATCCTGAAAAAATCATGGCAATCTATGGCATTGGATTTTCAGGTAAAGGAGGAGAAAATGAGACTGAGAAAATGTGTTTTCATCATGACCTCCATTGCCTCAATGATTACCTTTTTAGGCGCCGCACAGGCCATATCCTCTCCTCCGATCTTCAGCGTTATCGTCGCCGGAACCAAAGTGACCGGCTTCTGGAGTGCCGTGGAAGGAGCCACCGGCTATTTGCTTTCCTATGCCCCCTCCCCCTATACCGGACCGGACACCATCGTCACCCTTGATATGGGCACCCTGAACACGATCTCTGTCGATCTCCAGCCCGGCGCTGCCTACCTTGCGGCGGTACAGGCCAGGGACAGTACCGGGTTGAGCGTATATTCCAATATTGAAGGAATCAAAATCCCCCAACAGGGATCCCAGGGGTACCAGGTATTTGCCTTCAACGATCTCGGCATGCATTGTTATGATTCGGACTTTTCTGTGTTCAGCATCCTTCCCCTTTTTAATGTTCTCCATGCGCAGGTCATCCAGAAAGGGACATCCCCTCAGATTGTAGGGTTCCCTGTGGACGTCAGCTACAAGACCATGGCAGATGGCACCGGATCCATCAATACCACAAGCATTGGAAAAACGAATTTCTGGGACTATGTGCTACTCCTTTTTGGACTGGACCCGCCGGTGGACCAAGGACTTTTGGGGGCAAGAATGCCCGGGGCCGATAACGCGTCTCAACCCTTTCACCCAAAAAGCGGCCTTCCAACCTGGTTTTCAGCGGAAGGAATCCCCATAACGGCCGTGGACGACAATGCAAAGCAGAATCCATATCCCTTGATGATGGTCCAGGCCGTCGATACAAACGTTTCGGAAATCATCTCTTCTCTTCCCGTGGTGGTTCCCGCATCGGATGAGATGGCCTGCGGCTTTTGTCACGCCACGGGAAATGAGGCGGCCAGCCTGCCTAATGTTCAGTGGAGCAGTAGCACGGATCCCACGATCCAGTACAAAGAGAACATCCTGATCCTCCACGATTACAGAACGGGCACGAATCTGGTTAACAGCAAACCGGTCCTCTGCGCAACGTGCCATTATTCCCTTGCCCTGGATCTGGAACAGAAAGGACCGGTGGGCCCTCAGTTGACGAATAAAACCATGTCCCGGGCCACCCACGGTTACCATGCTTCCCGGATTAACGGGCCTACGCCCAGCGGAAATATCTGTTTTTATTGTCACCCGGGGGAGAAAACACAATGCCAAAGGGGGGCCATGGAGACGGCCGGTCTGGACTGCATGAATTGCCACGGAAACATGTCCGCGGTGGGTCGGGCAGATCGTCGGCCCTGGATCGATCTTCCCAGGTGCGAATCGTGCCATACCGGGGATGCCCTCAGCAATTTTGGAGACCAGATTATCGGACGGACCACTTACACCGACAGTCCCAGTGTGGCCACGTTCATTATAGCCAGCAACAAGCGGTTCGCGGAACAGACCGACACCCTTTATCGAAACAGTACGGGTCATAACGGTGTGGCGTGTGAGTCGTGCCATGGCAGCCCCCACGCCATCTGGCCCAGCCGTGAGACCAACGACAATCTTGCGGCAATAACGATCCAGGGCCATAACGGCACGATCGGCGAATGCACAGCCTGCCACGGAACAGGGCTGTCTCTAAACCTCAACGGTCCCCACGGAATCCATAACATGAACAACCAGGCATGGGTCGATGAACACAAGGACTTTTTTGAACAATCCCAGCAGGCCTGCCAGGCGTGCCATGGGATCACCGGAGACGGAACGATGATTTCCAAGGCTGCCGCGGACAGAACCTTTTCCGTGGAGGATGTGGGTACGGTCAATATTTCAAAAGGCACCGAGATCCACTGTGGGTTTTGCCACAAAAACGAGCTCGCTGAAGGCGGCGGCGATTAGGACCCAAAGGGATGGAAGCACACCACTGCCCGGGGAAATCCTGATCTATTGTGAATCTACTTTGAGACCTTTGCAAAACGCCCCCTTTTGGCCAATCTCGGCGTCAGGCTCAAATTTCAATCCTCGAAATATTCAATATATTCCTGTGGTTGAAATTCTCGCCTTCCCCTCCGGGGCGTAGGCCCCTCTGGGCCGGCCTCCGGCTCGTAGAGCCTACGCCTCGGAGAGAGGCTTGACCTTGACCAAAATTGAACATTTTTCAAA
>JACNIU010000322.1 GCA_014382905.1 Desulfobacterales bacterium
GAATCTATTGCTAAAAAAATTGTAGATGCGGCATATACCGTGCATAAGATATTATAATCCTGGTGTCTTGGTGCCTTAGTGGCTGAACTATTACAGTTTTGTCAATATTTGCGGACAGCTTTTATAATTGACAAATTTTCTACACGGGCCTATAAAATGTTGAATATTTAGGCCGATTGTCTGACGGCCAAGCGTTGCCTCAAACGGACGGGGCCCATAGAGGGAGACCTTGGTCTCAGAGAGTATCCGGCATCTTTTCGTTCAGGGTTTTTCTGACTCGCGAGACCGGGTCAGGTCGTCAGCCTCAGGAGTCAAAAAGGCCTCAGGGAGTGATTATGGATTTCAGTCTGTCCATGGAACAGGAGATCCTGCGCAATTCGGTCCGTAATTTTGCTGAAAATGAGATCAAACCGGTTGCAAGGGAACTGGACGAAAAAGAAGAATTTTCCTATGAGACCATGCGGAAAATGGCCGACCTCGGCTTGTTCGGGATGTTTGTCTCTGAAAAATATGGCGGCCAGGGGATGGACTACGTCTCTTATATTATTGCCACCGAAGAGATCGCCAGGGTGGACGGGTCACATGCAGCGACCGTGGCTGCGGGCAATTCCTTGGGCATTGGCCCGCTTTACTACTTCGGTAACGAGGAGCAAAAAGAGAAATACCTTCCCAAACTCTGCAGCGGGGAAGCGCTCTGGGGTTTTGGTTTGACCGAACCAAACGCAGGTTCTGATGCGGGTAATTCCAAGACTACAGGGGTTCTGGATGGTAACGAATGGGTGGTTAACGGGAGCAAGATTTTTATTACTAATGCCTCCACCAAAATCACATCAGGCGTGACCTCCCTCTGCCGTACCGGCACCAGAGAGGATGGCCGGCCCGAGCTTTCAAGCATACTCATTGAGGTCGGTATCCCGGGGTTCGAGGCGAGGGAAATGCATGGCAAAATGATGTGGCGCGCTTCCAATACCAGCGAACTTTATTTTGATGATTGTCGCGTCCCCAAGGAAAACCTTTTGGGACCGAGAGGTAACGGTTTTTACCAGATGATGCAGACCTTGGACGGGGGACGTCTATCCATAGGGGCCATGGGCCTGGGCGGCGCCCAGGGATGTTTTGATTTAGCGCTTAAATACAGTAAGGAGCGGGAGCAGTTCGGGAAGCCCATATCCAACTTTCAGGTGAACGCATTCAAATTGGCTGACATGGCCCTTGAGATTGAGTGCGCCCGTCTCATCCTTTACAAGGCCTGCTGGTTAAAAGATAATGACAAGCCTTTTTCAAAAGAAGCGGCCATGGCCAAGCTTCACTGTTCAGAGGTCATGTATCGTTGCGCAAACCATGCTGTCCAGCTCCACGGTGGTTACGGATTGATGAAGGAATATGACGTGGAAAGGTTCTACAGGGACCAGAAACTTTTGGAAATAGGCGAAGGGACCTCCGAGGTGCAGCGGATTGTTATCTCAAGGCTTATAGGAGCGCTTTAGATTTTGGATTTTGGATTTTGGATTTTGGATTTTGGATTGCAGAATGAAAAAGATGTCCTACTTCCGCATTCTGCATTCCGCATTCCGCACTCATTCCACCTTTCATGTTAGATCTAATCTTAGGCAAAGACATTGCCTCCTATGTCAAGCGCCACCGGGGCATGGTCATCTGTTCATTGGTGCTGATGGCTATATCCTCTTTATTTGTTGTGGTTCCTGCCTATCTCTTGCAGCCCTTTATTGATGAAGGAATGAAGACCGGTTCGTCTCCTGTGGCCTGGAAAATTCCATGGGTCCATTTTGATTCCGGCTCATGGTTCTCCTGGAAACGGACTGAATTCACAGTGGTAGAGGGGATAACCCCGAATCGCCTTCTAACACTGCTCACATTGGTGGCCCTTGTCTCTGTTTTTATTAAATCCATCACCACTTATTTTGGCGGTCTTTCCGCTGCGGCCTTTTCCAACAGGGCGGTTAAGTCGCTCAGGATAGACCTGTTCAGGAAATTCATTTCCCTTTCATTGGGGTTCTATCACAAAAGGAGATCAGGGGAGCTGATCGCCAGGTCTACGGCAGACCTCTCCGTATTGCAGGGTCTCATTGCCGAAGTACTCCTGGGCCTGATCGAGCATCCGCTCACGGCATTGGTTTTCCTGGTCTATCTCTTTGTGATGAATCTCAAACTGACGTTGCTGGTCTTCTTTGTGGTGCCCCTTATTGCACTTCTCGTCAGGATCTTCGGTAAAAAGGTCAAAAAACACTCTTTCAGGGTTCAGGAAGCGACCGCAGAAGTCACTTCTGCCTATCATGAAACCCTCCTCTGCCTTAAACTGGTGCATGGGTTTTTCATGGGAAAAAGTGAGGTAAGGCGGTTCAGTGAGCTGGCTGAAAATCTTTACAAGAGGATCATGCACTGGAACCGGTGGCAAATGGGGCTCGGGCCGATGATGGACTCGGTTGTTTTTTTGGTCTTGCCGGCTGTTTTGATTGTTGGAAAGGTCTATTTTCATCATACCCTTGGGGAACTCATGGCAATGGCATATGCGTTTTCAAGGGTCTACAGGCCCATCAAGAGATTGGCCCTGGTGAACAATCAGATCAAGACCCTTCAGGGCGCCACAAAACGGGTTTTTGCCATCATGGGAACGGTGCCTGATATTCGAGATAATTCAGGGGCCAAACCGCTCCCCCGCCACAACCAGTCAATAGAGTTCAGTGGCGTGAGCTTTGGCTATTCCCCCGAAGATCTGGTGCTCAAGGACGTTTCATTCTGCCTCAAACCATGGGAGATGGCGGCGTTTGTCGGGTCTACCGGGGCGGGTAAAAGCACGCTCCTGGCCCTGATCCCCCGTTTTTATGATGTCACAAAAGGAAAGATTCTGATTGATGGAAAAGATGTGCGAGACGTGACCCTTAGATCGCTACGCAAGCAGATAGGGATTGTGAACCAGGAGATCCTCCTTTTCAATCAGACGATTCAGTACAATATCAGCTATGGGAACCCGGAGAAAAGCCAGGAAGAGATTATTGCGGCGGCAAAGGCCGCCCAGGCCCATGGCTTTATCATGACCCAGCCCAAGGGGTACCAGACCATGGTAGGGGATCAGGGAAGTCTCCTGTCAGGTGGCCAGAGACAGCGGATCGCCATTGCAAGGGCAATGTTGGTTAACCCCGCTATTTTGATGTTGGACGAAGCTGCCTCAGCCCTTGATGCTGAGAGCGAGAGACTTGTCCAGGAGGCAATTGAAGGGTTGAAGGGGACGCGGACCATCCTGATGGTAGCCCACAGGTTAAGCACCATCATGAGGGCAGACCGCATCTTTGTTTTAGAAGATGGCAGAATTGTGGAATCCGGGACCCTTGAGGATCTATTGGGCCTGAACGGGCGGTTCAGACAGCTTCATGATATGCAGTTTGGCGCGGGGAGCAGGGGGCAAGAGAGCATGGAGCAGGGAGGGGGTTGAGATATCATGACGTTAAATAAAGCGGGTATTGCCAGGAGCGTAATGGAGAATGTAGGTTTTAAACGGCGGCGTAAAGGCCCCCAGTTGTTCTTGTTCCCGGAGTTGGATCGTATTTTCCTGAGCCGGGAGCGTGCAGATGCCATCGTGGGGTCCCTTTTTGAAAAGATTAAGTACACCTTGGCCAGAGGACAAGACGTCCTCATCACGGGCTTCGGCAAGTTCCAGGTGAAGTTCCGGTGGGCCAGAAAAGGACGCAACCCCCAGACAGGCGAAACGATCATCATCAGATCAAGCAGAACCGTCACGTTCAAGGCGTCAAGAAAATTAAGGGAAAAGATGAACGAGGATCAGTGATTACTCAAAAACCACTTCACCATCTTTCACATCTATGGTCACGTCATCCCCTTCTTTTACCGAACCCTCCAGGATTTTTACTGCTAAGGGGTCCTGGATATAGCGCTGAATGGCCCTCTTGAGAGGCCTTGCGCCGTAGACCGGATCAAACCCGGTGTTGGCAAGGAAATCCTCTGCCCTGTCGGTTAATTTCAGAGATATCTTGTTTGCCTCGAGACGCTTGCTCAAGAGGCCGATCTGTATCCCCACAATCTCCTTGATTTCTTCGGGACCGAGGGCGTTGAATACGACGATTTCATCTATGCGATTCAGGAATTCCGGCTTAAAAGTGGCACGAAGGAGATCCATGACTGCCTTCTCCATTTCACCGCTGTCCTTGCCCCCCATCTCTTGAATAAACTGGCTCCCCACATTGGAGGTCATGATCAGTACGGTATTCTTGAAGTTCACTGTGCGGCCCTTGCCATCGGTCATGCGGCCGTCGTCCAAGATCTGAAGCAGGGCATTGAAGACATCGGGATGGGCCTTTTCGATTTCATCGA
>JACNIU010000419.1:0-1904 GCA_014382905.1 Desulfobacterales bacterium
GATAAGGAGTTTGATATGTGCGGCATAGCAGGATGCGTAGGTGCAAGAGACTACAGAACTGTCAATCGGATGCTGGATGCCCTTCCGCATCGCGGTCCCAATGACAGGGGTATCCATACCCACGGGGATATTGTTTTTGGCCATACCCGGCTTTCCATCGTGGATGTGGCCCTGGGTCATCAACCCATACTTGGCAACGGAGGGAGTGTAGGCATTATCTGCAATGGAGAAATCTATAACTTTCGAAAGCTTCGGAATGAGTTATCCTCTAAATATCGCTTCAAGACAAAATCGGATACTGAGGTTATTCTTAATCTGTATCGGGAAAAAGGCCCTGAATGCGTCAAGGAGCTCGATGGCATGTTCGCCTTCGCCATCTTTGATGGGGATGATTTCATGTTGGCGAGGGATCCGATAGGTATTAAGCCGCTTTATTATGGCCATTACAATGGGAATCTGTATTTTACCTCCGAATTAGGGGCCATGTCTCTTGCCGGTGTGGATGAAGCCCATGAATTTCCTGCCGGTCACTACTATACGCCCGGGAAAGGATTTGTGTCTTACTACCAGATTCCGGAGATTCAAGATAGCCTCCTCACCGATATCGAAGAGACCAGTCATTTGATCCGGGAGACATTCATTGAAGCGGTCAAAAAACGATTATTGGCCGATCCCGAAGTCCCCGTTGGATCTTTTTGCAGCGGTGGTCTGGATAGCAGCCTGGTTGCGGCCATAGCGGCCGAGGAAATTCCTCACCTTCACACCTTTGTGGTGGGGATGGAGGATGAATTTGGCGATGTGAGCGATGACGTGAAAGCGGCCCGCATTGCGGCCAAACATATAGGTTCCACTCACCATGAGTTGCTCTTTACTGAAGCAGAATACTATGAGGCCCTCCCCATCGTCATCAAGGAGTTGGAGAGCTACGATCCATCGCTTGTGCGTTGTGCCGTCCCCTGTTACTTCACCTGCAAGTTAGCTGCTGATTACGTGACGGTTGTTCTCACCGGTGAGGGTGCCGACGAAATATTTACGGGCTACCATTACATGAAGCATTTTCCATTGGATAAACTCAATATGGAGGCCAGACGGTGCATCGGAAACCTCCACAACATCAATCTTCAGCGAGCAGATCGTATGGGGATGTTTTTCAGCCTTGAACTAAGGGTGCCGTTCCTGGATGAGGCTATGGTGGACCTTTCCATGAAGATCCCGCCTGAGCTTAAGATCCGCGAACATAAGGGCGCCAAGATCGAAAAGTGGATCTTACGCAAGGCATTTGAGGACACAGATTATCTCCCTGATGAGATCCTGTGGCGTTACAAGGTGCAGTACACCCAAGGGGCCGGTTGTGAGAGTCTCGGAGAGGAACTGGCCCATAAAGAAATGAGCCAGGAAGAGTTTGAGCGGATCAAGGCGGAGAACCCAAAAGCCACCATAAACAGCAGGGAAGCTGCCTATTATTTCAAGATTTTTCGTAAGTTCCACCCCCAGGACGCGATCCTCGGATCGATCGGAATCTGGACCGGTTTTGATTTTGAAGAGGAGCGAGAACGTGTCAAAGGGACCGTGGATGGTGACTTGAAACACGACCACGAGGAGGAGAAAAAGAGGAAAGCGGCCTGATGCAATAACACTCTCGCATTAGAGGGAGGAAAAATAATGTCATTTCCAACCCATAAGAAATACGTCATTATCGGGGCAGGAATCCATGGATTGAGCACTGCCTGGCACCTGGCAGAGGAGCTCAAAACCAGGAGACGCGGTTCTGGCAAGGATATCCTTGTCATCGACAAGACCGCCATAGGCGCCGGGGCATCCGGAATCGCCTGCGGCGTGATACGCAACAACTATTATCAGCCGGCCATGCAGGAACTGATCGCCCATAGTGTGGACGTGTGGGA
>JACNIU010000419.1:2266-4347 GCA_014382905.1 Desulfobacterales bacterium
GTGACAGGGTTGCCCCATAATGGGTGTGTAACCGCGGTGGAAACGACCAAAGGCCTCATCGAATGCGATTATCTGGTTATTGGCGCGGGCCCTTGGGCAAACAGTTTCTGGGATATGCTGGATCTCCCCGACAGGATCGACATCACAGACAATGACGGTGAGGTCCATCGAAATGTTAAAATGTGGACATACTGGTCTCTTCAGGAAGGGACCTTGGGCGTAAAGCCATCCTACGGCATGGACAACGACGGCAAGATGCCGCCGGTGATTCATGTGGATACCGACGCCCCCCTCTATTCAAGCGAAGATGGCTCCCTGATCACCGAAAAGATGTGGGGAATCTACTACAAGCCCGATTTTCACTTCAAGGGCATTCAGGGGGGCGCCACGCCCAATCTGGTGGATAAGGAGGATGTGTCAGTGGACCCATACGGTATTGATTCCCCGGATTTTATAGTTGGACCGGAATTTGCCCACACGTGGACCTCTGCCCTGGCCCACTGCCAGAAAAGGTATGAAGACAAGTACTATCGTTACAGGAAGGAGCCGTCAGGCGGGCTCGGGGCCTTTACTCCTGATAATTTCCCGATTTTCGATGCCATGAGGCAGAATTGTTACATGATCGCTGATTCCAGCCACGGATACAAGATGATCGGTGTTGGAAAGCTTGTGGCAAAAGAGATAATGGGAGAAAAGCAGTCCCTCTTGAGGCCCTTCCGATTTGACCGTTATGACAAGGGGGAGTTGCTCCCGGAGTCCAATAGCCCTTTTCCCTGGAGCTGACTGGATTGATGATTTTTGATTGATGCTTGTCGATTGGAAAGGCGGAGACTCAGGTGGAGTTGACGATTCTCGGTTCAGGGGGATGCATGGTGATTCCCAAACCCCTCTGCCGGTGCCGGGTTTGTGAAGAAGCCAGAGTCAATGGGTGGCCTTACGAGAGGACCGGCCCTTCTTCTTTTCTGCACGATGAGAACCTTCTTATAGACACCCCGGCAGAGATCGCCATCCAGATCAACAGGGCCGGGATCGATCGGATCGATTATCTCATGTTCACGCATCTGGACCCGGACCATGTTGAAGGATTCCGAGTGGTGGAGCAGATCACCCTCGATTTTCGCACATGGGAGGCCTATAAGGGAAAGAAAATCCGGCTCATCCTGCCCCAGGTTTTGATGACTAAAATCACCGATATCCGATCCATATACGGTCCCCTCATCGATTTCTACCAAGCTCAGGGTTTTGTGGAATGTGTGGTTTTTGATGGGGACACAAGGATCGGGGAGACCGACGTGACGGCGATCCCGGTGGACCGGGGTTCCCAGACATCCTTTGTCTATGTCTTTGAGAGGGAAGGGGTTCGATTGGTCTATGCGCCGTGCGATATCAAACCATTTCCCGAGGAGCGGAAAGAGGTGCACAGGGCCGATCTCTTAGTGATTCAACCCGGTATTTTTGAGGACAACCTCAAACACGGTTTCCAATACCCCGGGGACCATATATCGAGAAAGACCCTTTACACCTTTGAAGAGACGGTTGCCCTGGCCCGGAGGATCAGGGCAGAAAAGGTCCTTTTTGTCCACCTAGAGGAGTATTGGAACAGGAGCTATGATGATTACCGGGCCATCCAGGGCCAATTTGACAACATGCAGTTTGCCTATGACGGAATGCGTGTGAGGGTCTGAAAGAAAGGAAAGAGAGTTGATGGATCTTGAATTGAATGGTCTTCTTGAAAAAATACATGCTGACGCCCTAAGGGTATTAGAGGAGGCCGGGGTCAAATGCGTGTCCAAAGAAGTGCGGCAGATCTTTGAAGATACGGGCCTCGCGGCCTTTGATGAGGGCTCAGGACATATTCACATTCTGGCCCCCCTTATCGAACAGGTTCTTGCTACGGCACCCAAGAGAGACCGATACTGGATACCGGAGAATTCCTTCGGGGTGGGCGGCACCGCTCCCTTTTTATATGACGATGCGACCGGAGAGCTGGTGGAACCTACCTTTGAGCATCTGGCCCGTATCGCAACTATCGTGAATGATGCGGATGTGATCCAGTTCATGGCCAGGGGGGTCTTGATCAA
>JACNIU010000449.1 GCA_014382905.1 Desulfobacterales bacterium
CTGGTTACTGGTTACTGGATACTGGATACTGGTTGCTGGATACTGGATACTGGTTGCTGGATATTTGATACTGAATTCTGGTTACTCGTTTTTCTGACTTCTGACTTCTGACCTCTGACTTCTGACCTCTGACCTCTGACCTCCGGACCTCTGACCTCTGACCTCCGGACTCTCTTGCTGCCTACCCCTTAAAAAAGTTCACCAGAGAGGAGTTTTTCCCGGAGGATTTCCTTGAGATCAAGGCCTTTCATTTTCAACCCTTTACGTCCATATTTCATGTTGGCTTCAATAACATACCACCGGTCCTGATAGTTGATGAGGTCGATCCCTACATCGTTAAGTTTACATTTCCGCGCTGTGTTCTGCGCGGTCTCTACGCCGCGCCGCGGGATATGGTCAAAACTGATTTTCCCTCCCTGTGATAGATTGGTCCTGAAGTTCCCGGGGGAACTGATGCGCCAGTAGGATAAGGCAGTCTGATAGTTAATGAGCACCACGCGCAGGTCCCGTTCATGTGGCAGGTATTCCTGTATATATGCAACGTTGGCAAACTGGAGGTAATCCTCAAGCTGTTTCCTGTTCTCTATCTTAAAAACCCCCCTTCCCCGTGCTGAACGTCTCGGTATTTTGGCGACAAAGGGAAATGCGAAGTCCTTGAGGATATCCTGATGATGAAGGTGATAATAAAACTTCGTGCGAGGGTGAGAGATCCCTGACATGTAAAGAAGCGTGGTCTGTTTGATTTTTTCGTCGGCATAGAGATAGGTCTCCAGGCTGGGGAAGATCTTTTTACCCAGGGTTGTCAGAAACTGGGCATAGTTGAGGGTTGGAAAGAGGACAATTTCGGCCTCTAAAATCAGTTTTCTTTCCTGAGGGGAGTAATCTAAGAAGTTGGGCCTCACCCCGAGGGTCAATACCTCAGGGACACCTTTCAACCTGCTTCCCAATGCGACAAATTTATTTTCTTTCACTATCACAGAAAAATTCCTATTGGCGGTCTAATCGCAACATCAATTTTCAATCTACAATCTTCAATCAACAATCTGCAATCATCAATCATCAATCCGAAACCCACTTTCTGACTTCAACTGATTTTTCATTCGCCTGCTTCATGATTTCCTCAAGGTCCAGGGTAAGCAGTTTTCGATTCTCCATGACAAGCCGGCCGTTGATAATGGAATGGGTGACGTCGTTTCCACGGGCTGAGTAAACGAGATGGGAAAAGGGGTTATACATTGGGGTGAGGTGGGGCTTATTCGTGTCAACAATGATGACATCAGCCTTCTTACCCTCTTCCAGCGAGCCGGTGATGTCGGACAGCCCCAACGCCCTGGCCCCTTGAATGGTGGCCATCTTCAGGACTGTCACAGCGTCCATCAGGGTTGGGTCCATGGCCTGGACCTTATGGAGCTTGGCCGCCATATCCATCTCGGTAAAAAGGTCCAAATTGTTATTAGATGCACATCCGTCTGTCCCGATTCCAACGGTCACGCCACAGGTTAGTAGTTTGGGTATGGGGGCGATTCCGGCCGCCAATTTCATATTGCTCTCCGGATTATGAATAACCTTCACATCATGCTCGGCAATCTTCATGATCTCTGATTCATTTAAATGAACAGCGTGGTCCGCTATCAGATGGGGCCCCAAGAGCCCTAAGGAATCAAGGTGATCAACCGGTGTTTTGCCGTAGGTTTTTTTTACCTCGGCGATCTCAGACAAGGTCTCCGCCACATGGATAATGAGTGGCGCATGATGATTCAAGGCTATCTCGTTGGCGCGGGTGAGGAGATCGGGGCTGCAGGTAAATAACGAGTGTGGTTCCACAGCGATGGAAATTAGAGGATGATCCCGCCATTTCCGGATCAACGTTTCAGTGTACTCAAAACCCTTTTCTAACTCTCCGTAATTGGGGGAAGGGAAATCATAGAGGACCTCACCCACGAGGCACCTCATGTTGGCTTTTGATGCAGCCTCCGCCACCTGATCCTCAAAGAGATACATGTCACAAAAGGTCGTCGTGCCGGACATAATCATCTCTGCGCAGGCAAGGAGGGCCCCCAGGTGGACGAAATCGCCATCTATTCTCTTTTCTGCCGGGAAGATATAGCGTTGTAGCCATTCCATGAGCGGGAGGTCGTCGGCCAGGCCCCTGAAAAGGCTCATGGCCGAGTGGGTATGGCCGTTCACTAATCCGGGGAGAAGCAGGCCCCCCCCGGCATCAATGGTTTTTTCTGCTTCAAAGGCGCCTCCATCAATGGTTCCGACTTTAGAGATGATGTCACCCTTTATGCACAACTGGGCTTTTTCAAAGACCGAGTTGTTCTCATCCATAGTCAGGATTGTACCGTTTTTTATTACAATATCATACTGTTGCATAATTGAGCTCCAGTTTATCAGGGACGATAAAGGGCGGCGCCATATCTCCGGTTGTTGTGAAGGGGCTTTCCAAAAGTCTCCATATATGGTAAATGTCATTTGCCGATAGGTCAAGCGTAACCGTTCACGGAGTGAAAGGGAGGTTGCAGGGTTACAAGTTGCGGGTTGCAATGACGGAGGCTTTAGGCGTAAGGCGCAAGGAAGAACGCTGACAGCCCGGCATCGAGTGCAGGTTTCACGTATCGGGATTCAGGGTGTCCGCCCATCCAGTCATCCAGTATCCAGCATCCAGTATCCAGTATCCAGTACCCAGCATCCAGTACCCAGCTTCAAGTTTCATATCCATCATCGTTCGAGAGGGGGATCTATTGCATTCCTTGAAGACGCAGTGGTTGAAAGCCTCTTTTCGTAAATGCACCCTGTTGGCAGGGTGCAGTCTCGTTCTCCTTTTTCATGGGTGTGCCAGGACGCCCCCGCCCAAACAAATTGATAATATTTGTGAGATTTTCAGAGAGCATTCCGGGTGGTATGAGGATGCCTTTGAGTCATACAAGAAATGGGGTATTTCGATACCCGTCATGATGGCAATACTGCATCAGGAGTCCAAATACGTTAGCGATGCAAAACCCCCGCGAACCACCTGTTTGTGGATTTTTCCCGGACCACGGCCGTCTTCCGCTTACGGGTATGCCCAGGCAAAGGATGAAACGTGGGAGGAATACCAGGAAAGCACGGGCAATTCATGGGCCGACAGGGATGATTTTGACGACGCCATTGATTTTGTGGGATGGTACTGCAATCTGAGTTCAATGAAGTGCGGGATCTCCAAGAAGAATGCGCATGATCTCTATCTAGCCTATCATGAAGGTCGCGGCGGTTTCAACCGGAAGAGCTACAGGGAAAAGAAATGGTTGTTGCAGGTGGCGAATAAGGTTCAGGAAAGGGCAAACAGGTATCAGGGGCAATTGGCGTCGTGCGAGGGGGAGTTCAGTAAGGGAGGCGGTTGTTGTCTGTGGCCGTTTTGAAAATTCACAGCGAGCGCTAGCCCCGCTTCTTGCTGCGGGGTTCTTCAATCTGGCCGAAAATAGACAGAATCATCTTTGCAGACAGCGAGGGGAAGAATCAATTGCAAAATAACCTAAAGCCAATAATCTCTGAGACCCTTCTTTTTAAAGGACTTCCTGAAAACCAACTCAGGGAGATAGAGAGGATCTCTGTTGACGTGCGGTTCAAAAAGGGTGAAGCCATCTTTTCAGAGGGGGACGATGGCGACGGCTTTTATCTGGTTGCAACCGGGCTTGTCAAGGTGTTCAAGGCATCACCCGAAGGAAAGGAACAGATCCTGCATATCTTTGGCCCGGGAGAACCGTTTGGAGAGGTCCCTGTTTTTACCGGACAGCAGTTTCCAGCAAATGCCGAAGCGATTGCCGAATCCCGCCTTATTTTTTTCCCAAGATCCGCATTTGTGGATCTCATAATCGCCAACCCCTCTCTTGCGCTGAATATGCTCGCGGTCCTCTCCATGAGGCTTCGTCAATTTACTGTCCAGGTAGAAAATCTTTCCCTCAAAGAGGTACCCGGCCGGCTTGCCGCATATCTGATCTACCTGGCAGATGAACAGGAGCGGGATGACGCTGTTACGCTCAATATTTCAAAAGGTCAGCTTGCAAGCCTTTTAGGAACAATCCCTGAGACACTTTCACGGATATTCGCCAAGATGAACAGCCAGGGTTTACTTGAAGTAAAAGACCGCAATATCATCCTTACGGATCGCAGGGGGCTGGAAGAATTAGCAAGACATGGAAAACAAATGGAATGACGAAGCGAGACCTTTGCAGAACGTCCCCTTTTGCTCACCGAGGCGTAGGCTCGCCTCTACGAGCCGGAGGCCCGATTTCTGCGTCAGGCTCAGATTTTAATCCTCGAAATACTCAATGTATTCCTGTGGTTAAAATATTCGCCTTCCCC
>JACNIU010000244.1 GCA_014382905.1 Desulfobacterales bacterium
CGCTGGCCCCCAAAAAATATATGCGGGCAGCTCCCAGTTCTCAGCGAGATGGGGGCAAGGGAATATTCGGCTTAAAAAGGACGAAGCATATCGCTAAGAGTCGAATTGGGGCACGCTAACTGTTTCAATATTATACCTTAACGTTGGAAAAATAGGTGTTTTTAGGCCCCATATCATCCTTTTCGAACCCAAAAAGGATAAAGTCCTTATGCGCATAACAGTCCCATTTCTTTGCATTGGATATAGACCCCTTTATCCTTTATTCATTCTTCCTCTTATCAAATCTTGCCATTCAATTTTGATGTTCAGCAATTACGGATTCATGCATAAAGCAGTAGAAAGAGTCAAGCGTAGATGACCCCTATACACAAATATTAGCCGAAAGTAAGGGCGTTACCGTGAGGCAGAGATTCTTCACTGCCCGATCCCATGGTTCTTCAGAATCTTCTCTACGGTGCCATCCTGAATAATCAACTGAAGGCCGGTGTTAAAGTCCTTGAGTTTCTGTTCGTTGTCTTTACGCTTCCCAAATATCAGGTGTAGTTTTCGCGCCTCAAGGGGTGGCTCCATGAACTCCAAGATATCCTTCCCTTCAGGAACGGAGGCGTTGATGGCGGCCTGCGCAGCGGCCCTATCCGTAATGAATAGATCGATACGCTTTCCGATCAGTTTCCTCAGATTCACGGCCTCGTTTCCGGCAACCTCCTTTTTCAAGTAGTCTGCCGCCGCAAACTCACTTGGGTATGCAAAGCCGAGGCATACGCCGATCTTGAAGGGAGCCAGATCCCGCAGGGTTTCATAGCTTATTTCTGTGTCTTTTCTCTTGTAAAAGCCGAGCGTACCCCAGGCAAAGGGGTCAGAATAGTAGAACCTTTTTGCCCTATCATCGGAATAGTAGGCTGGGTAGCCAGCATCATACTCGCCTGCCTCAACCTGCATCATGACCCGCCTCGGGGGCATGAAAGCATACCTTACCTCATAGCCGACCCTTTTAAACACCTCGGCTATGATCTCAGAGGCAAAGCCATAGTTTTTGATCTTCTCGCCCACGTATGGTTTCCACTCGGTGGTGGCCAGAGAAACGGTTTTCTGGGCTAAAACAGCGTGGGCACCGAAAAAAGAAAACAGGGGAATGAAGAGAAAGACCCACGGCTTCATAATGCATTTCTCCTGTAATTTCCTACTTGAGAAAGTTTCGGGGGACGTCCCCCACTCCTTGCGCTGACAACTAAATAACCGCTAATCAGCCGCACGGCTTTTTGTGTCAGACTGAATCCTGTTGTTGTGCGATGCTTGTTGATTAAGAACTTAAATGGTAGTCCTTATTTCGTCCAAATATTTTTTAGCATCAGGCATCATATTAAACAAATTATTAAGTTTTTCACAGAAATAGTCACTGCAATGTGCACAATTTGCCACCTTCTTTTCCATTCCACATTTTCTTATTTCACAAGTTTGGCAATGGCCGAAAAGTCGTCCGCTATCTGACTGGCATCCATCACAATTAATATATTCAGGTTTAATATCTGCGTTGAATTGCTTTGACCAAAGTTGTGCTACTTCAGCTCTTTTGTCGTCATCGTTAGCTTTTGTAGCCAATAATGCCGGACATTCATGACAAGCTAATCCACAGAAAGCTATCATTTTTTCCATCTTAACTCCTTTGGCCGTTCCCGTCTCAAATATCGAGGGCAAAACGGACTGCCCGCCCAACATCAACCATTTTTGCCGGAGGCAGGGACGTGATCAGTGATCCGATTTTTCCCTTCGAAACAGTCTGCAAGTGGTCACAGTTGACAGCGCAATCCCGGGACATGCCGTCGGCTTTCGAAAGAAACACTTCGGACGGTATATTTCGGACTATACTTGTAATGGGTGCGACGGTTACTTCACCAAGATATTCCAACACGGAATCTCGTGTTAGGATAAGAACTGGCCTTTTTTTATCTGGCTTTAAAAACTTGTACCAACGTATTTCGCCGTGTTTCATTCATCACCCCAGGCTTGCTCTGTTTCCCAAACCGACAACTCATCGGCAGCAACTGGGTGCCGTTCATACCCTTGGCGGTGCTTGCGCTCCAGTTGCTCAAGGTTGTAGCGGGCAAGCGCCTCACGAAGTGCTTTTCGCGTGAAAGCAGAACGACTTGTGTGGAGTTGCTTCGAAACATGGTCAACCGTTTTGACAAGATCATCATCAAGGGTCATCTGAATTGTTCTCATATTACACCTCTGAAATGTGGCTTTTTATAGCTATACTAATCCACATTTTGGGCCATGTCAATAAATTTATTCGGCCGTTTCGGGGGACGTCCCCCACTCTAATATTAAGGTTATACCTGTATTATCAATTGCCTGGCTTGGTCCGACCCCACTTTAAATTTCTATTGACTTGCATGGCAAGTTGTTGTTCTATAAGCTAAACAATCCTACCGAATCGTAACCTCTTCTCAGGAGGTCATTTCGTGGAGCAACCCTTCAAGATCGGGAGAGAATTTTTCTCAATCGGACCAACGCCGTCCGGTTTGGAACCCCTACGTCTCAAACGTCATGTTATCAAAAACAGCTTCTAAGTTGGGATGGTTAAAAAAATATGAACAGTCTTTCACGCATTTGAGAGGAGGGTTCGGAAATGAAAAAGGGAATACTTGTGACCGCGGCAGTGTTATTGTTTGTGGTCGTTTGTGGATGCTCCGATAATGACGACGAGAACGCGCCAGACCTGCGCGTGTCTGCCTTTCGCAGCGCACTGAAGAACAGCGGTTTTGCTGTCAGTGAGGGGTCGACCCATCAAATTAACCCCTTCCAATTTATTCAAAATAGGCTGATCGACTCTTGCTCGGGCAACAATGCGGGACAGCCCTACAAATGCTTTCCGATTCCGATCATTCCGGGAGAAGAGGACGAGCAGGGCCGCAAGCAGTTGGGAATTTTCAGACTTCAGCCCTATGAAGCCATCGTCTATGTCGGTCCGACGCCCCCCGAGGCAGACTACTTCAGCTATACGGCCTTTTTATGGGTCAGACACCACGACAGTCTGATCGAGAAGGGCGACTGGCTTTTCGCTGCCCTGGGCGACCCGTTGAACAACTTGACCATTAAGACCGAGGGGGGCGGAAGTCCGTTCGAGAAAAATACCATGGTAGTGTTCACGCCAGACCAGGGGACCTACAAGCGAATCGTAGCTGCGGCCCAACCGGCCGGGTATCCCGAGTCCATGATCAATCTTTTTGTAATTCCCTCCACAAATCCCATCCCCCTCGCATACCTTGGACTGGGTCCCGGAAGCGATTCGATGATGATTTTGGTCCGCACTGCCAACTTCAAGAACGAGAAAAAGGGGAATGACTATCTGAATAACAATGCATATGGCACGGTTTTTCGGGTTACCCCCGATTCGCCACCTGTGCTTCAACCCTACGAGCAGCCTGCCGCACGGGACCGCAACTGGCAGAAGGAGACCGACTTGATTCCGGACCTCCAGAATGGGCTTGAACGGCTGAAGACGGCGATTCTCGCCCAAACTGAGCACGTCCAGTTCCGCTCCTTCGAGTCGATCCGGTGGTTTTATGACTCACGCGACGTATTGCCAGACGATCCTACTTCTCCGGCTTATCACCAGTTTGTTGCAGGTGAAGCCTCGGACACGCCATATTTGCGCACCGCTGAGAACGGATCGCCTGCCAATTTCACTCTTGGCATGGATGACCTGGTTATTGTATACGGCGTCAATCATGCCGCCACCGGGATCGCCACCTACTCGAGTCTGTCGGCCTACGGGGACTGGCAGACGAACCAGTGCGATCCCCCAATGCAGTTCATCTTCGGCTGTAACCACAACGTCTGGAATGGCATTGCAGGCATGACCAGCGACTCGTTCGTGAGCAACGGCAAGAGCAGTGCCGAGGAATACCTCCCGGGCGACCCTGTCGCACGGTACCTCTATGCAGTCAAGGTGAAGCGAACCTGTGAGCCCGGTGAGAAGTTCTGTGTTCCGGTCCCTCAGCCAGGGGAAGACCCCGAACACAAAGACAACCCTTACTATGGCATCGGCCTTACCGACCCCATGATGATCGGCTACCGCGCCTATCTGAACCCGGCAACGAAATCAGGACCCTCCTATGACGACATCGTTTTCGACCGGGCCATTTGGTTCAAAACAAAATGAATCTGCCTCTACTGTCTACTGTGATGGGGGACGTCCTTCAATACTTAAATAAGATTTTCTCTGGTTGGAGTTATTTAACTACTTAAGGACGTCCCACTTCCCACGCTCATGACGATACTGTCTAACATTTGAGGTGAGCGGCGGCCAAAGGCCGACAGCTCTGCTGAAGGTTAGGC
>JACNIU010000474.1 GCA_014382905.1 Desulfobacterales bacterium
TGAGGGCTATTTTCTCAAAAAACTCAGGATGTGGGAAAAAGTTCTCGTTGCCTTGAGCGGAATCTGCATATTTGTACCAAACCCGATAACCAGAGGGGTAGGCCTCGCCTTCCAGGCGATGTTTCTGGTCAAGCAGATAGCTCAGACGAGACCGGAAAGAGTGAGTGAAAGGAATATACCAAAAGGAGGAAACCGGATATGAAGATTGATGTTCATAATCATTTTTATCCCACCCGATTTTTGCAACGGTTGGAAACCGATGGCGCTACCGCCGGTATCAGCGTGGAGAAGGATGAGTGGGGCAGACAGATTCTTGTCCAGAGTGGGAACAGGGTGGTTACTATCACGCCCCCCATGAACAATATAGATAAGCGGTTAGAAGATATGGACCAGGCAAGATTTGACATGGAAATCCTGACACTTTCCATTCCGAGCGTGGACATCTTTCCTGTCGAGACCGCCGAAACCCTTGCAAGGGTCGTCAATGATGAGTTTTCAGAGATCTGTAATGAACACCCGAACCGGTTCATGGCATTTGCCACTCTCCCTTTTATAGATCCCGGCCGGGCAGTCAAAGAATTAGAGCGTTGCATTCAGGAACTGGGCCTTAAAGGGGCCTGTATAGGCTCAAACATAAACGGGATGGGACTGGACAACGAGCTTTTGTATCCATTTTATGAGCGGATGTCGCACTACGATCTTCCTATCCATATACACCCGAGAACCCCGCAGGATAAAGAAACCTACAAAGACTATCGCCTTGGGCCGATGATCGGTTTTGAGATGGACCTCTGTGTTGCGGTAATCCGATTGATCATGGGAGGGGTGATGGATCGATTTCCAGACCTCAAGTTCATTGTCTCCCATCTGGGTGGCGCCATCCCTTACCTTGCAGAGCGGATACAGAATTGCTATGAGGCATATCCCGAATGTCAGGAGAATATCTCCGGACCGGCAAAAGAATACCTGAAGCGCCTTTACTACGATACGGTCAGCTTTTTCGAGCCTGCCCTCATGTGCGCTCATGCCTTTGTCGGCGCGGAACATCTGGTCTTGGGGTCTGACTATCCCCATGTCATCGGAGACATACAGGAGGCCATTACCTCTATTGAGGGCCTTGATATACCCCAGGCGGAAAAGGAGATGATCTACTCGGGCAATATCCTGAGGCTGATACACGGGGGCGAATGATCGGGAGGGAAGAAAAATGGAGAAGATTGACCTTACAACAGATGTCCTTATTATCGGCGGGGGTTTGGCCGGGACCAATGCCGCCATGGCCGCCGCTGAGAGGGGAGCAAAGGTAATTGTAACTGACAAGGGGAACATAGACCGAAGCGGTGACATCGGCGGAGGTGTGGATCACTTTATGGCGTATCTCAATGAAGGTCACACATGGGATACGCAGGAGGCCTTCTTAGACTATGTGCACAAGGTCGGTCGAGGTACCGGCCACCTTTCCATCATCGAATCTGTCTATTGTGCCGAACTGCCGGATGCCATTGATCGGATGGCCCGCATTGGGAATCCGCTCACCCAAGCCGACGGATCTTTTTACAGAACCCGTTCCATGGGACAGCCCGGTACCTATTGGATAAATTTTAACGGAAAAAGGCTAAAGCCCCGACTGGGGAAGACCGTTCGTCAACTGGGATGTACGGTTTTAGATAAAGTGATGATGCTGGATCTCTTGACGCATGAGGGGGCAGTGGTGGGCGGAATCGGCTTTCACATCCGCAGCGGCGACGTTTATGTTATCCAGTCCAAGGCCACTGTCATTGCCACAGGAAACACCAATCGCTTGTATGAAAACCCGCGCATCAACCCCTTCAACACCTGGCTCTGTCCTTTTGATACGGGCGACGGCCAGGTCATGGCCCTCAATGCGGGGGCCGCACTGACCAACATGGAGTATATGCGCATGACATTGCTGCCCAAAGGATTTGCAGCGCCTGGTTTCAACGCACTGGTTGGGATGGGTGGCCGATTTCTGAATGGCCTGGGTGACTATTACATGGAAAAACACCACGTCATGGGGAACCGGGCGCCTCGTTACGATGTGGTATTTTTTACCTTGGAGGAGATCAGAAAAGGCCATGGCCCGATCTACATTGACTGCCGCCACCTGAACGATGAGGATTTGACTCATCTGAAATCCAGCCTGGGATATGACAAGGATACACTTCCTGACTATTTTGATCAGAGGGGTGAGGATCTGCGTTCGAGACCTGTGGAAATTACCGTTTCTGAGGGGATGCAGGCCGGTCCCACCGAGGTCACCGGGAGCGGGATAAAGATTGACAAGGACTCCGCATCTACGGTCCCGGGGCTCTTTGCCTCAGGAGACGCCTGCGACCACAACCGCTGTGTGCATGGCGCCGTGACCGGCGGATATAAGGCCGGCAAATCGGCGACCTCTTTTGTGTCGAATATTAAACATGCGGATTCAGCCCCGAGATCGAGCACCCGTGAGGAAATTGATCGTTTTATGGCACCGATTTATCGTTCTTCAGGGTATCCCTACCGCCAGCTTGAAGATGCAATACGGAAGATTATGGCGGAACATGTAGGTCCGATGCGCACGGCGCATGCGCTCGAGGCCGGGTTGCAGAAACTTCGGGGCATTGAGCGCCACCTGGATGAGATGAAGGCCAATGACCTGCATGAACTCATGAGGACCCACGAGACACGTTCGATCCTTTCGGTTGGAAAGGTGATGGCCACCACGGCCCTTTTCCGGACAGAAAGCAGGAACAAGCCCTATCACCACCGCCTCGATTTCCCGAACACGGATAACACCAACTGGTGCGGACTGGTCGTTGTTCAAAAGGAAGGAGATGGGGTTTCCTGTTCTTTTGAGACGATTGAATAAAAATTGTTCCGCGAAAGGGCTGACTATTTTTTGGGAGAGGATGAAATGCCGCCCATTTTTGATGATGACAAGTGCTCCGGTTGTGGTTTATGTGATGCGATCTGCCCTGCAGATGCCATTTACATGAAAAACGATGAAGACAGGGAGATTCCTTATCTGAAATACCCGGAAGAGTGCTGGCACTGTGGGTCCTGCCGGCAGGACTGTCCGGAGGAAGCCATCTCAATCCAATTTCCACCCGACATGCTAAACATATGATGGGGTTCCTATTCCCCGAGGCTTCTGAATGCATTTTTAAAAAAATTCGCAACCCTTAACCCGTAACCTGCAACACCGAGCAGGGAGTGGTGCCGTCATGCCTATCAACCCCATATCGTCCCCGGCAAGCGTATTAAAAGGCAAGATTCCAGGTGCGGAGAGCGGTATCGAGGTGCGAAAAACGATCTGTTCCATCTGCAATCCCCTTTCTCATTGCGGAATCGACGCCTATATCAAAGACGGGGTTGTCATCAAGGTAGAGGGAAGCAAAGAAAACCCCCACAACCAGGGGACGCTCTGCTCAAAGGGCGCAGCTAACAGACAGTACATCTATCATCCGGACCGTATCCGCACCCCGCTTCTCAAAAAAGGGGCTAGAGATTCCGGAGAGTTTGAGCCTGTTTCCTGGGAAGATGCGCTGGACATCATAGCAGATCGCCTGTTGCGGACAAAGGAAACATCGGGCCCTGAATCGGTGGCCTTTTATGCCGGATATCCCAAATGGATGCGCCCATTTTTAAAACGATTCGCCCACAGCTTCGGGTCCCCCAACTACTGCTCTGAATCCAGCACCTGTTCTGCCGGTGCACTGCTGGCCTCCAAATTGAATTACGGCGTGGCTGCACGCCCTGAAATTCCCAAATCGAAATGCCTGCTGGTGTGGAGCACCAACCCCTTTTATTCCAATACATCGACTGTCCGAAAGCTGTTGGATGTGATGGAAAAGGGGCTAAAGGTTATCGAAGTTGGACCCCTGATCACCCCGGTGACTCCCCATGCAGACATTCATCTCCGGATTCGCCCCGGCACTTCCGGGGCCCTTGCCCTGAGCATGGCCCATGTCATTATAGAAGAAGGTCTCTTTGACAGGGAGTTTATAGAAAACTGGACCGTTGGATTCGAGGAATACCGGGCATACGCCCGGGAATTCCCGGCGTCGGTTGCAGAAGAAATCACCGGTGTTCCGGCAGACTTGATAGGGCAAGCGGCAAGGCTCTATGCCACCACAAAACCGGCCGGCATGTTGAATGGCCCCAATGCCACGGTTCATCATACCAACGGAATACAGAACCATCGCGCCATAACCGCCCTCGTCGGACTTACCGGCAATTTTGACCGGGCAGGGGGGAACTATGTGGTCCCACCCGCTTACCTCTATGTCGCCAACGGCCTGGTCACCCGTCAGCAGGAGTTCGAGCAGTCCCGGCCCTGGGAGAAAATGCCTCCTCGTATCGGTCAGGATCTCTATCCTGTGTGGTGCAGGCTGATTCCCGAGGCCCAGGCCATCCATCTCCCGTTTCAGATAAGAAGCCGAAAGCCCTACCCGGTACGGGCGGTCCTAAGCTTTGGAATGAATCACCGCATGTGGCCCGGATCTGATTTCATGCGTGACAGTCTGAAGATGCTGGATTTCTTCGTTGACGTGGACCTGTTTATGACCGATACGGCCCGTCTGGCAGACCTGGTACTCCCTGCCTGCAGTTCATTTGAAAGGAGCGAACTCAAATTTTACCCGGAGCAGTATGTCATATGGACTCACCCGGTCATCAAACCGCTGGGCCAATCGCGTCCTGACGTTGATATCATTTTAGATCTGGCGTCCAGGCTGACCCCCGGAGATTCTCTGATGAAACAAGGGTATGAGGCATGCGTGGACTGGATATTGGCACCCAGCAGCCTCAAGGTTTCCAATCTCAGAAAATACCCGGGAGGGTACCCCCTCAAGGATGTACGCATGCCACCGTATGAGAAATACGAACACACCGGTTTTTCCACTCCTTCCGGAAAGATGGAATTCGCTTCCACTATTTTGAAAGACGCAGGATTAGACCCGCTTCCCCGTTATCAGGAGCCTAAGCTGAGCCAGCACTCAACCCCTCAGGTGGCCAGAAAATTTCCCCTGATCCTCACTACCGGCGCACGGCTCCCCATGTACGTCCATTCCAGGACCTTCAGGCTCCCATGGATCCGGCGCCTTCGTCCTGATCCGATGGTGGATATAAACCCCATTGATGCCGAAGCAAGGTGTGTATCGCAGGATGACCGGGTTCGGTTATCGACGCAAAGGGGTTCCATACGAGTAAAGGCCAATCTGACTGAAGTTGTGCCACCTGGGACGGTCAACATTTATCACGGCTATCCCGGAGCGGATATTAACCAACTGATTGAACCGGATTACCTGGATCCCATCTCCGGTTATCCCGGATTTAAATCTCTTCTGTGTGAAGTCACAAAAACCCCATAAAGGTTGGGGGACTGTGCGTATGACTCCATCGCGCTTTTTTTTTGATATCTCACGTTGCAGCGGCTGCATGGCGTGTGTTGTTGCCTGCCTGGATCAGAATGATCTACCGGAGGACAGCCCCGGTTTCAGAGACGTCACAAGGATTGAAACAGGTAGCTATCCCTTTGCTGAGATCTCCTTTGTCTCAATTTCCTGTTTCAATTGTACTCATGCACCCTGTGTGATGGTTTGCCCTACTCGGGCGATTAAAAGGAGAATCCTGGAAAATGTTGTAGAGGTCAACCAGGATCTCTGTATCGGTTGTCGCAGTTGCCTCATGGTCTGCCCCTTTGGCGCCACAAGATTTTTGGAGGGAAAGAGGATGAGTGAGTGTCATTTCTGCAGTGAAAGGATAAAGTATGGCATGGAACCTGCCTGCGTCAGGATCTGCCCGACCCGGGCCCTTGATTTTGGCCCGGTAGAGAGGGCGTCTGGTGAAAATCAGGGAAAGGCGCCTGAGACGGAGGCGGGATCAATATGAGGATTCTGAGAAAGAGCTGTGCACAGGGTGCTGAGGAGGCGGAAGGTCTTGTCGTTATCATTGATGTATTCAGGGCATTTTCATGCGAACCGATTTTTTTTCATTTTGGCGCAAACCGTGTTATATTAGAGGCAGATCCTGAACAGGCAATCGCACGTAAGCGTGCGAACCCCGAATTTGTCTTGGTAGGAGAGGTCAACGAGGTACCGATAAAAGGGGCGGACTTAGGCAACTCACCCACGCATATTATTCAAAGAGGCGCTTCCTATTTCAGGGACAAGACCGTCATCCATCGCACAACGGCAGGCGTGACCGGCGCAACCGCTGCCTTTAAAAGAGCAGATGAGGTCGTTTTAGGTGGCTTTGTCACTGCAAAGGCGACAGCCGGGTATATAAAGGGGAAAAAGCCGGACCTGGTAACCCTCGTGGCTATGGGGACCCGTGCCGAGAGGCCGGCCCCTGAAGATGAGGCATGCGCCGACTATTTTGAGCACCTGCTCACGGGAAAGCCATATGACCCGGTTCAGGCCTTTAATGATATCGTATTTCAGCCTACCGCCCAAAAGTTCCTCTCAGACACCAAAGAATATCTTCCGCGAGAGGACCCCATATTCTGCCTTCAGCGGGACCTTTTTGATTTTGTCCTGATGGTGAGGGGGGGTGAAGGTGGATTGGAAGTTAAGTCGGTTAGGAATGAAAATTGATAATTGCAAAGGAGGTAGTAATTGAGTATGATTAAAAAGGATCTATCAGCCCCGCGGTTGCGGGAGCTTATAAGAGATGGGCAATGGGAAACGCCCACCACGGGAGCGGCCCCGGGATATGTTCAGGCAAATCTAGCGATGCTCCCCCGGGATTGGGCGTTCCATTTTCTTCTTTTCTGTGTCCGCAACCCCAAACCGTGTCCCATTTTGGATGTGTTAGAACCGGGGCAGTGGGAACCGCGGATCGCTAAAGGCGCAGATCTCCGGACCGATCTGCCTCGATACAGGGTTTACAGGGAGGGGGAGTTGGAGAGAGAGACGGAAGATGTGACAGATCTTTTTGGCGATCACATGGTCAGTTTCCTCCTTGGATGCAGTTTCTCCTTTGAAAGCGCACTGATAGCCGCCGGGGTCCCTGTCAGGAACCTTGAGGAAGAGAAAAACGTTTCCATGTACATTACCAACCGCGACTGCATTACTGCAGGCCCCTTTTCCGCGCCCTTAGTCGTCAGCATGAGACCGATGACCCCTGAACAAGCCGTACGTGCAGTCCAGGTGACGACGCGCTTCCACCTCACCCATGGGGCGCCGGTTCACTTAGGCGCACCTGAAGAGATCGGGGTCAGCGACCTGGGTCAACCCGATTTTGGCGATCCGGTCACCCTCCTTCCCGGTGAGATTCCGGTATTCTGGGCCTGTGGGGTCACCACGATATTGGCGGCGACATCCACCGACCTTCCCTTAGTGATCACCCATGCACCGGGACACATGTTTGTCTCGGATCTCAGGGATGAAGACCTGACACTTCTGTGAGAGAATCCGCCTATGGAAAAAAAGGGAGACGTGGTCATCAACAGAGAGTGGTGCAAAGGCTGCAACATCTGTGTTGCCTTTTGTCCAAACGAGGCCCTGGTCCTGGACGATGATGAAAAGGCCTCCTGGTCTCATCCGGAGAAGTGCAAAAGATGCGGCTTATGTGAGATGAGATGTCCGGATATAGCCATAGAACTGGTGTAACTGCTCACAGGCATTTCCAAGAGATTGATATGACCATCCGATTTTGCCTGATGCCATGCCTATGGCGGGGTTGGAGTACTGGAGTGTTGGAGTAATGGGCCTGGAAATCCCCATGAGACGAGAGAATTACTACAATCTGTCTGTTTTACGGTCGTCTGACTATCCTGTTTCCCCGAGTTGGACATTATTCGGGCGCCTGCTTTTGTTCCAGTACTCCAGTACTCCAATACTCCAATACTCCGTGAACGGTTACGAATTAGTGGAGAAGTGAAGGTGATGGAGTCAAATGTGAGATTTATTCAGGGTAACGAGGCGGTTGCGGAAGGGGCGCTTTATGCCGGACTCCGGTTTTATGCCGGATATCCCATCACCCCATCCACGGAAATAGCTGAAGCCTTGGCAGTGAGGCTTCCCGAGGTGGGTGGAACATTCATCCAGATGGAAGACGAAGTCGCATCCATGTGCACGATCATCGGTGCATCGTTGACCGGGCTCAAGGTGATGACCGCCACCAGCGGTCCCGGTTTTTCCCTGATTCAGGAGGCCATTGGATATGCGGTCATGGCAGAGGTTCCTTCGGTCATCGTCAATGTGCAGCGGGGAGGACCCAGCACGGGTCTACCCACCGGTGTTGCACAGGGAGACGTGCTCCAGGCCAGGTGGGGTACCCATGGTGACCACGCTATTGTCACACTTACGGCGTCCAACCTTCAGGATGTATTTCAAATGACGGTGCAAGGATTCAACATTGCAGAGACCTTTCGGACACCCGTTATTCTTCTGTTTGACGAGGTCGTGGGTCATATGCGCGAAAAAGTCGTGATCCCCCGACCGGGGGAGATAGAGATCATTGAACGTCTCCATACGTCAGTACCTGAAGGGACCAATTATCACCCTTACCTGACGCGTGAGGACGGCAGACTTCCCATGAGCGATTTCGGAGGGGTGCATCGATATAACGTGACCGGTCTGGTGCATGACATGTGGGGATTTCCGTCTACAGATCCGAAGATCGCCTATGACCTCGTTCACCATTTGGTGGATAAATTGGAGCATCGGGCAGACACCATGGCCCTTTACAAGGAGTACTTTACCGAGGATGCCCGGGTGCTTCTGATCTCATACGGGAGTTCTGCGAGAAGCGCCCTTCAAATGGTCATAGATCGACGCCGGCGAGGCGACAAGTTGGGATTGCTTGAGTTACAAAGCCTCTGGCCCTTCCCTAAAGAGACGGTGCGGGATAAATGCGAAGGTCGGAGCCATGTGCTGGTCGTCGAGATGAATATGGGCCAGATGTTTCAGGAGGTAAAAAAAGTGGTATCCCGTCCGGACAAGGTCTTTCTTGCCAACCGGTTTGATGGCGTTTTTATCTCGCCGGCAGACATCTTGCGGGTACTCAATATGATACAGGGTAAAGGGGTCTGAAAAATGGCGGTTAAAGACTACCTGCGCCACCGTTTTTTCCCGCACATCTGGTGCCCCGGATGTGGCCACGGGATTGTCATGGCAGGCATGATCCGGGCGATCGAGCAGATCGGGCTGAAAAAAAACGAGGTCGTCGTGGTGTCGGGGATCGGATGTTCCTCCCGCATGGCAGGATACCTTGATTTTCATACCATGCATACCCTTCATGGGAGGGCACTTGCGTTTGCTACAGGCGTGAAGCTGGGCCGTTCCGACCTGACGGTCATTGTCCCGATGGGCGATGGCGATGCCCTGGCGATCGGGGGAAACCATTTCATCCATGCCGCACGCCGTAACATAGATCTGACCGCCATTGTTATGAACAACCGGATCTACGGTATGACCGGAGGGCAGGGGTCTCCCATGACGCCCTTTGGCATAAGAAGCACAACCGCCCCTTTCGGGAGCACGGACCCTGCCTTTGACCTGGTTCAATTGGCCACCGGGGCGGGGGCTTCCTTTGTGGCCAGAACGACCACCTATCATGCAAGGGAGATGACCAAGATCATTGCACAGGCCATCCAACACAGGGGCTTTTCAGTGGTTGAAGTCATGTCCCAATGCCCGATCTACTATGGCAGGAAAAATAAGCTCGGGGACGGCGTCGATATAATGAAAGGATTCAGAGACGAGACCACGGTGATAGGGTCAAAGAAAAAGGAGGCCCATCCCGATTTGATCGAAAGAGGTGTTTTTGTGGACAAGGAAGGAGCGGTAATTTGACGTGTTAACTCTCTAACTGTAACGAGACTTTTATGGAGACCAGGCGTATTATTTTCAGCGGATCCGGAGGACAAGGTATTATTACTGCCGCTATCATCCTGGCCGAGGCCGCAGTGATCCATGAGGATTTGAACGCCGTTCAGACACAGGCGTACGGGCCGGAGGCGCGTGGCGGGGCCACAAGAGCGGATGTTATCATATCTGATACGCCGATATATTATCCCAAAGTCGATCACCCGAACCTCGTGATCTGCCTCACCCAGGCGGCCTACAACAGGTTTTCGGGGCTTATCCGGCCGGGGGGTCTGCTGCTGTCCGACAGTCATTATGTCCGGCAGGACCCGCGTGTGGATGCCCGGCAGGTGGAATTGGGGATGTATGAGGCAGTTATGAACGACATCGGAAAACCGATCGTTTTCAACATCTGTGTATTAGGGGCATTGATCGGATTGACGGGCCTTGTTCGTGCCGAATCGATCCAGAGTGTACTTGAGACAAAGATCCCGGCTGATTTTGTGGAGATAAACAGGAGGGCTTTACAGACAGGGCTCGGTATGGTAACAGAGGGAATAAGTTGAGTAGTTGAGTCGTCAAATGAAAAATGTGATGCGTGAAACGTGAAAAAACATTAACTCCGGCTCATTTTAAGTATTTGTAACTTCATTTGTAACTTTAGGCACTCCAAACTTTAGGAACTTGTAACTTGTAACTTCATTTCTACTAACCAAATGGGCCTTTGCCCTGAAGAAGGAGGTATCAAGATGAAATCAGCAATAAGATTGGGAATGGTTGTCCTTGGTGTACTGGCAATTGTCGGGTTAATCGTGCCCTCAGGTGCCCTGGCTGTGGAAGAGATCAAGATCGGCGTGATCTATCCCTTGACCGGGGGTGCAGCCGCAGCGGGCCGTGAACTCAGGGCCGGTGCGGAATTAGCTGCCGAAATCGCAAACAACGTCATGGCCGATCTGCCCATGACCATGGCCCAGAATGCAGGGGTCAAGAGCTTGGGTGGCGCCAAGATAAAGCTCATCTTCAAAGACCACGAGGGGAATCCCACTCTGGGGGCCGACCTGGCCAAGAAGCTGATCCATGACGACAAGGTGGACGGAATCCTCGGGTGCTATCACAGTTCGGTCACCAAGACCGTCAGTGCCGTGTGCGAGCAGTATGGTGTCCCGATGATCAACGGGTCATCTACCTCTCCCGAGCTGACCTTGAGGGGGTTCAAGTGGTTTTGGAGGACGACTCCCCATGACAAGCTGTTCACAAAGGACCTTTTTGAGCTGTTGAAGGGGCTTACAGAGGGTAAGGTGAAGGGGGTTCCTGCAGTACCCAAAAAGGACATCATGACCCTGGCCTCGGCCTGTGAGAAGACGGAATGGGGATCACATGTATCCGAACTTATTCAAAATTTTTCTAAGGAATATGGGTTCGGTCTCAAGAAATCCCTCCTGTATGCCGCCAAGTCGGTGGATCTTTCCAGCGAAGTCCGCTCCCTCAAGGCGGCCAAGCCCGACGTCATGCTCTTTGCCTCCTATACCTCCGATGCCATTCTGATGGTCAAGACCCTGAAGGCGCAGAAGGCCCATCCCAAAATCATCTGGGGGCAAAACGCCGGGTTTGAGACCCCCGAGTTCCGGAGCACCCTGGGCACGGATATCGTGGGATTCCTGACCCGGAGCGTCTTCGTTCCCAAGGTGGTGGAGATCAAGAAATTGGCCGGGAAGGTCAACAACATGTATAAGAAGAAGACCGGCAATGACCTGAGCGGAGCCTCGGCCCGTTCCTTTACCGGACTCCAGGCCTGGGTGGCTATTCTGGAAAAGGCCGGGGCCACCAAACCTGCTGCTATCCAGGCAGCCGCCAATTCCATTGAGATCCCCGGGAGCCAACTCGTGGTTCCCTGGAAAGGGATCAAGTTTTCCACATCCGGGGATGAGTTGGGGCAGAACATCTGGGGCTCCGGGATCATTGGCCAGTATCAGCTCGCCAAGGACGGCCAGGTGGACATGGAGATCGTTTATCCCTTTGACGTGACGTCTGCCAGCATGGTCTACCCTTTCAAGGGCTTCTGATCCATTGTCAACAGACCAGGGTAGAGGGGCCACGCAGTGCACAGCCCACGGCCCCTTTACCTTCAACACGGGTTCAGGGTTCAAAGGTTCAAAGGTTGAGATCTGACACTTGAATTCAGCCGATGCGGGAACACCTGAAGCCTTCCTTCGACCGGGGAGTAATCTTCCCCCGGCCAATGAGCATGTATGGATATCCTCGTCGGTTCCCTGGTGGCCGGTCTCTTGATCGGCATGGTCCTGGCCCTGGTGGCCCTGGGATTGACCATCATCTTCGGAGTGATGGACATCGTGAACTTCGCGCATGGCGAGTTTCTGATGATCGGGATGTATACAGGGCTCCTGACAGCCCAGGCAACGGGAATGGATCCCCTCTTCACCCTTCCGGTGGCAGGCGTAGTAGGATTCCTTCTGGGCCTGCTCTGCTATGCGGGGTTTGTCAAGTTTCTTCTGAGAGGCCCGATGGTAGCTCAACTCCTGGGCACCTTTGGTCTCATGCTTTTTTTGAGAAATATGGTCCTCCTGATCTTTGGCTCTCAAGACAGGGCCGTCCATCATGGCCTCTTAGTCGGTAAGAGCTTTGACATCGGGATGGGGGTGATTGTCCCTGCTACCAAACTTGCAGCTGCAGGGCTTTCGGTGGCCGCCTTTGTAGCCGTCTGGCTCCTCATGAACCGGACCAGGATTGGAAAGGCCCTCACCGCCACGGCCCTCAACAAACAGGCGGCACGGTACATGGGTATCCCAACGGAGAGGATGAATGCCCTGGCATGGGGAATCGGTGGCAGTTCGGTAACCGTGGCCGGCGCCCTCCTCGTGAACTTCTGGTCCGTGAACCCCTATGCGGGTCTCCTGTTCACCATGATTGCGTTTGCCATTGTAGCCCTGGGCGGCTTTGGGAGCGTTCCGGGCGCCTTTTTCGCAGGCCTTGTTGTGGGTCTGATTACCGAAATTCCGGGATTCTGGGATTTCTTCATGTTCACCTTTGACGCCAACTGGATGGGCCAGGTCCCCATGACCTCCTTCAAATACATGTGGGTGTATTTGGCTTATTTTGTCATCATGGTGGTGCGGCCCAGGGGATTGTTCGGATGGAAGTACTGAAGAGCGCCTTTGATTTTTCAGACTTTCCCCGCCTGGACCTTGCCGTGGCCAGTATGGTGGCGGTCCTCTTCCTGGTCTTTCCCTTCTTTCCCCACTCCTCCTTTGCCATGGTCACTATGATCCAGTTCCTGATGTTTTCCCTCTACGGAATGGGGTGGAACACCATCGGCGGGTACGGGGGCCAGGTGGACCTGGGAAAGGCCCAGTATGTGGGGATCGGGGCCTATACAACGACCGTTATGCTCATCCGGTGGGACATCCCTTTCTGGGTCTCCATGCCGGTGGGTGTCTGTTTTGCGGTCCTGTGGTCCTTTGTCCTCGGCTATCCCCTGTTTCGCCTCAGGGGCCATTACTTTGCCATTGCGACCATTGCCACATCCCTCGTCCTCAAGGACCTCTTTGAGGTCTGGGACTTCGTAGGAGCATCCCGTGGTCTGGAAATCTCTCCCATCAAGTTCCCGCCCCCGGATTTCCTGAGGCTCATCTTCAAGCAGGACGTCTATTATTATTATGTCATCCTTGGATTCTTCTTTGCCGGGATTTTCTACATGAACTGGTTCCGCAAGTCCCGGCTTGGATTTCAGCTCCGTTCCATCAAAGATAATGAACAGGTGGCCCGCTCCCTGGGGATCAATGTCCACTGGGCCAAAATCAAGACCTATGCCATTGCTACGGCCTTTGTGAGCATGGTGGGTTCGTTCCATGCCTGTTATATCAAGAATATAGAGCCGGAAGACACCATGAGCCTGGACATCTCTATCCTCATCGCACTCATGGCCATGCTCGGAGGGGCGGGATCTCTGTGGGGACCCATCATCGGGGCCGGGATTTTGATCCCCCTTAAGAGCTATCTCAAGGAATGGCTGGGAGCTAAGGCCGGTCTTGTGGGTATTGACCTCATCATCTACGCCATGATCATCATGGCGATCTCGGCCTTTGAGCCCCGGGGGATCTGGGGGATCGTGCAGAAGTTCAGGAGGAGAAGTCAACGGTAATGGCCTTTTTGGAACTCAAGCGGGTCACCAAGAGCTTTGGAGGCCTCGTGGCCAACCACAATATCTCCTTTTCCGTCGAAAAGGGAGAACTTGTGGGGCTCATCGGACCCAACGGCGCGGGAAAGACCACCCTATTCAACTGCATCTCCGGGGTCTACCCCGTCACCTCCGGGCGCATCTTTTTTGACGGAGAGGATATCACGGACCTCAAGGCACACGAAGTGGCACGAAAGGGATTGGCCAGAACATTTCAGGTGTATGTGGCATCCGGGGATCTCACAGTACTGGAAAATGTCATGGTCGGGTGCTTCATGCACACCCGATCCCGGGCCAGGGCACTGGATCAGGCCAGAGAGATCCTGAAAGATCTCAGGATCGATGATTTGGCCGAGGCCCTGGTCCATGAACTCCCGGTGGCCTCCCAGAAGCAGGTGACCATGGCTACGGCCATCGGCACTAGGCCCGAGTTGCTGCTGCTGGACGAGGTGGCCGCAGGTCTCAATCCCAACGAGATCGAAGAGATCATGGAGAGCATTCGGCATGTTCACGAGAACCTCTCCATGACGGTCATGCTCATCGAGCACGTAATGGATCTGGTGATGAACGTGAGTCACCGGATCGTTGTTCTGGACTATGGGAAGAAGATTGCAGAGGGGCGCCCGGATGCCATTTCCAAGGATCCGGCTGTGATCAAGGCCTATCTGGGAGAACGGTACGTCCGGGATCACGCCGGGGAATGGGAATAGACCGTGAATCAGCCTTTACTCCAGGTGGAAGCCATTACGGCCAGGTATGGAAGCATCCCGGTCCTTCACGACATCTCCCTGACGGTGGTCAGAGGAGAGACCGTGTGCGTCCTGGGTGCCAACGGCGCCGGGAAATCGACCCTGCTCCGGGCAGTGATGGGAAGTCAGCGGGTCATGACCGGCCGGATCCTGTTTCAGGGGGAGGAGATCCAGGGTCTACGTTCAGAGGAGATCGTGCGCAGGGGGATCATTTACGTCCCTGAGGGGAAGATGCTGTTTGGCCCCCTGCCGGTAGAGGAGAACCTCCTGCTGGGGGCCTACATCCTGAGGGATCAAAAGACCATCCAGCGCAACCTTGCGTTTGTATACAGGCTGTTTCCCCGATTGCAGGAAAGAAAAGACCAGCCGGCCTCGACCCTTTCCGGTGGGGAACAGCAAATGGTGGCGATTGGGCGCGGGCTCATGTCCAATCCCCAACTCCTGATGCTGGATGAACCGTCTCTGGGCCTGGCCCCCCTGCTTGTGGATGAAGTCCTGGATACGGTCCACCGCCTGAAGGAGCAGGGAATGACCATCCTCCTGGTGGAGCAGAGCGTGCGGGAGGCCCTGGACCTGGCAGACAGGGGATATGTGCTCCAGACCGGCAGGATCGTGACCCAAGGCCCTGCCAAGGAACTCCTTCAAAGCGATATATTCCGTTCTGTCTTCCTTGGGATTTGATCGAGACCTTTGAAAAATGCTCAGTTTTGTTCGAGTTCAAGCCTCCGGCCCGCCTTATGAAATCGCAGGCCTTCCAAACATCCAGGAGTACATAACGGATTACTCCACCTCCTGTCTGACAACGTTCGAAAATATCGCACCCCTGCTTCTGCAACGCCATAGAATTATGATATAAGTGAAGATATCGAAGGGTAGAGAACTAAAAAAAACAAGATCACATCACTGTAACGGGATCATCAACAAACGGCCCTGGCTTTTTGAGTCCAATTATAGTATCTTTTTCCATGATGTGTGCATCCTTTCGCTTTTGTGTTAATTGTGTTAACAATGACCGGGCTGTCCTCTCCAAAACCACTTATGAGGATACGCACCTGATGTTTCAAACACAACTTTCAACCATATTTCGAATGAGATGCATGTGACTTTGGGCAAAAAGCGACCTGGCCATATTTTCTTTCTCCTCATAGCCATAGCTGTTGCTTTGGCTACAGGATGCGGCGACAGTTCTTCCAACCGGCCCCCGCAGGCGACCTTACCTCTCGTGATCATCTCGGACATTCATTTTACCCCCTTCTACGACACCGAACTCTTCAACGACCTGGTTAATTCTCCGGTGGAGCAATGGGCCTCTATATTCCAAACTTCCGGCATGAGCGAACCCCTGTCGTGGGGGAACGAAAGCAACTATCCGCTCCTGGTCCGGGCTCTGGACTCGGCGCTGATGGAGATCGGTTCCAGCCCCGTGCTCCTTTTTCCGGGCGACATCCTCGCCCACAAGTTCCCTGAAAAGTTTTTCGAACTTTACGGAAAAAAAGACGAAGAAGCTCTCCGTTCGTTTGTTTACAAGACCGTAGTTTTCTTTGCTACACAAGTCCGCGAACGGTTTCAGGACCTTCCGGTGGTATTCGCACTCGGCAACAACGACTCTTACGCCGGGGACTACAAACTTGTTCCTGGAGGAAAATTTCTGACCGACACGGCCGAGGTGTTTTACTCCACTCTTCTCATGGGTGGGGCAGACCCCGAAAGCTACTTCAAAACCTACACTGCCGGTGGCTACTATGTCGCCGAGCCACCGGGATCCAAGGTCCTCTTCGTCTGCCTGAACAGCATCCTCTTCTCCCAACGCTGGCTCGAAAACACCGCCAATGAAGGGGATGACATCGCCCTCAGGCAATTGGACTGGCTGGAGCTGACCCTGGCCGAGGCCAGTAAGGGAAATAAGAAGGTCTGGCTCGTCACGCACATCCCACCCGGAGCTGACATCTTCACCACCGTCAGCACTTACATGGACAAATCAGGGGATATATCGAATGCAGCCAGCTTCTGGAAAGAAGAGTATCAAGAATGTTTCCTCGAAATAACCAAGCGCTACGACCATGTCATTGAAGCCGTTTTCTCCGGCCATACACACATGGACGAATACAGGCTCCTCCTTGAAAATGACGGCGCTGCGTACAAGGCCACCATAGTCACCCCTTCTGTGAGTCCTGTCTTTGGCAACGACCCGGCCTTTAAGGTCGTTACCATGGACAGGGAAAACTGGGAACTTCTTGATTATCACTCCGTGGCCTACCATTTGGGCAGCGCCTTTCCAGAATTCAGCACCTATTATGTTTTCTCTGAGGCCTACAGCACCGAAATGCCCCTGAAATTATCCCTGATATCTCTTTTCCCAAATCTGGCAACAGATACGTTGAACCAACAGGCCTACGCGCGTTTTTACTACTCGGGGCACAACGCTGCCGACAACATCAATGCGACCAACTGGCCGGCCTACTGGTGCGGCATCGGTAAAATGGTGCAGGAGGAATACATTGAATGCGTCAACTCCTATCGGTTAGGCGATACCTCGACACCGACTACACTCGACAACCCTTTCACCCAAAATCAATGATCGTGATCAAATAAATTCCGGAAGTACAAAAGAGGCAGGTATGATAACAGAGGGTCTTGATATGCTACGTTTCTCAAGAATAGGAGCAAAAAATCGCCGGCTAATTAATATCTAATGTTAGCCGACAAAACCATGGAGACAGATTGATATGAGCAGTGAAAAATATGTACAGGGAATGGCTGTAAGAAGGGAAGTTCTTGGTGATGAATATGTAGATAAGGCGATTAGTAGTGATTTTACTAAACCGCTACAGGATTTAGTTACTGAAAACTGTTGGGGTGAAATATGGACTCGGAGCGCTATACCAAAAAAGACTCGAAGTCTAATCACTATCGCAACTCTTGCCGCACTAAAAGCACCAACTGAATTAAAAGCGCATGTTCGTGGTGCGCTTCGGAATGGTTGCACAGTTGAAGAGATACAGGAAGTCCTTCTCCAGGCAACCGTATACTGTGGTGTGCCAGCGGGGGTTGAGGCATTTAGGGCTGCGAAAGATGTAATAGAAGCCTGGGAAAAAGAGGTTAATGGATAGTCGGTCAAGTGGACCTCGTTACGCTGTGCCCACTTCTTTTTTGAATCGCTGGATCATTTCCTCCATTTCCCGGACGGCTCTATATGCCTTATCCAGGGAAACACTGCAGAAATGGACCGTGTCGCCGGGCTTTAACTGCCCCACGAGATGAAGGTCCGCAGAGATCACCGTAGCGATTTTTCGATACCCGCCCGTTACCGTCTCACCCAGGATGATAATCGGCTGGGCATCCCCCGGGATCTGAATGGTCCCCGGCACAACCCCTTCCGAAATGATCGACTCCTTCAGACCTTTCTCAGCCTCTATGCGAGGCCCTCCCAGCCGGATCCCCGTGCGGTCGGACTGGGGCGTTACCTTAAACGCGGAGTTGAGGAATATCTCCTTTGCCTGGGTGGGGAAGTGATTATCCTGGGGTCCAAAGATCACCCTGAGGCGCTGTTCTTTTGCATAGAGGGGAGTATTCGCGCTGTTAAAGGACCTCGATTTCGTATTGAGATAACGGGCGGGTGAATCTGAATAAAGAACATCGCCCTTTCTGAGCGGTCTTCCCTCAAGGCCACCAAATCCCGCCGCAATGTTGGTTGATTTGCTTCCCATGATATCCGGTATGTTGATTCCCCCGCCAACCGCAAGGTACGCACGGCACCCGCTCCGGGGGGCTTTAAAAGAGAGGAGATCGTCTTTTCTGAGCAGATGGGTGCGCCACATTCCCAGAGGTGTATTATTGATCATGGGCTGGAGGTCTGCGCCTGTAATCGCTATGGCCGTATCCGTAAGGGCGATTATCTTGGGGCCAATGACGGTGATTTCAAGACAGGCCTCGTCCTCCCGGTTCCCAACAAGCAGATTTCCCACTCTGAGAGAAAAACGGTCTACTGCCCCGCTGGGCGGGACCCCGTATTGTCCAAATCCGAACCGGCCGCGGTCCTGGACGGTGGTTAGCGCGCCGGGCGCCAGAATCTCCAATGCCTTCACGCTTGCCAATTAGGCATCTCCTCTTCATCGATGGAAAAGAACCTTACCTGGTCACCCATTTCCAGGAGGGCCGGGGGCCACTTTGCAGAGTCGAAAAGTATTAAGGGGGTGCGGCCGATGATCTGCCAACCCCCCGGGCTTTGGGTCGAATATATCCCTGTCTGTTCCTGGGCCAGGGCTACTGATCCCCTGGGGACTGCTGTGCGTGGGGTTTCCCTCCGGGGTGTTACCAGTCCACTTGGAAGTTCTCCCATATAAGGAAATCCGGGCATGAATCCAATCATATACACATGGTAGGTGTGTGCTGTGTGGCGTTGAACCACCTCTTCGGGAGTGATTCCATGGTACCCGGCGACCCATTCCAGGTCAGGACCATAGTGCCCTCCGTATACCACCGGGATGTCCACGGTTTTGGGTTCGGGGAGATGGGAAGGGTCCACGGTGTTCAGGAGGTGCTGGATTTTTTCCTGGAGCAGTGTCAAAGAGGTCTTGAGGGGATTAAAGATCAGGAGGAGCGAGCGATAACTGGGAATGGTTTCTATGACTCCTTCCAGCGGTTCGGCCTTTAAGGCCACGAAAAGCTCTCTGACCTTTTTATTGACCTCAATCCCTATCTTATCACCGAGTTCAACAAGGAGGGCGCCATCACCCATGATGCGGTATTCGGGGTTTCTGTAAAGCATATGAACGGCCTGAGAGGGTCTAAAGGAATGTTCCCATGGGAACCGCATCGATCCCTGAGTTGAGGAGGGCTTCCCTGATATCCTTTACCAGCGCCACTGCCTCCGGGTTATCCCCGTGCACACAAATGGTGTCGGCCTCAAGCTCGATGTCACTCCCGTCCTTAGCCGTTACCAGTCCCTCGCTGACCATCCTGATGACCCGTTCGGCCACCTTTTCACGATCGTGAAGCACCGCCCCCTCTTCCCGGCGGGATACCAGCGACCCATCCGGATTGTATGCCCTGTCGGCAAAAAACTCGAATGCGATGCGAATTGAGTGGCGGCCCCCGATGGCCTCCAATTCGGCCCGGTTGGGACCGGCCAATGCAACCAGTATGAGATCCCTGTTAAGACCCGAAAGGACCTCTGCGACGGCATCCCAGACATGCACATTCTGGACGGCCATGTTATACAGCCCGCCATGGAGTTTGACATGTTGAAGCATTGTTCCCTGCAAAGACGCAAATGCCTGGAGCGCGCCGATCTGATAAGCAACATAACCTTTGATTTCTTCCAACGTGGCATCCATATATCGCCTTCCAAAACCGAGCAGGTCCGGAAAACCTGGATGAGCGCCTGCGGCTACGCCATGTTTTTTGGCCAATGAGATGGTTTGCTCCATGACAGCGGGGTCTCCTGCGTGAAATCCACATCCAATATTGGCGGAACTGATAAGAGGGATCACTTCCTCGTCGAGGCCGATTTTGTAAATCCCGAAGCTCTCTCCCACATCGGAATTGAGGTCGATTTTGTTTCGCCGTACCATTTTCTTACCTCCCATTTTCTTACTTCCCGGGGTATTACATGGACCAGGCGACCACGAAGTTCGGTGACTGGTTTATGTTCGACCTGGGTATCGCTATCCAGACGCTGTGCCTGACGGCCTACGATCTCGGTCTGGGAACGGTGATCGCAGGCCTGTTTGACCACAACAGGGCCAAAGAGGTCCTGGAGGTACCCGAGGGTTATGAACTGGTGGCACTCATTCCCCTAGGCTACCCCGCGCATGGCCCTACAGCACCCACACGCCGCGGGATCAGCGAATTTGCTCATTATGACAAATTTTAGCTCCTGAGACCGGATGGCCCTCTATTCGGATGTCATCTGGGCAATACTGGGTGAACTCAATGCCTACTGCCGTGCGGCCTTCACCGCCTCGCGGGTATAATAAATACGGTGAAGCGCGGTGATGTGTGTCGTGATGGCCAGAAACCACAGTGCAGCATTGAGAAAACCAAAAATAGAACCTGCCCCCAAGACAATGATACGCTCCGGTCTTTCCATGAGCCCGACCGAGCATTTCGGAATAATCAGTTCTGCCCGTGCGCGGACATAACTTATCAAAAATGTCCCGCACATGATCACCACCAGGAGTATCGTCATAGAGAAGTCTCCGTTCCTGGCAAAATACGCAAGAACCCCTCCAAATATGAGGAAGTCCGAATAGCGATCCACCACGGAATCAAGAAACCCGCCCAACTTGGATGCCTTTCCTGCGGCCCGTGCAACGGCGCCGTCAAGCATATCGAAGAGACCTGCAAAAAGGATGATAATTCCCCCGGCGACCATGTATCCTCGGTAGTAAAGATAGGCGCCGATAGAGTTGATGATGAGGCCAGAGAGGGTGAGGATATTAGGTGTTATTTTGTGGCGACTCAGGGTTTGGGCAATGGCGGTGAGAGGCTCTTGAATTCTTTTCCCGACCATTTTCTGTAACATACGGTAGCGCCCCACACATATCTATTTGATCCAGAGCGTCCCTATCGCTCGATGGCCCCGTCAATGAATTGCTGAGTCAGATGCTTTGCCTTGTTGTCGCTGAGCTGCTGCGGAGGATGTTTCATGGCAAAAGCGGATATGCTCGTCAAGGGTCCCCCTATACCTCGATCACGAGCCAGCCGGCAGCATCGGATAACATCAATTGCAACGCCAGCCGAATTGGGAGAATCCTGGACAGACAGCCGCAGCTCCAGGTCCATGGGAACGCCTCCGAAGCCCCGGCCTTGCATCCGGATGAAACAGACCTTATTATCGTTTTGCCAGGGCACGTAGTCGGAGGGTCCGATGTGAATGTCCTCTTCTTCCATGGGACGGTCCAACTGGGATTGCACGGCCTCTGTCTTGGAAATCTTTTTTCCTTCCAAACGGCTGCGATTCAACATATTCAGGAAGTCAGTGTTTCCTCCGGTGTTGAGCTGGTAGGTCTTATCCAGTCTGATACCTCTATCCGTGAAGAGTTTGGCGAGTGTCCGGTGAATAATAGTGGCGCCGATTTGGGATTTTATGTCGTCCCCTACGCAGGGGATCCCTTTATCTTTAAATCGTTTTGCCCATTTGGTATCGGAGGCGATAAAAACCGGAATGCAGTTTATCAGGCTGACGTTGGCATCCAGACAGCATTCTGCATAATACCGCGTCGCCTGCACGGAACCCACCGGGAGGTAATTAAGGAGTACTTCAGCCTTGCTGTTCTCAAGTTCTGAGGCAACGTCCACAGGCGCCTCTTCAGAGGGAAGGAATGTACGATGCTCGGGGTAGCTCTTCATATGCTCGGAAATACCATCCAGGATATGTCCCATCTTGACCGTGACATCGCTCTTGGCGATCGATTCTCTGATGGTGTAAACACAGTTGGGCCTGGCCTTGATGGCCTGGTCAACCGGTTTTCCCACTTTTCTCTTATCAACGTCAAAGGCGGTTACGACCTCGATGTCTCCCGGAAAATATCCGCCCAAGTTATAGTGCATCAACCCCACGTGGTCGTATCCGTCCGGGTTTTCACGATAGTGCTCAATTCCCTGGAGGAGAGAGGCCGCGCAATTTCCGATACCAACAATGCCTATTCTTATCTTTCTATCCCGAGCCATGTCGCAACAATCCGCTATGAGTATGAGTTGGAGTATTCTGCAATCATTTCAGGATATATCTTCTTGTTTCGGAAATCAAGGGATACTCACGATGGCTTCAATTCCGGCTGTCACCATGAGACATTGCCAACGCCGGCCAGAATCAGAGAGACCTTTGAAAAATGCTCAATTTTGTTCGAGTTCAAGGAAGGCGAATATTTTAACCACAGGAATACATTGAGTATTTCGAGGATTGAAATTTGAGCCTAAC
>JACNIU010000171.1 GCA_014382905.1 Desulfobacterales bacterium
GCCGTCATTCGGTAGTCATTCGCTTCGCTGTCATTCAGTGGTCATTCGATTGTTACTGCCTACCGCCCACCGCCTACTGCCCTTTGGACTTTGGGCTAACTCGTCATTCGGTTGTCCGGGTTTCAGGTTTCAGCCCTCACCTGGATCAATTCGGCCACGATGCTGACAGCGATCTCTTCTGGCGTCTCAGCCCCGATATCGAGGCCTATTGGAGAATGGACCCTGCCAATGTCCTTCTGTGTAAATCCCTCCTCCAAAAGCTTCTGATAAATAATATCCCTCTTTCGTCTGCTCCCGATCATCCCGATATATTTAGCCCCTGTTTTCAATGACTGGGCCAGAACGGTTTTGTCGTGCACATGGCCCCTTGTTACGATTACCACAAAAGCGGATTTATCAATGACCAGGCTTTCCATTACCCCCTCGAAGGGTGTGCAGCGTATTTCCTCCGCCTCCGGAAAAAGCCCCGGATCTGCAAATTCCTCGCGATCATCGATGACCGCCACATGGAACCCGACCCGGTTTGCCAGGGGAACGATCTGTTTGGATACATGGCCCGCCCCGAACACATAAAGAAAAGAGTCGGCCACAACCGGTTCCACAAGAACTTCGGATAGGTTCCCCTGGTCATCCCTCATTGAGAAAAGGGACAGATTTCGGGATCGCATGAGTTTCCCTGACTTTTCAAAAAGCGCATCCTCTATCCCCTGGGCGTCCTGCAGGGACCCGGCCTTTTCACCATCTTTTCCCAAGAACATCTTGGGAACACCCCCCCTCTGCCATTTTTCACGGTCGATGAGGGTAATCAGGAGGCCGCCTCCCCCCTGACTCAGGCCCTTTCCTGCCATACGGAATATTTTAATATGGGTCGGATTCCGGGCCGATACCGGTTCAAGGAAGACCTCGACCTGGCCACCGCAGAGCATATCGGTTCCGGCCACATCAGATCCCTGGAGTGAGAAATAGAGGCGGACAGGAAGGCCGGTATCGAAGATCTCTCTGGATGCCTCCAATGTACGGGCCTCAAGGATACCGCCCCCTATGGTGCCGACCAGCGACCCATCATCCAAAATGAGGCACTTGGTCCCGGTCCCCCGGGGCGCAGGTCCTGTCTGCCGGATAATAGTAGCAACTACCCCCGTACGACCCTTTTCAGATAACTTATCAATCGTCTCGTATATCTTTCTCATGGCAGTCAATGGATTGTGAAGTAAATATTCTGCAACAAAGACCCAATCACGACCCGTTCGGCCGGTGCATGCGGGCCCCGGAGCAGGAGCCCGGCCAAAGTCCTTGCATCCTGGCCGTCAGGGACAAGATCTAACTTATTTAGAAACGCTATCCTTCTCGCCGAATCAGGGGCACCCTTAAAAGAACCTGTCGGTGCCTGAAAGGCCCTGGCAAGCAGTGCCGGGTTAAGAATCTCTCTATCACCAAGGCCCGCTATCTTCCTGAAAAGTTCGGCTCTGAAAACGATCTCCGGACCCAGCGGTCTCCCGATGGCCTCTATCCCCATCATGGCGATCATTACGGTTGCCGAAGATGGAATTACAGGTTCATGCGCGGCAGGCGCCTTTAACGGCCTTCCCTCAGCGCCGTCAGCCTCTGCAATCAAGTAATCAAGCTGCAGATCCTGGAAAAGGGAGTCTGCCATGGAAGGGCTGATCCCCTCGACCTTACCGGATTCAAGAGGACGTTGAGCCACAAAGACATGTCCAGCCCTCCTGAGTCCCTCTTTCACACTGACACAAAAGGCCGGGCCGGAATGGCAAAAAACCACACAAGGAGAGCGATTGGCCTCACTGTGCCAGACCTTTGTGGTTGTGGTCGTAATTACCTTTTTTCCTGCCCCCGATAGCTCCCTGGCCAAGGCAAAGCAGAGGGTGGTCTTTCCTCCTCCACCCACAACGGCCACATGTTCCCTCGGCCCGAGGTCCAATGCAGCAATCAACCCCTTTGCCATTTCTTCCAAAATATATGGCCTGCCCTATTTTTTCCTGAGAACCCTGCTATCCCCGACCCTGACCGTTATCTGGGATAAATCAAAGTATTCGATGAGGGGGATCGTATATTTTCTGGAGGTGCCGGTCATCTCCTTGAACTGGGGTGTCGTGATTTCGCCATGCCTTTTTAAAAAATCAACCAGCCGCTTTTCTAAATCCACAATAGCCTCATTATGGAAATAAAGATCTTCCTTTATCTTCAGCAAAACCCCTTCCTTCACCATGACCCCGAGGACCTCTGACGCAGTATTTCCAGGGAAATTCTCCTTCAGTTCCTTGAAATATGGGGGCTGGAGCCCGCCTTTGACATAGATCACTTCCAGCTCCTGGCGTGTCTTCTTCTGGTCCTTCGCCAAGGTAACCTTGTGCTCAGTCAGGCGAACCACCTCTCTTTCCAAAACGATTGCTTCCTCCTGGGAGAGCTGATTTATCAGATAATTGAAAAGCTTTGGATTTCTTGCGCCGGCTGTCCTGGATCTCAACTCTTCTTTGAGCAGCCCTGTCTTTAACGGGAAATCCCGGTGATACCGAGTAATGGTCTCAATGACCTCATCCCTGGCATTTTTTAGAAAATCGGCATGGATAAGCGTAGAGCGCTCTTTATCAAACTGGATGATTCTTTTTTGCGCCTTGAGGGCCTTTAAAGGTTCTGCAAGCTTTTTCTTACTCATGTTTGCCAAGAAAGAGATCTCCGACTCATCCACTCCTTGGAAACGACCTAAAGATACAAACACCTCAACAACCTCTTTTTGTCCCCCTGAATGGAGAAGATTGAGCTCTGACAGGACCGGATCTGAAAATCTCTTTTTCTTATTTGGCAACGGGTTCAGGATCTCGCCGCCGCCTATGGTCTGGACCGGGGAGTAGCTCCTGAGAACGTAACGGTCGCCTTTTAGCACCGCAGTGGGAACGTCGAATCTTATTTGTGCGAAACAGGTCTCCCCCGGGTTGAGTTCATCTCTGTCCAAGAGAATCAGGGTCGAAATGGTCTCAGATGTACCCGCATGGAAACGCACCTTGGCCCTGTTTTTCAGCTTGCGTGGGGCGCTCGGGAGATGGTCTAAAACCACATCTACCATGTACGTGGGTCTGAGGGAATCTTTGGTGGCCACCACATTCCCCCTCTGCAGCATCAACTTTTCAATTCCCTGCAAATTGATGGCGGTCCTCAGGCCCGCTCCCGCCTCATTGACTTCCTGATTGTGGACATGTAATCCTCTTATCTTAGAGGAAATTCCTTGCGGATAAATGGTCACCTCATCACCGGTCCCGATTTTTCCTGATATGCTCGTCCCGGTAATCACGGTGCCAAACCCCTTCATGGTAAACACACGATCGATTGGGAGACGGAAGAGGTGGCCGGCGTCGCGTTCAGGGATCTCTTCTACTAATTTGTTGAGGGTTTCAACCAGTTCTTTTAGACCCTTTCCGGTTACAGATGAAACTTCAACGATAGGGGCATCGGCCAAAAAACTCTCCGAAAGGTACACGGAAACATCCTCTCTTATCAGTTCGAACCAGTCAGGTTCCACCATGTCGATCTTGGTAAGCACCACGAGTCCATGCTCGATTTTCAGTAGCTCACATATTTCTAAGTGCTCCTTCGTCTGGGGCATAACCCCCTCGTCAGCGGCGATAACCAACGCAACAATGTCAATCCCTGTGGCCCCGGCAACCATGTTTTTTACAAATTTTTCATGACCGGGCACATCAACAATTCCAAGAAGTTGGCCACCCGGCAGGCTCAGGTGGGCAAAACCCAGCTCAATGGTAATCCCCCGGGCCTTCTCCTCTTTCAGGCGGTCCGTGTCGATTCCAGTGAGGGCCCTTATGAGAGATGTCTTACCATGATCAATATGCCCTGCGGTGCCCAAAACGATCTGTTTCATGGAAAAACCTTATTGAAATAAAGAATAGCTGTTCTGGCAGAAAAACGCGCGCCCAGGCTCAGCAAGCTTCGTGGTCAAAATAGTATGGCATTTTCTCTGCTGTCAAGATGATTAGACATAAATACATCCTTGACACCCAGCTTCACTTTTGTCAAGAATATATGATGCATCTGAATTATCACTTATGCCAATGCCCTTCAAGACCGGGATCCTTCGATCCAGGTTCCCGGCGTTGGCCTGAGAAGGTCTTATGGGAGGATCTAATTCTTGGAAAAGCCTAAAAAGAGTTCAGCCAAAACCGATGTGAGCAGAATTCAACCTTATGACGGTGGGATCTTGAAAGAAATTCATCTCCTCTCCGGAAAAGAGACCCTGGACAGGATTTTGGAACATCATGCCCCTCAGCAGTTGGTCCGAAGAATGCCAAGTCAAGATTTTTTCTGGCTGATACAGGAGGTGGAAGAGGAGGCGTCACTCCAGTTGTTAAAATTCGCCTCTTTGAAACAGTGGCAATATCTGCTGGATTTAGAGTTGTGGCGAGGGGATCGTCTGGAAATCACGGAGGCCTTTCAATGGCTCCGGCGATTACTCCTGTCTGATCCGAGGAGACTTGTCAGGTGGTTGTTCGCCGAGGGTCAGACATTCTGCTATTATTACTTTTACAAGAGTGTGCAGGTGGAAATAAAAGAGGGCGATGAGGTCTATGATGTCAAGGATGAATTCATCACCCTGGATGGGCTTTATTATATTAGAATTCCTGAAAGGGACCAGAAAGAAACCACCGAGGGGATTCTACGAAAAATGGCGGATGAAGATCTTCCCAGATACCAGTCCCTCCTTTTAGGCCTGGCAGGGGTGATTCCTGCGGAGCTGGAGGAGGAAATGTACCGACTGAGAAATGTCCGTTTGGCTGAACACGGTTTTCTTCCACGGGAGGAGGCCCTGCTCGTTTACTCCCCTTTGAAACCGGATGCTTTGGTAGGAAAAGAAAAGGAAGAGAAAGTTGTGCCCATGGTTGATCAAGAGACCCTGGATCTGGCCCCCTATTCAGCCTTCCACTACGCTAAGAGCAAGAACCTGCTTTCAAAAGCAGCTTTAAGGATAACCGATGCCCGGTTTTCAGGCAGGATTCGTCTTGAGTTTGCGGGTCTCTGCAACCAGATTCTCTCTGCTGACGGGCCTCAGGTCAATGACCTTGACGTCCTGAAGAAGACCTGCAGGAAGGCTGCAGGCTATCTGAATCTGGTCCTTGAGAAGACCTGTAGCAAAGATATCTCGGCCGCTGAAGCGCTTCTGAAACAGAATTCCTTGATTTCTCTGTTCCGGACAGGCTTCGGTCTGGCCCAGGAACTGAAATGGGAAGCGGAACGCTGGCTGAAGGTGTGCTGGTTTTCCCATAACGGCCTGGATTATGGGTTTTGGGGAGATGAATGGGGCAATACGCTTGCCGGTCTTGTCGCAAAGAGGCCTCAGTATTACGATGGTCGGGAGGGAGGGGAATACAGGGACTTTGAATACCTCTCTGACCTGACAGCCGCTCACGGCATTCTTCATCATTTGATCGTACTGGATAGGCTGTTGGCGAATTTGACAGGGACCTCACCTCTAACTAAAAAGGTGGCCCAAACCCCTGACCTGGCAGTCCATTCACTTCTTTTCACCTTGTGGGCCCGGCAGATGCTGGATCTGAAGCCTTCTCTTGAGGGCATTTCCCTAAAACAGGCGAAACGGTTTTTTCGTCTTCTCAGGGCAGGGGACAAAAGCCCCCCCTATCAGATGCTTGGGTTTGAAGAGGCCTTCGTGAAAGAATTCATAGCCGCCGCCCCCGGGTTTGACACCCGGGAAGCGGCGACCCTCAAAGATACCCTGTCTTTGCTCTGGCAGGAGTTCTGCCAGGAATATGAGCGGGTGGGCATTGATGCATTAGACGCGAGGTTCTCTAAATATATATTGATCAGGGGCCGTTAGGCCCTATCCAGGATATCCTTCTCCGTGAAGCAGACGGTGCATGCCTTTCCCCACAGGGAAAAGGTCTTTTCCTCCTGATACGGTTTGATGTGAACGTATCCCTCTCTCATGAAGTTATCCAGGGCAGAGACAGGCAGGGTAACCCCCCCGACATCGACCTTTTCGCTCTTATTTTTTCCGGTAATCAGCTCTTCGATTTTCATACAAAACCTCCATCGTTAGTGTTTGACCGAAACTCCTGTACTCGTAATTCCATCTAAAAAGGGCTTATGGTAATAGTTCAGCCACTAAGGCACCAAGACACCAGGATTATAATATAATTCTCTTGATACCGTTCATATACAATTGGGATATCAACTTGCCTTTGATATCTTAACCCTCGTTTGGATAGCTCATGCTTGCTTTGAGCCTTTGTGCCTTAGTGGCTGAACTGTTACGGCTTATGAAATGTGCGTCAAATCTGTATCGGTTTTTAATCCGAAATCCCCAATCCAAAATCCAAAATTCTTATGTCCTGACCTCCTGTAGCATAAATACCGAGTATGAAATGGCAAAACAGATAAGGGTGATCGCAATCAGTGCGATAATATGCGGAAAGACAACAATGATGCTCTGCCCCAGCGGGAGGGGATTCTGAAAACGAGCCGAAAGAATTTCCTCCATGGGACCCATAAGGATCATCGACCGGGTTGTCTTTCGCATCGGATCGATAATCGTCCCAGTGGCACTGGAGTAAAGGATCATCGGAGAGCAGAGCGAGATTCCCTCTTTGACGCGCGAATGCTTGAGCAGGACTTCAGGCTGAACCTCTTTCTGCCTGTCGATCGGGGCAACCGTGTTCGCCACGACCTCGGCCCCCAAGGATATGAAAAATGACAGGAAGATCCACAGCGCAACCGAAGCCAACGCCGAAGTTGCTATGCTCTTAAATAAGATAGAGAAGAGTATGGAGAGCCCGAGCCAGAATGCGACGTAGAATATACTTATGATGAGATAAATAAAGAGCCGCCATATCTCTTCGATCCCGGGAACAACCCCCACAAGCGCCAGACCAAATCCGGATATAACCAAAACGATGGAAGTAAAGATAATGGCAATCGTGGTCACGCCTGCTAAGAATTTGCCGTTGATCACCGCATCACGGTAGACCGGTTGGGATATTACCTTTATCAGGGTCCCCTGTGCCCTTTCCCGGTTTATCGCATCAAAGCCCGAGACCAGCCCGATCAGCGGGCCGAAGAACGCCACGAACTGGACCATGGAAAACATGACTCCGGGTGTGCTGAAGAGCAAGAGAAAGGGAAATCGTGTAGAGGCCAGCCCTTCGAGGTTTTCCCTCATGTGAACAGCAGCCATGTAGCTGGTGATAAAGCTGACCATCGCTATCAGGGCAAAGAGGATTACAAACCTATAACTGCTCAAATGATCCTGAAGCTCCTTCTTGAATACGGCATAAAGGCCTTGCATATCATACCTCCTGGAAGTACTTCATATAAATTTCTTCCAAGGAATATTCCTTTTCACCCATCCCGAATTTTTCCTCTGCCAGGGCGTCAATGGACCCCTCGGCGATCAGATTTCCGCCGATCATAATCCCTACGCGATCGGATATCTTCTGCACCTGAGAAAGGTTATGGGAAGATAGTAATACGGTGATCCCCTTGTCCTGATTTAATGATTCGATCAGACCGATGACCTGGATCGCTCCTTCCGGATCAAGGCCGAGGGTGGGTTCGTCAAGGAAGAGCACTTCAGGGTTTTTTATGAGCACTTCTGCAATGCCCAATCGCTGCTTCATTCCGCGAGAAAATGCCGCGGTTTTTTTTCGTGCATTCTCTTTGAGTCCCACCAGTTCCAGCAGTTCATCAATTTTTGCCCTTGCCTCGTCTCTTCTGATCCCGTTGAGATCCGCCACATATTCAAGGCTTTGTATAGCATCCATGTCTCCATAAAAGCCAACATTCTCAGGGAGATATCCTACATGACGCTTGACATCCTTCGCCATCCGCAGGGGGTTCAGGCCACATACGGTGGCTGAGCCTCTTGATGGGTGACTCAGACCCAACAGCATCAGCAGGGTAGTTGTCTTTCCGGCACCATTGGGGCCCAGAAACCCGAAGATCTCCCCCTTTTTTACCTTGAGGCTGAGGTCGTTTACCGCTGTCTGACGACCATATCGCTTGGTGAGGTTCGTGGTCTCGATAATCATGCGCGATTCCATCTTAACGCCTTCCTAACCGGGTGAAAACGAACACCAATCCCCCCATCACAAAAACGATGAGACCGATCCCTATCCAGCCCCAGGCAGCCGAAGCGGTAACGCTTACCCTCAGTTCGATGGTCTTGTCGACCTTGGGGGGGTTGCCCGACTCGGTGCGTAGCCCCACTGAATAGTCGCCCACCAATGCCTGAGCGGGCGGGGTGATAGAGACCTCGACCTGTTTGACTTCTTGCGGGGCCACGACATCCATCGCTTCAGGAGTGAATTTCACCTTCCAGTTCTCGGGTTGAAACGAGAGGAATCGGACATTGTCCAGGGGGGCGGATCCACCGTTCTTTACAAAGAACGAGAGGTTGGACTTCTCCCCTCTGACAGCGCTCAATGAGAGAAGGCCGTTTGCCGTACCGGCATCCAGCTTGTATGTCCCGGTCAGAATGACCGTGAGCGCAACCTGTCCCTCCGCCTTTGGCGAATTCACCTTGACCAGCATGGCGTATTGACCCGGTTTGGACCATGGATTCGGCTTTACCTCTACCGCCAGAGTCTGGCTCTGACCGGCCTTCAGTCTCAGACTGGAAATGAATTTGTCTTCATAGGCCGGTTTGAAGTTGATGTTCCAGTTCTCAGGCCCCTGGGCAGACACGTTAAAAATACTGTCCGCATCCGTCTTGTTCTCTACCTCTAAGGAGAACTCAAACTTTGCATCCGTGGGGCCGGTCAAAACAGGGTATGAGGTAACGATGTTGACCCCTTCCTGCTTTTTCTCTGCTTTCTTTTCTTCCACCTTGATGATAACCCGGCCCGTTGACGTCAGCTTGCGATCTTCTGTCTGGCCCTGAATGTCAAACGTGTAATTCCCCGTGGCCACATCTCTTGGCGGTTCTGCCCGGAGGGTCAGGTTTTTCTTGGTATCGCTTTTCAGATGAACGCCTGTTACGCCAAAATCGTATGTCTTCAGCCGGGCCTTCCATCCCTTAGGGATTGAAGTCACCGCAAGATCAATATTTTCGTCTTTCCTTCCATTATTGGACACGATAAGGTCAATGCTGACAGCATCCCCCTGGGGAACAACAACCCCCGTGTATTCGGGAGACACAGAGATGGCCCGTGGCGGCAAATCCTTCTTTTCTTTTTGTCCGAATGCAGAAGGAGAAAAACAGGCCAGCACAAAAACAGATACAATGGATACTCTCAGCGCAATAAGCAGTGAATCATTCCACTTCAATCTCATCCTCATCGAATCAATCCTCCTTGAAACAACCATTCGTTTATTGCCTGGAGCCATGAGGGTCTCTTTCCCAAAGGACGTAACAAAAATTCTCCGGAGCGTATAGAACGCCCCCTTGACGTTCAATACAGCTTCCGGACAGGCAGAGGCGATGTCCGTCTAAATAGATACCTTTTTCCGGGGCTGTCCTGTGACGAATTCTCAGGCCTCGCTGCCGTTCCCATGAAATGATCCACTTATTTACGTCCTTTGGGAAAGAGACCCTCATGGCTCAACACTTGGTTTCAAACGGCTAAAGTGTTACCCATCTTCTTTTGCCTTTGCATGTTTTTCTAAAGTGCCGGCATCATATCCGGCCTTCTTGTAGTTATCAAGCGCCCTCATTTTCATGTCGTGGTTTCCGATCTTTTCTGAATGTGTATCTGCCAATTCGGCCGCATGGCTCCACATCCCCTCTTTTTCATATTCAGAGATTTTCCTGGTAACCTGTGTATGCTCACCAGAGGTTTCAATGATCGCCGCGCGGCACCACGATATTACTTTTTTTACCCGTTCCCCGCACCAGGGGCAATTCGTGAGCGGCTCCTCATCAATCCCCTGAATGATTTCAAACCGTCCCTTGCATTTTTTGCAGGTCTTATGCGGGTTTACCGGTTCATATTCGTAAATTGGCATAGTTAGATCTCAGACTTCTGATTTCTTTGGTTCCACGCGCTGCCACATGGGTCCCTCTTTGGCATCGACCACGTCTATCCCTTTCTCCCGTAATCTTTCTCTTAGATTATCGGCCACTTCCCACTCTTTTTTCTTTCTGGCCTCCTCCCTCATCCGTATCAGGGCCTCCACTTCCTCATCAGCCGGTGGCGGTTCAAGGTTCATGATCCCCAGGACGGAGTTGACTCGCCCTAAGGCCTTCAAAACCTTTTCCCGATCAGACGAAGAAAGGCCACTCTGATCCATCCGCTTGTTGACCCTGCGTGTGAACTGAAAAAGGGAAGCCAATGCCGCCGCGATGTTGAAATCGTCGTCCATGGACTCGACAAATTTCTGTCTCAGATCGTAGACCGCCTGATCCATTTCCTGATCAACGGGGCCGGGGTTAGCGTGATGGAGCTTCTGGACGAATTTGTCAAGATGCGAGACGGTATTTTTGACCGCAGACAGCTTTTTCAGCGAAAAGAAGATGGGTTTTCTGTAATGTCTGCTGAGCAGCCAGTACCGGATTTCCCTCCCCGTATGGCCCTGTCCCAAAAGGTTCCTGAAGGTCAGCGGGCCTTTTCCCGTGTCTGACGATGGGCTGCCATCGGTCATGACCGGCTCATTGTGGATCCAGTAATTGGCAAGGGGCTTATCGGTTACCGCCTGACTGATGGCGATGGCGTTCTCATGATGGGGGAATATCAAGGCAACGCCACTTGTGTGGATGTCGTGGGTAGGCCCGAGGTATTTCATTGCCATGGCCGAACACTCGATATGCCATCCCGGTCTGACATTACCCCATTTTGTCTTGAAAAAGATCCCTCTTTTCAGCTCGTTCAGGGTAGACCGCTTCAAAAGAGTAAAGTCCCTGGGGTTTTCTTTTTCGTACTGATCCAGATCAACGGTCTTACCTAATTTTATCTTGTCAAGATCGATTCTTGACAGATTGCCATATTCCTTAAATCGGGAGATGTCGAAATAGATGGAACGTAGCTTTTCATAGGCATACCCTTTTTCAAGGAGTTTCTGGGTGAGAGTTATCATGTCATCCACGTGCTCGCTGGGCCTGGGATACTCAGTCGCCCTCTTTATGCCGAGGCTGTCAAGGTCCTCCATGAGTGCGTCATAGAAACCATCCGTAAATTCCTTTAATGAAACGCCGGCCTTCTCAGCCCCCTGGATGGTACGGTCATCCAGGTCCGTTACGTTCATTATATGGGTAACCTCATAGCCTTTGAATTCCATATACCGCCTGATCAGGTCGGAAAAGAGGAGACGTCTGCACTGGACCAGGTCGATCACCTGGCAGAGCGTCGGGCCGCAGGCGTAGATCGAGACCCGTTTCTCCTCCATCGGGACAAACTCCTCTTTTTTTCGGCTCATGGTGTTGTACACGCGCAGTCCGGACTTCTTCTTGGCAACGAATAAAGGGGTGCTCAGATACCTCTCCCCGCCATCCGGAAAAATAACAACGATCCTGCCCTTTTTCATTTCCGCTGCGATCTTGAGCGCAACCGCCATGGCCGCGCCCGAACTCATGCCCACAAAGAGGCCCTCTTCTCGCGCCAGCATGCGTGAGGTCTGGTAAGCCTCTTCGTCGTCAATATTGATGATCCGATCCGCTCGCTCTTTCTCAAAAATACCGGGCCGGTATGATTCCTTCATATTCTTGAGGCCCTGGATCTTGTGCCCCAAATAGGGTTCCACTCCTATAATTTGAATCTTGGGATTGAGTTCTCTGAACCTTCTGGAAATACCCATCAGCGTACCGGTGGTACCCATGGTGGCCACAAGGGCGTCCAGATCACCTTCTGTCTGTTCCCAGATCTCCATGGCCGTGCCGTTGTAATGTGCCATCCAGTTGGCATCGTTGTTAAACTGATCGGCGAGCCAGTATTTCTCAGGGTTCTCACGGACAAAATTATATACATATTCTATGGCCCCGTCGGTTCCCAAGTGGGCCGGTGTAAATTTTATCTCTGCCCCCAAGGCCCGCAGAATTTTTGCCCGTTCTTCGCTGACCGCCTCTGACATGACCAGAAGGGTGCGATACCCTTTTACGGCAGCGACCAGGGCAAGGCCGATCCCGGTATTCCCGCTTGTGGCCTCGAGTATGATCTTTTCCTTTGTCAGTTCCCCGGTTTTTTCGGCCGCTTCGATCATATTCATGGCCGGTCTGTCCTTGACAGAACCCCCGGGATTAAAACTTTCAAGTTTGGCCAGGATCTGCACGTCTTTGTTCGGATTCAGGGTGTTGATGGGAACGAGCGGTGTCCCACCGATCTGATCAAGGATGTTTTTTGGTTTCTGGGTCATTGTCTTGGAATTTCGCTCCTGTGCCTATTGAGGTCCCACCCGCATGAGACATGAATTTGTAATATAACCAATCGTTTCCGGGTTTCAATAGGGGAATTGAAGAACCCCGCAGCAAGCTGCGGGGAATCTCCCAAATTTAAGGAGAATTTCTTCAGTTTAAGTTCACTTGCTAACCTTTATCCGCCTCGGGCGGGCCGCAGCAAGCAGCGGGGAATGCGCTCGCTGTGAATTTTCAATCAGTCTCTGTTTTTCGATGGGATTCAGGAGTTGACCTTTGACTCCCTCCCTGCTATTTTACGCCCACGGCCCTCTTGTGCCTGAAACCGGGATTCACCATCAATAAAAATATGGTAACACTTTAGCCGTTTAAAACAAAGCGTTGGACCATGAGGGTCTCTTTCCCAAAGAACGTAACAAAATTCTCCAGAGCGTATAGAACGCCCCCTTGACGTTAAATAAAGTTTCCGGGCAGGCAGAGGCGATGTCCGTTTAAATGGATACCTTATTTCTGGGGCTGTCCAGTGACGAATTTCAAGGCTTCACTGCCGTTCCTATGAAACGATCCACGTATTTACGTCCTTTGGGAAAGAGACCCTCATGGTCCCAGGCCTGCCCGCCTATGCCTTTCGCCGTGCATTGCCGGTTCAACCCTTCAGGAGGTATGGCACCTCCCATTGGCAACACGCCCAAGAGAGGCGATGGCAGGCGGGCAACAAACGAATGATTGCTTCAAGACGCTAAAGTAATACAAAATAAGGAGTCCCCATGAAAATAATGGTAACCGGCGGTGCCGGATTCATCGGTTCGAACGTGGTGGACGGTCTTGTTCAGGACGGCCATCAGGTCCTTGTGGTGGATAACCTTTACACCGGAAAGCGTTCCAACGTCAACCCCGAAGCACAGTTTTATGAACTGGATATCCGTGCGCGGGAAATCGATGAATTGATCGAAAGGGAAAGGCCTGACATCTTGAATCACTACGCGGCTCAGATGAGCGTGCCCGAATCTGTTTCAGATCCCCTTTTCGACGCCGACGTTAATATCAAAGGCCTTTTGAATCTGTTAGAGGCCTCCCGAAAACACGGGGTTAAGAAGGTGGTCTTTATCTCTTCCGGCGGCGCGATCTACGGTGATGTACCAGAATATCCCACATCCGAGGCCTGCCAGCCAAGACCCCTTTCCCCTTATGCCGTGTCAAAATATTCATCAGAACACTATCTGGCCTATTACAGGCACCAGTATGGGCTTGATTATACCACATTACGCTATGCAAATATCTATGGCCCACGTCAGATCCCCCATGGGGAGGCGGGAGTTGTGGCCATTTTTATGGATAACCTCCTGAAGGGAAGGCCATCCGTTCTGAATCATTTCCCGGAGGATGAAAGGGGGATGGAGCGTGATTATTGTTATGTGGGCGATGTGGTCAAGGCAAATATCCTTGCTTTAGAGAAGGGCTCCGGGGATTACTTTAATATCGGAACCGGCCGCGGAACCAGGACCTTAGCGCTTTATAACATCATATTTGAGGCATTCAAAGAACTCACGCCTGGAGTACCGGAAGAGTTCGCCGACCCCGTGAAGCAAATCGCCAGGCCGGGGGATTTGAAAAAGAGCTGTCTCGTAATAAAAAAGGCACATCACGTCTTGGGGTGGGCGCCGGAGACCGATCTCAAAAAGGGGGTTCGTGAGACATTGAAATGGCGTTTCAACCTGCCTTGAACCGATTTCGCAGAATTATACCCTCTCAGGTGCCATTCTTAATTTTGAACGACGCACTTGACATTTCAGCGGTCGATATTATTTTTTGTCAGATTGTATCCGTTTAGCCTTTTGAAAACGGTCATGATGAGATTGCCGGACCATGAGGGTCCCCGACTTAGTTTCAAACCGCTAAAGTGTTAGGTGAGATTGGGATTTTGTGGCTCTATGACGGTTTGAGAATTGTGAGCCCACCTATGATTCTCCTTAACTTCCAGGAAGAATAATCAGTTTATACTTTTATGACTGTGCAGCTTTCCTGTTTTTTTCAGACATCATGGTTCTGACCAATGGAAGCGCGCATTCTGATATTTTGAAAAAAGATTGTTTTGGGGAGGTGATGTTTTAACGTTAGGGAAACTATATGGTGTGTAAGAAACCATTATATCATGAGAGGAGATTGATGAGATGAAAGTAAGACCATTGCATGATCGTGTAATCGTAAAGAGAGTGGAAGAGGAAGAAAAAACAAAGGGCGGTATTATCATACCCGATACTGCGAAGGAAAAGCCGGTTGAAGGCAAGGTTATTGCGATTGGTGACGGCAAGGTAACGGATGATGGAAAAAAGATCCCGCTTGAGGTCAAGGCAGGCAATCGTATCCTCTTCGGGAAGTATGCCGGGACAGAGATTCAGATCGAGGGCGAAGAGCACCTCATCATGAGAGAAGACGATATCATTGCCATTATTGATTAAACGGCCTGAATAGTTTTCGATTGAACACACAAAATAATCTGAAGGAGGATTTTTAGAATGGCAAAAGAGATTAGATATGACATGAAGGCCAGGGAATCGATTCTCATTGGGATAGACATCCTTGCCAATGCAGTAAAGGTCACATTAGGACCCAAGGGGAGAAATGTGATCCTGGACAAATCTTTTGGCGCCCCCAGCATCACCAAGGACGGCGTTACGGTTGCAAAGGAAATCGAATTAGAAGACAAATTTGAAAACATGGGTGCCCAGATGGTCAAAGAGGTGGCTTCCAAGACCTCAGACGTAGCCGGTGACGGCACCACCACAGCCACGGTTCTGGCCCAGGCCATGTACAGGGAAGGTTCCAAACTGGTAGCGGCAGGCGTCAACCCGATGGCCATCAAGAGGGGAATTGAAAAGGCCGTGGAAACCGCTGTTCAGGAATTAAAGGCGATTTCGAAGCCCACGAAAGACCAGGCGGAAATATGTCAGGTCGGAACCATCTCCGCAAATAACGACAGTACCATCGGGAACATCATTGCCGAAGCGATGAACAAGGTAGGCAAAGAGGGCGTTATTACTGTAGAGGAAGCCAAGAGCATGGATACCACCCTTGAAGTGGTGGAAGGTATGCAGTTTGACCGCGGCTATCTGTCCCCCTACTTTGTCACCGACGCAGAAAAAATGGAAACCAATCTCAGCGAGCCTTACATATTGCTCCATGAGAAAAAGATCAGTTCCATGAAAGACATGATTCCGATCCTTGAACAGATTGCGAAGATGGGGAAACCGCTCCTGATCATTGCCGAAGATGTGGAAGGAGAGGCCCTTGCCACACTGGTGGTCAACAGATTGAGGGGGACCCTCCAGGTGGCGGCTGTCAAGGCGCCCGGCTTTGGCGACAGGAGAAAGGCCATGTTGGAAGATATCGCCATCCTGGCCGGCGGCAGGGTGATCTCTGAGGATCTCGGGTTGAAATTGGAAAACATCACCTTAAACGACCTCGGAACAGCCAAGACGATTCGAATCGATAAGGACAATACCACCATAGTGGATGGCGGCGGCAATCGCAGCGACCTGCAAGGCAGGGTCAAACAGATCCGGGCGCAGATTGATGAGACCACATCGGACTATGATCGCGAGAAGCTCCAGGAGAGATTGGCCAAACTGATCGGTGGCGTGGCCGTGATTAACGTGGGCGCAGCGACTGAGATCGAGATGAAGGAGAAAAAGGCGAGGGTCGAGGATGCCCTGAACGCCACAAGGGCTGCCGTGGAAGAAGGGGTCGTTCCTGGAGGCGGTGTTGCCTTGATTCGCGCAATCCCGGCGCTTGCTGCCTTGAAACTGGAAGGTGAAGAGCAGACCGGTGTCAACCTCGTCATGAGGGCGTTGGAAGAGCCGATTCGCCAGATAGTGAATAACGCCGGGGCCGAAGGTTCCGTGGTCGTAGAAAAGGTAAAAAGCAGGAAGGGTGCCTTTGGGTACAATGCCGAGACCAATGAATACGAAGACCTTATGAAGGCGGGTATCATTGACCCCACCAAGGTCGTCAGATTTGCACTGCAGAACGCCGCATCGGTTGCCTCCCTGCTTCTGACCACCGAGGCCATGATTGCCGAAAAACCGGAAGAAAAGTCTGCTATGCCAGGGATGCCTCCCGGAGGCGGCATGGGCGGCATGGGTGGCATGGGCGGCATGATGTAATCAAGCCGTTTTAGACCCTGACAATAGCGGGACATGATCCCGTTAGTCATTAATCCGTAACAAAGAGATCGTATCGGGGAGCATGGGAGTGCAGATCCCGGTACGATCTCTTTTTTTTGGCGTCTTCTCAGGTATTTCAAACAAAAGCAATGGCTTTTCTTTCCCTTTTCTGATACGAAATAGCTGAATCAAAACACCAGAGTAATGAGGCCACACTGGGGGGAATAACGTGACAGACGAAAATCAGGACATACTGGTTACGGGATCGGCAGGGTTTATCGGGTTTCACCTTTCGAAAAAGCTCCTTGATCAGGGAAATGTCGTGGTAGGGATTGATAATCTGAACAGTTATTATGATGTCAACCTCAAGAAGGCGAGATTAAATATCCTCAAAGCCTATAAGAATTTCAGTTTTTACAGGGCGGATATCCAGGATCTTCAGGCTCTAAGAGAAATTTTCAAGGGGCATCGGATAACCAGAATCTGCAACCTGGCTGCCCAGGCCGGTGTCAGGCATTCCTTGAAAGACCCGTTTTCCTATCAGAAAAGCAACCTGGAAGGTTTCCTGAATATCCTTGAATTGGCGCGAAAATACAGGGTCAGAAATCTTGTTTACGCCTCATCCTCTTCGGTTTACGGCAAAAACAAGAAAATCCCCTACAGCGTGGAAGACCGGGTCGATAACCCCATTTCACTGTATGCGGCCACCAAAAAAGGAAATGAACTGATGGCCCATGCCTACAGCCACCTTTTTGAAATCCCCTGTACCGGTCTCAGATATTTTACCGTCTACGGGCCGTGGGGCCGGCCGGACATGGCCCTTTTTCTGTTTACGGATGCGATACTGAAAAAAAAGCCGATAAATGTATATAACTATGGGGAGATGAAGCGGGATTTCACCTACATTGACGATATCGTAGATGGCACCATCAGGGCCATTGAAAGGGCTGTCCCCTATGAGATCTTTAACCTGGGCAATTCCGACCCGGTGGGCCTGTTGGATTTTATCCATTTCATAGAAGAGGAACTGGGAGAGCAGGCAGAGAAGAAGATGCTCCCGCTTCAGCCGGGAGACGTGCCTGAGACAACGGCAGATATCCGGAAGTCAAGAGAGCTTTTGGGATTTGACCCAAAGACCCCCCTGAGAGAAGGAATCAAGAAGTTCATTGCCTGGTACCGTGAATACTATGGGATTGACGATTGATGCCCCAAATCTCATTTCTTTCCTGTTTTTTTGACTCATGCCCGGAATTTTAAAGCCGTCCAACCCTTGTCAATTCACCTGATTGTGCTAAATATGGTGAATGACTTCCCCCAATGTATAGACAAATAAGGGAATAAGTCCCCCAAATGTTATGAATGGATGACCCATGCTGATCGAACGAACCATCCGCCTGACCACTGGCATCTGACTTCCGACCTCTGGACTCGGACAGGATAGATGGGATATGGGTGTACACCGCCAAGGATATTTTGGAGCACCAGTGCGGGTACTGACTCATTTGATAGACGCGGTATCGAAGAAAAAGGAATGGTAGGAGGCAGGCTGCTGCAAACTGAATCGTGTGAAGGATACAAGGAGATGGTGCACAGCCAAGTGCGAGGTAAACAACGCAGTTGAGTAACTACGTCCCCCATTACACCTTACATTATTGCTCTGGGGAGCCTAATCTTAACATTTGGCAAATATGATCCAAGAAGCATTCACCCATCACCCGATTAGATAAGTATCGACCAACCCATAGGTCGTGGTCGGGAAAACATCCAATCTGATTTCCCAGACCCGACAACATTCATGGATGTAAGGCATATCTCAATGTTTCGATGACACGGATTGTTTGAGATATCGCGAAGATATGCCTCGCTGTTTCCACATCTGATCGTCAAAATTGTATGCGGTAACTTACTTCTTGATCAGCGCCCGGCTTTGAATTGATCCATTAAGATTTGACAAAATACTTTCTGCTGGGCAGGAAATAGAACCGCTTCCTCATTCAGAAAAGCCGCAATATCTTCGGTTTCTATCGGTGACTGATGCTGGAGGATTTCATCGATTCTAGCCTGGATGGTACTTTCTTCAGCAGGTTCTGCGAACTCAGTACGTTTCAACGCGAGCCGGTTTCTTATTCCTTGCTTCTTTTACAAAACCTTCCACCCCTTTCCTGGAAATATTTCGTGAAAGTATCCGTGTCAGTAGCAAAGATTCCTCTTTGATGCACAAACACTGGGGGGATTGGACCGTTCTATCCTGAATCCCTTCTATGGCGTTTTCGCGGATATCCCCGGAGTATATTCTCCTGCCCGCAAGGGCGCAGACCACGAGGGTCGCCGACTGACTACTACTCGTGCTTCCGCTGACGTCCGTCCGCATGGGCATTAAGGCACCCAAGATGGCAAACTGAAGCAACAGGTCTTCAAAGCGCTGAACGATGTAGCCGGATACCAGGCCCAGCGCTTCAAGGGAAGGAAGTTGAATGATCCACTTCTTCTTGGGATGTCCTCATGATGAGGTTCTGATTCAGGCGTCTGTCTTATGGTGCCCATCGATGTCCACGGACATTTTCCATTTTCAAAAGGTCAGCACCTTGTCAGCTTCCATCGAGAGTTCGTAAAGGTCGTCCATCCAACCAATAGGGCAACTGCTTGCTCCATCCAGACCGTGGGATTTAATGCAGACACCTCAGACATAGAAATCACCCTCGAACGTTTCCATCTGGCCCATGACATTGAATTGCTCGCTTCCGCTCTTTTCGAACATTACCCCTCTTCCAAGCATGAAGACACTCACCTCGTCACCCTTTTGAACGCCTACATTGGCCAGTTTCATGGCATTGTAGATGGTCTATCCGTCATCGGTCGAGATGATAAACAGGACTTTCATGGCATTTTCTCCTCCTCATAGAATTTGTGTTTCATCATGTTTTTCCATGGTTCTCTTCTTTAAAGGATCCAACGTTTCCCGATATTGTAGAGACTGATTAGGAACAGGGTCACACAGAAGAAGGAAAGGGCTGTGAAATCGATTGCAAAGGGCATCACGTGATTGCCGTGGAAGGCCCCGTGAAGGATGTCGACGCCATAGGTCAAGGGAAAAAGGTAGGACAGAGGCCGCAAAAAAACGGGGAGCTGTTCAATGGGGAAGAACAGCCCGCAAAGAAAGATCATGGGGAAGCGAAAGAAGTTGGAAAAGGTCTGGGCCTCAAAGACCTCGCTCACAGAGACTGCCACAAACAGCCCCAGGAAGGTGGAACTGGCGGCGATGAGAACGATGGCAGGGATGGCGGCGCTCCAGGCAACATGAGAGAGGTCGGTGAGAAAGGCCGCCAGGAGGATGGGAACAAAGGCATTGACCACCCCGAACAGGATGGCGCCCGATGTTTTGGCCAGCATCAGGAGTTGCAGGGGTATCGGGGCCAGGAGAAGCCGGTCAAAGGACCTTCCCTTCTTTTCAAAGGTGACGGTTACGGAAAGGAGAGAGGTGGTTCCAAAAAGGATGGAAAGGGATACCACGCCCGGAACAATAGAAAGAACGTCTTCCAATCCGCCGGATTTGATAAAGAACATCCCTGTCCAGGCCAGGGGAAAAATCAGGCCCCAACTGACATTGGGCGGTTTGAGATAGTAGGCGCGCAGGTCTTTGACAAAGATGTTCCAGAAGGCGATCCAGCGTTTCATGGGTGGCCTCCGGCTTTTTCTTTTTCCTTTTTCATGGCATCTGCCTCGATTCCCGTTATCTGCACAAAAATATCTTCGAGGGAGAGTCTTATCCTTCGGGCCTCTTTGACCTCGGCCCCCTGATCTTCCAGATACCGGACTATCGGCCCGACGCGAACGGGCTCGTCTGCTTCCACCCGAATCAAGCCATGCTCCGGGATGGTGAAATGGAGGAATGGAAAAGATTCGGAGAGCCTGCCTTGTATGTTATTCAGTGAATTTGCATAGGCGATCTGAACCACATGCTTTTCCTGGATCGGCTGAACCAGATGCTCCACCGTGTCGATCCGGACGACGTGACCCGATACGACAAAAGCAATACGGTCGCAAAGCCGCTCCGCCTCCTCAATGTAGTGGGTGGTCAGGAAGATCGTGGTTCCGGCCCGGTGTAGATCAGAAAGCAGTTGACGCAGTTGCCGTGCGCTGGCCACGTCGATGCCGGTGGTAGGTTCATCCAAAAACAGGATTTCGGGCTTGTGGATGATGCCCGCGGCAATGGTGAGCTTGCGCTTCATGCCCTTGGAATAGCCGCCGAACTTTCGCTTGGCCGCCTCGGCAAGACCGAATGTCTCCAGCAGTTCACGGGCACGGCTTTCCCGCTCCTTTTTCCGTATTCCATAGAGGGCCGCGCAGAAACACAGGTTGTCGAACCCGGTCAGTTCCGGATACAAGTTGCTTTCATCCGGAACCACGCCGATCCGGTGCTGGGCCGCCTTGGGATTTCCCGTACAGTCGATGCCCGCGATCCGGATGCTGCCCGCATCCGGCCGGGCCAGACCGGTGAGCATGTTGATGGTGGTGGTCTTGCCTGCCCCGTTGGGACCGAGGAACCCGAACAACTCTCCCTCGGGCACCTCAAAGCTCAGATCCGAAACGGCCTGAACTTCGCCGAATCGCTTGGCCAGTCCCTCCACGATTATGGCCCCGGTCGTGTCATCATTCAACAGAATACGGCTCACTTCTCCTCTTTCGTCGAAACACAGGGATGGTCCTTCTCATCCCCGTGGCACGCTTTGATCTGGTCAGGCGTGCAGTTTTCCGGCTTGTCCTTTAACTGGGTCGGTTGTTGACAACAGTTTTGACACATGGTGAATTCCCTCCTTTTCAAGTTATCAATTTTGCTCTCATCCTGAATCGACCGATGACAGGCCATCCTGAAATCAGGCGCCTGATTGGCCTTCTCCATCAGCGCTTCTGCGATCTGATGGATCACGGTTTTGTCAACGCCGTAATGGGTCCAGTACCCCCGTTTCTCTCCTCTCACCAGACCGGCCTTCCTCAATATCTTCAGGTGTTGCGATACGGCCGCTTTGGACATGGAGAGATGATCCGCCAGAGCGCCAACGCAAAGGTCGTGGGACAACAGCAGATGGATGATGCGAAAACGCGTCTCATCTGCCAGGGCTTTGAGAATTGGAACCAAATTTGCCATCATCAATTTTATTTCGTTGACTGCTTAAATGGATCATAATAGAGTGAATCCGATTTGTCAACAGAAAAGGTTTTTCGTGGAAATGGAAGTAAACCTGGGTAGATAGTATCCAGTCAGATTGGTTTTCCGTATAGATTGTATCGATTTGTCCATGAGTGGGTGTTTGGCATTTTGGACTGGCTTTTCCTGAAAGCCAATACTGCGTATCAATCCAATTGGTTATATTGAGTGACCGAATGGCGGCATAGTTATTGCGTGATCATGAAAACCGACAGAAAACAGGCCTGGAAGTTCGATGTTTGGGTGCTGGATGAACCCACGCGCAGCCGGATTTTCATAGCATTTGCGGCATAAAAAACCTATGACCTCTACTGACGATAGCGATCTGATCAGACTATTCAGAAAAGGCGCCCCCTTTGCCTTTGAGGCGCTTGTCCGTAAATATCAGGACAGAATCTATAATCTCTGCCGCTATATGCTTCATGATCCCCAGAATGCCCAAGACGCTGCCCAGGATGTCTTTCTGAAGGCATACCAGGGTCTTAAAGACTTCAGGCCGGAATCATCGTTCTACACGTGGATTTACCGGATCGCCTTGAACACCTGTCTCGACTACAGAAGAAAATCGCGCCGAGAGGCGCTCAGGGATGAGCCCCTTCCCGAAGACCTGCCATCAGACGAGCCATCTCCTGAACAACTTTACGAATCAGAGGAGATCTCCGAGTCCGTACAACTGGCCCTTCAAAAGCTGCCGGAGAAACTGAGGGCGGCGATAGT
>JACNIU010000451.1 GCA_014382905.1 Desulfobacterales bacterium
CCACATTGTGGAATCCCTTGCAAGAATGGCAGCTGACGGGGACCTGGATTCTCAATACGTTCGGGTGGAGTCCGAGTTTTCAGCAGCCAGCGTCATAAGCGGCGCCTCCGCAGTGGGAAGCCGTTCCTATACCGCTTCGTCGTCTCAGGGACTGCTTCTCATGACAGAGGTATTTTATGCCAGCGTCGGCATGCGCCTCCCCTTTGTCATTACCGGCGTCAACCGGCAGATATCGGCACCCATCAGTATTCAGGTGGATCATCAGGATACCATCAGCCTGCGAGATACAGGGGTCATTCAAATCTACGTGGAAAGCAGCCAGGAAGCCTACGATACCCACATCGCCGCTTTCAAAATCGCCGAGGACCCAAACATCCTTCTCCCGGTGATGGTCTGCATGGACGGCTGGATTCTGACCCATTCCTACGAGCAGGTGGCCCTCATGGAACAGGTGGATGTTGATCGTTTTCTTCCCCCCTTCAGGCCCGCCAATTACCTGAATCCCAGCGACCCCAAGAGTTGGGGGTCCTATGCTGAAGAGAATGTCCTCATGGAGTTCAAATACGCCATCCAAAATGCCATGGAGTACAGCAAAAACAGGATCAAAGAGATATTTTCAGAACTCGCTCAGATCTCAGGTCGAGATCATGGCGGTCTTATAGAGGCCTATCGCACCGAAGATGCCGAAATGGCCCTCCTGGCCATGGGTTCTGTGGCAGGCACAGCAAAGGAAGCAGTAGATCAGCTTCGTATGCAGGGGAAAAAGGTTGGGTTGGTGAAGATTCGCTGCTACAGGCCTTTTCCCCACGAAGACATCTGGGAGGCCATAAAGGGGACCAGGGTAGTAGGGGTCATGGAGGCCGATTTTTCCATGGGCAGTGAGGGCGCCGTGGGGATGGATCTAAAGGCAAAACTCTGCGGGAGGCCGGATGCGCCTCTCGTCCTTGATTTCATCGCTGGCCTCGGGGGTCGTGAGGTCAACACGGATATAATTGCCGAGCTCGTGGACGAGATGGAAAAGGCGTCCAACTCAGGTGTTCGCGTGATGGAACCCCGATGGGTTGGCCTGGATCCATCGATTTTGTCACAGGGGGCCTCATCATGAATAAACAACGACTTATGAGAGAAGAAAACCTGTTTGAATCAGGACATAGGGCATGCCACGGCTGCGGTATGGCCATAGCGGTAAGGCACATCCTGAAAGCCACCGGCAAAAACGTCATTGTAGTTACCCCTACAGGTTGTCTTGAAACCTTTTCATCCCCTTACGGATATTCTCCCTGGCGGGTACCCTGGATCCATCATCTTTTTGAGAACGGGCCGGCGATTGCAACCGGCGTCGTGGCCGCCCTGACCGCCCAGAAACGGGATACGGAACGGGTAATTGCCATCGCTGGTGACGGATCCACCTTTGACATCGGTTTCGGCGCGTTATCCGGAATGATGGAAAGGGGGGATGATGTGCTTTATATCTGTGTGGATAACGGAGCCTATATGAACACCGGAGGACAGCGCAGCAGTGCCAGCCCTCTCTATTCATCAACCAGCACGGACCCGGCCGGCAAGGAATCCCCGGGTAAGATTCAGAGAAAAAAAGATCTCCCGGTGATCATCGCAGCACATGGGGTCCCCTACGTGGCAACGGCCTCCGTAGCCTATCTCAAGGATCTCCAGAAGAAAGTGAAGAAGGCCATGGGTTATCATGGCCCCCGATATATTCAGATCGACACCACATGCCCCTCCGTATGGGGTTTTGCTTCAGATCAGACCCTGGAAGTAGCTCGACTGGGCGTGGCTTCCGGCCTTGTGCCCCTTTTTGAGATGGAGGCTGGAAAAATCACAAAGGTTCGAAAGATTAAAACAAAGATCCCGGTGGAGGAATACCTGAAATCTCAGAAACGGTTCAGGCACATGTTTTCCGGCCATGGTTCAGAGGAAGAAATCAAGACGATTCAGGCGGTTGCAGACGAAAACATCGAAAAATATGCCCTCCTAACAAAGGATACCCAATGAAAAGCACGGAGTTTAGTTTGGAAAGGCCTTGAGCTGTTATTAGTATGCAATTTCGTTAGATATACTCAATAACCTGAGTCTCTTGTCCAACCGGGAAGACACCCTTCCATAACCCGATCGGTTCTCCTGGATCTCCGGAGCAGCAAAGGCAAACCCGAAACAGCCTTGTTCGGGAACCCAGGCATGGACGGATCCTTTCCGCAGCTCCAAATGTGACAAAAATACTTGACTTGGCCCACGACAGGTATTATGAAATGACACTTATATTTTCCGCTATTTATTTGGTGTGAAAACGTTTTTTTTGATTGTGTTATTCAAGATTTCACGAAAAGCTGAACTCATTTTTTATTACACTGAGTCAACATGCCCAGGGGTGAAAGGAGGTGATAGCGAAAATACGGGTGCAGGATGGATGGTCAGTCTATTTAATAACCTGTCGTGTACCATAGCGACAATAAAAGGAGGGCGGATCAATGCGCACTAAAAAGTATGGATGGATCATAATGCTGGCAATTCTGGCGCTAATATTCACGGCCATGGGTTCCATGGCAGCCAACCGGAATTTTGACAAGGCGAAAACCATTCGCATCGGCTCCCTGGGACCGGTCCAATTGGTGCCTGGGATTGGAATTCACAACGCAGCAAAGATGGCCGTTGCTGAAATCAATGCAGCCGGGGGAATCGACGGAAAAAAACTGGAGCTTTTCATCGGGGATACGGAAGGGAAGCCTGAGAAGGGCATCACGGCCCTGAAAAAGCTCGTTCTGGAGGACAAGGTGGACGTATTGGTGGGCTGTTATTCCAGCGGTGTTGCCTTGGCCCTCCAACCCTATCTGCCAAAATATAAGATCGTTTATATCGCTACCGGAACGGCTTCCATTGCCCTGACCGAAAATGTGGAGAAGGATTACAAGAAATACAAATATTTCTTCAGAGATATGATCAACTCCGACATTCGTCAGCAACAATGGGCCTCAAAATTCCTCAAGGAATTTGTAAACGGAAAACTGGGATTTACCAAATATGCCATTCTTGCCGAAAACACAAAGTGGGTCCAGGCCTATGGGCCGAATCTCAAAAAGGACCTGGAGGCTGCCGGCCTGAACGTCACCTTCTATGAAATGTTCGATATCGATATCAAAGATTTTTCCCCAACCTTTGTCAAAGCCAAATCCACCGGTGCGCAGTGGATCGCCCAGATCGTAAGTCATGCGGCCAGCATCCCTCTGGTCAAGGCCTGGCAGGACACCAAGGTAGCCCCCATGGGCCTGTGTGACGTGGCCAGCATGGACTCCAAGTTCTGGGAGATGACAGGGGGCAAATGCCTCGGCGAAATCACCTATAACTTCATCGCCCGGGCCCCCCTCACCGACAAGACCATACCCTTTTGGGACAAATATGTAAAACTCTATGGAACCAACCCCGTTTACACCAGCGGCTTTACCTACGACGCCGTATACATGCTGGCCGATGTCATCAGGCAGAAGAAATCGTTGAAATCAAACGATATTATTTCAGGACTGGAGAATATCTCTTATAAGGGCGTTCTCCACCCGGAGATCGGGTTTGATAAAAAGACCCATGATCTTCTGGAGGGACGATACGTGATGCCCATGGTCCAATGGCAGGATGGTGCGAAGCAGGTGGTGATATGGCCCGATAAGTTCAAGACGGGCGACTATATGCTGCCTCCCTGGCAGAAGCAATAGGAGAATAGATAGAAGGGCTCAAAGGGTCAATGCAGGGCGGATTCGCCCTCTTTGACCCTCACGAATCTTTCAAGCCATAGCACAACTCCGATTTCGTGCGCCGAACTTTGAAAAGCAGAGGAGCAAATGACCACATTCATGAACATCATGATACTGGGTGGCATCTGGGGGGCCCTTTACACCCTGATTGCAGTCGGCTTTACGCTCATATTCGGTGTGGCAGGCATCATCAATCTGTCCCACGGCGCGTTCTACATGTTGGGAGCGTACCTGGCCTATACCTTCATAACCTTGCTGGAAATTAACGTGCCCACGGCTGCGCTCATGGCCGTGCTGGGCACCGCCATGATCGGCATGCTCATTGATCGATATGCCATTCGGTACATGCGAGAAACCCATGTCTACGTTCTCATCGTTACGCTGGCCTTTGCCCTTTTTTTTCAGGAACTCATGTACGCCTTTTATGGCCCCCACGGCAAAGCGGTCGAAAGCTTTATTGTCGGCGACATGACCATTG
>JACNIU010000248.1 GCA_014382905.1 Desulfobacterales bacterium
ATGTAAATGGCAGTTTTGATTTCCTCGACACGTCTTCTCAATTGTCGATCCCCGGATATTTTCCCCCTCATTCTTTCTACGACACTGCTGACCGAGCTGAATCGGGTGATGTTGAATTCCCTGCCAATCTCCTCCAAATTGTCCCCACGCAGAGACCTCAACAGATAAATCGCCACATTCCTTGGCTCATTTGCAATACCCCTTCTTGATCGATGCAGTTCATCCATTGCCACTCTGTAACGTCCGCGGATCTCTCCCTTTATCCTTTCCGCATCCGGCGATAAATTCTTGGAATCGGGCGCCTCTTTGTGCCGCTTTCCGAAAAAAAACGAACCCTTCACCCAGTCCAAAAAATCTTTGTTTCCCAGTGCCGACGGCAGATTCTTTCTGCCAAATATCCGGTTAATCTCTTCCGGAGTCCCTTTGGAAACAAAATCCTTATACGTTTTACGGCTAACGGCCTTTTCATCGGAAAAAAGAGATAGGATAAAGTCCTTGTACAGCCAGTTCCATTTCTTTGCATCAGATAAATACCCCTGATGACTGACCCATGGGTACTTGTCCAACACTTTTACCAAACCGGCTTCCAAAGGATTTCTATGAACATATCTCAACAGCTCCAGCAGGTAACTGTCCCCCTCCAGCAGAATCGCCTTGTACCGTCCCCTGAATAGTTGACCGTCAAGGACATGGTTCCGATTAAACCGCTGGGTATAGACTCCATTAACATGCCGCATACAGCGGGAAAGGTTTGCATCCGGGGTTTGAATCAGGAGATGGTAATGACCGGGCATCAGACAATAGGCCCCCACTCTCAAATTCCACATATCCACAGTTTCTCTTAACAGTTCAATAAAGGCAAGATAATCCTCCTTCTTTCGGAAAACGGATTCTCCCCGCCTCCCCCTGTTCATTACATGATACCATGCATCGGGATATTCTATTCTCAACGGTCTCGACATAAGCTTTTTTTTACAGCATTACAAAACATGAGTCAAGCGTAGACTTGACCCCTATATCTTTCAGAATCATGCTATCAACATGATAGCGGGAATCATTTTGATAGATTTTTCATCCTTGTTAATTCTAAATTACAAATTTCGAATAAGTTATAACTGAATACAGCTTATTTGGCCATTTTTTCGCAGAGAAGCTCATCTGAAAAGACTTTCGCTAGCACCGCTTGTGCGCCGGCATCCGCAGTTTCGGGGGGACCGGACAACCGGCTGAAAGATTCAGGGTTCTCTCGATTTGACAGACCATCGGCTTTTGATGGAAGGGTGGGGCAAATCGTGAGTGCGAATGGCATTGCCTTTTCAGATTTGATTTTGTATACAAAAAAGAGAGAAAAAATGATCGGCAACCGTTGGCGGTGAATGAAGGCCGCATAAATCAGACCCAGACGCCGGAAAAAGGAGAACATGGAGAATGAAAAGGATATTGAAATCATGGACATGGATGATGCTGATATTTCTGGTGGCCTGGTGTCCCGGCTGCTCCAGTGACAGCAATTCCAATTCAAGCAATTCCACGAACGAACCATACGATTTTGATCCCACTCCCACCTATTTGCAGCAGGACAGGCAAACGGAGATCAAGAAGCTGTTTCCCAAAGAAATTTATGATGTCCTTACCAAGGTTTCTCGCACCTATCCGGATTGCAAAGAAGACGCTGAGATTCAGGAAAATGTGATCCCCGAGGCGTTTCGGGGAAAGCCTAACGGCGAATGGTACTATACCTATGAGCAGATCGTTTCTGCAATGGCGGCGTTTCTGGAGTTTGCCAATGAAGGAAATGAAAACACCAAAAAGCTTGAGATCGCCGCGTTTCTGGCAAATGTTGCGCAGGAGACGGGAGGGGGAGAAGATTTGGATGCAACCTATGGCGCACCCTTTTGTTTTATAACGGAAGGACATGGGGGCTATGAGCATAATTGCGGTTATGGCGGCTGCACAACCGAGTATCCCATGGATACGATAAAATGCAGTGAGACATATAATGGGGAATGCCCTGATAACGGCATCAGTTACTGCGGCAGGGGGCCCCATCAGCTTTCGTGGTACGCCAACTATCTGGCATATGGTCGGAGTATGGGCGCTGGTGACGGGTATGTGAAAGACCCCGACCTGCTGACCAGTGATCCCGCTATCGGGAATGCCGGATCCATCTGGTTCTGGGGGCATGCGGTTCCGGGTCGGAAAACGGATGAACCTTTTAAGCCGTCGGCCCATGGTGTGGTGCTCGGTGCGTGTGAACCCGAGTTGGCGGATGGATGGGTTCCCACGGCTGCTGATGAGAGATGTGGGCGGACAGCGGCCAACTTCGGGGTCATCATCAACATCATCAACGGTGGCCTTGAATGTGGACCCAACGCCGGGAATCCCACAGCCGCCAAGAAGCGTGTGAAGTATTTAGAGAATATCTGCAAATTGATGAATGTGAAAATACCCGAAGGCTTCGCAACCACCTGTGCAACACAGAATAATTTTGCCGCTTGTCTTTCCTACCCGGATCCGGTAAACCGCTGCGGAATTGACTGGGCCGATGCCAACAGTCGTTGCGGGCAATGCTGTTCCTCGGAAAATGATTGCCCGGGTGATGAGAAGTGTTGGCAGACGAACACACCCTCGCAGGGCGGCCTGACCTGTACCTGCGACTAACCGGCTCCGACACCGTTTCCATGAGGACATATATACGCATCGTCTATGATTGAAAAGAGAATAAATTCATCACTGGAGGAAGGGAATATGACGGTTCTTACATCTCGAGACCTCAAAGGGTCCCTGGGTGACCATCAGATTGTAACGGCGGAAGATTTGCGGGTGTGTTTGGCACATCCGTCGCAAACCATCGAAACGGCATACGGTCCGGTTGAATACGCCCTGCGGGGGGAAGGACCGGTGGTCCTGATTGCCCACGGCGGCCCCGGAGGCTACGATCAGGCACTGGTCCTGGGCGAATTGTTCCGCAAGAACGGGTTCAAGGTGATTGCGCCGTCACGACCGGGGTATCTCGGCACGCCTTTGCAGTTTGGAAAGACGGCCGAGGAACAGGGAGATTTCATGGCCGCCCTCCTGGATGCCCTGGATATTCCCGATGCCGTCATGGTTGGCGCTTCCGGCGGGGGTCCGGCAGGCTACCAGCTGGCGCAGCGCCACCCGGAAAGAGTGAAGGCATTGCTGGTCATCGACGGCATCAGCATGAACTACACCAAAGCGGATGATGTCAACAAGGTTGAGGAGTGGATGTATCTCAGCAGGCCGGGACAATGGCTGATGGGGTACTTTTTCAAGCATTTCCCGGCAGCGGTGGTCAAGAGTTTCTTGCAGACGGAAAGCACCCTGGAGAAACATGATCTGGGAAAACGGGTCAAAGAAATCGTGGGTGATGCCGACAAATTCGCCTTGGTTGATGCGATGTTCAAGACCATGAGTGACCGCTTTGAAGAGCGCAAACCGGGTGCGGAGAATGATATCGCCCTCGGATCGGCCATTGACAAACTGCCCCTTGACAAGATCGCCGCCGCCACCTTGATCATTCACGGCGACGCCGACAACGACGTGCCGCCCCGTGATGCCGTGTATGCCCATGAAGCCATTGCCGAAGCGCAATTGCTGTGGATCGACAAGGCGTCGCATATCGGCTTCTGGGTGGCAGGAGACGCCTACAAGGTGCAGAAGTATACACTTGACTGGTTGCGCGTTTCCAGGTCTAATGTCTAACGTGGGCTGCACCCGCAACCCAAGAATTCAGGAGTCGGAATTCAGAAGAAAGTAACGCTGGAACCAAAGACTTCTGACTCCTGAAAGGAGGCGAAAATGGTTACTGTATTTAGAAAAACAGGTTTATTGTTGTTGGCTTTCTCATTCACCCTATATCTCGGTTGTAGCAGCGATGATTCGGATGTTAACCTGTCAAACCAATTGCTGGAAAAAGCTTATCAAAGCTACATGGATGGCAACCCTTCTCAGGCATTGATTGATGTAAATGCTTCGCTTGGATATGAAGTAACAAGTGATGCGCTGATATTCAAGTCACAGGTCGAATATGCGCTGGACGACCAAACGGCATCGTATGAAACACTGTCTACATTTGATGCATTGTATCCAGATAATGGACAGGATGATCTCCTCAGGGCATACTTACTTTCAACGGACTCCGGAGACTGCGACCAGATATTAAGCAATTTGGAGACAGCGCTGAATGAAAATTACGCTGGTATGTCTTGTGAGTCCT
>JACNIU010000186.1 GCA_014382905.1 Desulfobacterales bacterium
GACCGACTTGCGGATCTCTTCATCCGGGCCTTGAGCGGAAAGCATCCCGGAGGCCAGGATCACGGTCTGAAAGGGTTCAAGGGACATCCTAACCCCATCCTGTTCGATATCCATGCTTTTCGGCATGAAAGTCTTGACGGTTGTGTGGGGCATGAGAATGACCTTTTTCATTTGCGCGGTCCGTTTCAGGGCCAGGGTTTTCGTAATCATCTCCATCATGCTGCCGATCGGATCTGTTCTCTTCGTTGCAACCACCTCGTAATCTTCCTGTCCCAGTTTTTCTGCGATTTCAAGCCCGACTCGACCCGCCCCGATGACCAACACCCTGGGGCCTCGCACCTCTTTCTCTCCTGCAAAATATTCCAGTGAAGTCATGGTATACTGCGTATCGATCCCTTGAATATCAGGGATGTATTGAACGGCCCCGGTTGACCACACAAGCAGATCGGGACGAGTCTGTTTTACGAGCGCCGTATCCACCATGGTTTCCAGGAGGAGGGAAACGTCTCCGGTTCTAATGGCGTGTTCCATCGCGTCCAAACCCTCTTTCATCTTTTCCTTGCCCTGTGCCTGCCATGCAAGGGCGAACTGTCCGCCTAGGTGGTCACTTTTCTCAGCGAGCGTGACCTTGTGACCTCGCCTGCTCATATAGAGGGCCGCACTCATGCCCCCAGGCCCCCCTCCCGTAACCAAGACTTTCAAGGGATGATCCGTAGGTTGGAGAGGCGGCATACCGATCTCCGGGTTCAGATTGCAGCCCAGGGGCTCTCCGCTCTTTACGCGGTGAAGGCAGCCCTGAAGGCAATACCCGCAGTACCTGACCTCTTTGTCTTCACCCTTTTGCCATTTTTCTATCAACCCGGGATCGGCAATTAGCGGTCTGCCGAGGGCAACCAGGTCTGCCAGCCCGTCGTCCAGGATTTTTCGGACCTTTTCCTTTCTGCCCATCCTGCCTGCAACAACGAGGGGAAGCGAGGTCTGCGCACGAATCCAGGCCAACGCATCCATCTGGGGTTTTTCAGGAAGACTCCCGTGGTGGAAATACCATGGGGGACTGAAGCAGGCATTTCCCATGCCTACGTGCACGGCGCATGCGCGTGCTTCCTCTGCCAATTTCAGAAAGTACACCAGGTCTTCAGGGTCGATACCGAACTCGGGCGACATCTCATTGCCTGAAATGCGGACCAGAAAGGGGAGGCCCGTTGCGCCATCCCTAACGGCTGAAAGGACTTCTCTTGCAAAAAGCAATCGGTCCTGGCCGTATGGATCATTCCTTTTGTTGATTTTTTTATTCAGAAACTGTGACACCAGATACCCGTGACCTGCCTGGATTTCGATGAGGTCGAATCCCGATTCCGCGGCCTTTTGGGCCGCTGATCTGTAACCCGCAATGATTGTCTTTACCTCCTCTTCGTTGAGCGGCTCTGACTCCTGTCCGCTTGTCTGACACGTGATTGACGATGGAGCCCTGGGTTTGCTTTTGGTGGCCATGGGATTGGCGGCCGCGCCGGCGTGGTTCAAATGGAGACAGGCAACACGGCCCTGCCCGTGAATCACATCAACGATCTTCTTCAGCTCAGTTTCGGATCCCGGCAGATGTACGCAGAGCTGCCTCGGATGTTCCTTCCCCTCCGCGGTCACCGAAACAGGCTCCAGGATCAGAAGGCCCGGTCCCTTTTGCGCCACCTGTCTGTAAAATGTCAATTGACGGTCTGTAACCATACCGCCCGGGTTTCCGTAGGCAAGTTTGATGGGCGGGAAGATAAACCGGTTCTGGAGTTTCACGCCGTCCAAGGTCATTCCTTCAAACATCTTTTCCATGATTACCTCTTTTTATAGCATTTATAGGTTATTAAAGGCGCATTGTTGCCGATGCCGTGACATCTATTCTCGCGTCATCACGGTTCCACATTTGGGACATCGTTGTTCATAGCAGGGCGCGCCCCGGTACCCATGCCAAAATGTCTTTGTACGCTGGTACCTGTTGTGTAAGACAATGTGCCTTCTTTAAAACGTTTAACAACGTGCCGGACCTTGCCGATGATACCGGTCATTACCGTAATTCCTGCCGCGTCGAAGGTCTGAATGGCCTTTGGGCCGCAATTTCCTGTGAGAACAACCGGTACGCCTTTGTCGGCCATAAGCTGGGCAGATTTAGAACCGGCATCGGCGGCTAACGAGAGGTTCGGGTTTGGTATGGCCTCAAATTCCATTGTATCCGGATCGACAATCAGAAAGTAGGCACACCTTCCGAAGCGGGCCTCTATCTCGTTGTCAAGCATTGGACCTGTGGATGTAAATGCGATTTTCATTTTTTTTCTCCTACAGTCAAGAGAATCCCGAAACATTAAATTGTATTCGAGAAAAAAATAAGAATGTCCCTAAGATTCTATGTTTTTGTACTGGCCGTAAATTTTCGTCCCTTCCATCATGGCGATAGCGTTGAGTAGTGATGCGTTGGGCGGAAACTCACATCCAGCGGCAAGGATGAATCCACCCCCCTCGCCCAATTCACCGATCTCTTTCCTGCATTCTTCCTTGACCTCATCCTGCGTGCCTAAATATAGAATGTGGGCAGGGTTCACGTGACCACAGATGCCGACCTTTCTTCCCCATTTTTTCTTGACCTCCGAACAGTCCCTGCAGTCGTTCGCTTCATTGGCACCGGAGAGGATCGCCGGGTTCATGGTCTCTATCATTGCATCGAAATACGGACCTGCGGCACAGTTGTGGACCACGGCCATCGGACCGCACTCCCGAATGGTATCGGCAAGTTGCCGAGCAAAAGGCCCCTCTATTTCTAGCCAGAGCCTTTTACTCATGATAGACGCTGAAGCGAATAACGTGCTGAGGATAATGGCATGGACACCCGTTTTGGCTTGGGCTTTGACGTAATCTACCATAACATCGGTTACGATTTGCAACCCCTGGATGACCGCGTCCCTGTAATGCACGCAATCCAAAAACAATTTGTCCGCAGATCGCAACATTTCCAAAACCCCCAAAGGGCTGTAGACGAGGCCCATCACGGGAACGTCTGATCCTAGTCGGTCCATTAGGATGTCAACATACCGGATCGCCTCTTTCATCCTTGGACCTTTTGTCGGCTCGAAGCGCTCCAGCTTTGAATAGTCGTCGGGAGTCTTGATTAAAGGATTGGCATAGTTGGGATGCGGTGTGTTCTCAATAGGATAGACGACCTCTTGGCCAAAATCAGCAGCCTCCACTGCCAGGTCGATAAATCCGGTTATTCCATCATATTCAATGAGTTGGTGCGCCTGGATCTGGCACTTGGCGGCCAGCTCGCCATCTTGTGCCCAGTCTGCGTAAGTCGCCCCATATATCCTTCGGGAAGCACCACCGATTAAGGGAACGCATGGGATACGGTCCGGTTCTTGGAATTGAACCGTGACGCCTATCCTCTCTAGTGATGTCATCATTTGCATCCTCCTTTCTGCGATGTTGCTCGCTCTTGGTCAAAAAGGCGTCCTGCCCGTGATAAGCCGCAGGATCAGATAACCTTTTTGTATTAGTCATTCAAACTTTTCCTGTTCGGTAGATTATTCTCTTGTTTTCAGAATGATCAACCATATACAGGATGTCTACGTTATGCTCGAGTTCTTCTCTTAGTTCTTGAAATCTTTGGCGGTCAATCCCGTACATTCGAATATAAACTTCACGAAAGCCTTCGGGGACGTCTTTATATGAATTGTGAACACTTGCTATTCGCCCACCGTATTTTCGGATTATATCGGCAACGGATCTAACAAAACCGGGATGATCTCTTAACTGAAAAGCAAACGAAATTCCTTTTTGTCCAAGACCGACCAGCTCTGCCTGCACCCTTAAAAGATCTGTGCGGGTCATTATTCCCACCATCTCGCCTTTATTGTCCGTTACAGGGGCACCGGATATATTATTTTTCAAGAGAATATCAGATGCTTCATCCACGGTATAATCTCCGGGAATAGTGATGGGGTTTTTCGTCATGATCTCTTCAACCCTAATCTTGGTTATGTGATATAGCATATCTAGCATTTCCAGGCTGGGGACACCGGAGACAGATGTTCTAATGAGATCTTTATCGCTGACTATCCCTACCAACCTGCCTTTTTCCATAACAGGGAGCCTGTGAATGTTGTGCTGCTTTAAGAGAGTTATGGCATCGATCATATAATCGTTTAGTAACGTTCAAAAGTGTTTACATGATGGCAAATTAACAGACATAATCTCAAT
>JACNIU010000292.1 GCA_014382905.1 Desulfobacterales bacterium
ATGAGGTGGCCGAATACGCCAGTACACTCCCCTATGTGGAATCAGCCCACGAGTACAAGTTCATGTGTTCCGACCCAGGGCAGCAGATGCTGATTGATGATGCCAGGGAAAAGGGGCTCAACCGGGTAGTGGTGGCCTCCTGTTCTCCCAGAATGCATGAGAAGACCTTTCGGAAGGCCAGCCAGACTGCAGGCATCAACCCTTATTGTTTTCAGATGGCCTGTATCAGAGAGCATTGTTCCTGGGTGACGGAGGATCCCGAGAAGGCCACGGAAAAGGCCAAGGATCTAGTGCGAGGCGCCGTTTCCCGGGTTCTTCACCATGAGATGCTTACTGCGGGAGTGGCGGATGTCAATCCCAACGTCCTTGTCATCGGAGCGGGTATTGCGGGCATGCAAGCGGCCCTGGATATTGCCTATGCGGGGATGAAGGTCTACTTAGTGGAGAGAGAGCCCACCATTGGTGGTACCATGCTCAAATTTGACAAGACATTTCCCACCTTGGATTGTGCCGCCTGTATCGGCACGCCCAAGCTGGTCTCCGTGGGACAGGATCCAAATATCGAGATGTATACGAACAGCGAGGTGGCTGAAGTCACAGGGTTTGTAGGAAATTTTAATGTTAAAATCCGAAGAAAGCCCAGGCATGTTGATCTTCAAAAGTGTACGGGATGCGGAGAATGCACAGCCGTGGTCCTGGATGAAGACCGGCCCCCAAAGAAAAGCGAAGGGGAATTATGGGTTGACCGAATCCAAATCGATGAAGCCCGATGTAGCCAATGCGGAGAATGCGTCAGGGCCTGCATGGAAGATAATGCAGAAATTCAGGGATTGACTAACATTGTCAGGCAGAGATTTCAGGCCGTCTCCTCGAGGAACGAATTAGCAGATCCCACGCCCTTACAAAAGATCTTGCTCATGAGCCAGGAGGAGCGCAAAACTTTCTGGGGGGATCACTTTAGAAAATGCATCAAGTGTTACGGATGCATCGATATGTGCCCTGTATTTGTGGGATGGGACGATGGACTGCAAATATCCCAATGGATGGAAGGTGGTCAAGTTCCTCCCCCATATCCCCTGTTTCATCTTTTAAGGGCCTACAATGTTTGGGATACCTGTGTGGGATGCGGCGAATGTGAAAAGACATGCCCCGCGGACATCCCCTTAAAAATGTTACAGGATATCATCCGATATCTTCCCGTGGAAGACGTGGTCGAGACAATCCCGGGATTGGAAGCAGAGGCCCTCGAGAAAATCTCCAGCTTTGTTGAAAAAAGAAGAGAATCATCAAGGAGGATAAGCTATGCATCTTGATATGGTCCTGACCACATGCCCCTTTTGTGGAACGGGCTGTAATTTTTACCTCCAGGTGATGGATGGAGAAATTTCTGATGTGATCCCTTGCAAAACCCATCCCATCAGCGAAGGGCAGTTGTGCGTCCTTGGACGGAACGCCTCCCGGCATATCCATAGCAAAGACCGCCTTACCCGGCCCCTTATCAGGCAAGGGGATGAGTTTATCGAGGCGAGCTGGCAGGAGACCTATAAAATTGTCGCTAACAGACTCCTCAGTATTAAAGAGACCCACGGTCCCAGCGCCCTCGGGATCTTTTCCAGTGCAAAGTGCACCAATGAGGAAAATTATTTAATAATGAAATTTGCCAGGGGGGTACTGGGAACAAACAATGTGGATCATTGCGCCCGGCTCTGACACTCATCCACGGTGGCAGGTCTTGCCGCCGCATTCGGTAGTGGGTCGATGACGAACTCCATCGGGGAGATCGAAGAGGCGGATTGCATTGTGGTGATCGGCAGCAACACTACCAGCCAGCATCCCATGATCGCCAGCAAAGTCATGCGGGCCAAGGAAAAAGGGGCTAAACTCATTGTCATCGATCCTAGAAGAATTCCTCTTGTGGAGTACGCCGACCTTTTCCTTCAGATAATTCCCGGAACCAATATCGCTCTTTTAAACGGAATGTTAAACCATTTGATTCAAAAGGGCCTAATCGTTGAACCCTTTATCCAGGAGAGGACCGAGGGATTCGATGCGGTGCGAGAAAAGGTCAAGGAATACCCCGTGGTGAAGGTCAGAGAGATTACCGGCATACGGACTGATCTCCTGGAGCAGGCCGCTGAGACTTATGCCAGGAGCGAAAAAGCAATGATCCTTTATGCCATGGGGGTGACCCAGCACCTTACCGGGACAGATAATGTAAAAGCGGTAGCCAACCTGGCCATGGCAACCGGGAATATCGGCCGCCGGTCCACCGGGGTTAACCCCTTGAGAGGGCAAAACAATGTCCAGGGCGCCTGTGATATGGGAGCTCTGCCTAATGTCATGACAGGCTATCAACCGGTGGAGGATCCGGCGGTTAGAGCACGTTTCAGGGATAAATGGGGGCTTGATGTGCCGGAGAACCCAGGTTTAACACTTGTGGAGATGCTTGACGCCGCCGGTAAAAGCGCTATCAAAGGGATGATGGTTGTTGGAGAAAACCCCATGCTTTCCGATCCGGACATTACGCATGTGGGGGAAGCCCTTCAAACTCTTGATTTTCTCATGGTTCAGGACATCTTTTTTACCGAGACGGCTCAATTTGCCCATGTGGTCCTTCCGGCGTGCTCATTCGCAGAGAAGGAGGGAACTTTCACCAATACGGATCGTCGAGTTCAGCGAATAAGGAAGGCCATAGAACCCATAGGGGAGTCAAAGCCGGACTGGCAAATCGTTTCAGAACTGGCCCGGGAAATGAAATTTGACGGCTTCGACTATGCCTCGACACAGGAGATCATGAAGGAGATTTCCTGCTTGACCCCTTCTTATGGAGGAATTTCCTATGAGCGGCTTGACAATGGAGAGGTCCTGCACTGGCCCTGTCCCCATGATGCGCACCCGGGCACGCCCATTTTACATGAGGGCACCTTTGAACGGGGAAAGGGGCGGTTTTTCCCGGTGGAATATGCTCCTCCTGCTGAGCTTCCCGATGATGAATATCCCTATTTTCTTAACACGGGGCGGGTGCCTTTTCATTTTAACGGGGGAAGCATGACGCGCAGAATCGAAATCCTGGACCAGGAGGTTTCCACGGGTTACGTGGATATCCATCCTGAAGATGCAACTAAATTGGGCGTCGAGGAGAATGATCTCCTCAGGGTGACCTCACGCCGGGGCGATATATCCATTAAGGCCAAGATATCCAACAAGGTTGAGCCCGGGATGGTCTTTATTCCCATACATTTTGCTGAATGCGCCGTCAACGTCCTTACCGATACAAAGCTTGATCCCAGCGCAAAGATACCGGCCCTTAAGGATTGTGCGGTCAGGATCGAAAAGGTTAGCTAAGGAGGGCCGAAGATCTCCATGGAAGAAAGTATAATGATGAAAGAGATGATCAAGCGCCAGGCAAGGAATGCCCTGGCAGAGGGATGGGATGCGGTGTTAGGGCTTAAAAGGAGATGGGGCCAAATCGGGCCGCATCTTTTCACCGATCCCGACGAACTTGAGAAGATCGAGCTCGATCCCAAGTACTGTCTCGCCAAGACAATCCGTTCAATGCTGAAGAGATGGCCTGCTTTGCGAGTGGCGGCTGTGATCCGGGGCTGCGATGTGAGGGCTCTCCGGGAACTGGAAAAAATGGGGGTATTCAGCTCCAAAAGGCTCTATGTCATTGGAATCCCATGCTCTCCAGAGCAGGCCGAAGAGTGCAATTGCGAAAAACCGATTTATGAGACCTTATCATGTGTGGGATGCTGGAAATGCATAGATGTCTGTCCTGAGGAGGCCATCGAGCGGATCAATGTCTGTCCGATCCTCGTAGACAGTGAGTGGAATGAGGGGCTATCAAAGAGAAAAGCCGTCTATATCCCCTTTCCCCAGGCCATGCCTCTGAAGGCCATCAGGGATAGCGAGCACTGTTTGAAATTAAAAGGCATCCTCGAATGCAAGGGGTGTGAGGCGGTCTGCGAGGCTAAGGCAATTATACATGATGATGAGGAAAAAATAGAGGAGATCGACGTTGGCACTATTATCGTCGCTACAGGCTTTAAGATCTTTGACCCCGCTCCCCTGACCCACTATGGCTTTGGCCGATATCCCGAGGTTTACACGAGCTTACAATTTGAACGTTTGAACAATGCCACAGGCCCCACCGAGGGAAAGATCCAGACCAAGGACGGCCGGGTGCCTGCGAAAGTAGCCATTATCCACTGCGTCGGCTCG
>JACNIU010000427.1 GCA_014382905.1 Desulfobacterales bacterium
CGAATTAAGCTTCTTGTCAACGCTGTTCCGATGGTGAATGTAAACACCGGGATCGGCCGTTATTTGAGATGTCTTTATGCCGAGATGGAACGGGCTTATGGTGACAGGTTAGAGATCGGGTATTTCGATGGGGTGAAGGTTTCATCGATGATGCCTGGTGGTCCGTCGAATCTCAATCGCTGGACAAAGGGTATTGATCTTTTCTGGAGAATGCCGGTCTACCCGGCACTTATTGCGAGGCTTGCATTTCATTTTGTCAGGGAGGCGATTTTCCTCAGGTGTAGTAGGAATTTTGAAATATACCATGAGGCGGGGTTTTTCCCTTTTGGCGTTTCATCCCGGCTAAAGACGGTTTTTACTTTGTGCGATCTGTCTCTGATCCGTTTTCCACAATACCATCCCAGGGAGCGAGTCCTCTATTCCCGCCTGTTTTTTAAACGAAGAATGAACACTGCCGATCATTTCTTGACCATTTCCGAATTTGCTGCAAGAGAGATGCAGGAGATTCTGCATATTGACTCAAAAAAGATTACCGTCACCCATCTGGCCCATGACAGCAACATCTTTTATCCCAGATCTCGTGAAGAGGTAGGCTTTTTTCTGAAGCGTCACGCCTTACCAGAGAGATATTTTCTTTTTGTGGGGAGCGGTGATCCGAGAAAGAACATGGATGTTATCCCGGCGGCCCTGGAGAAGGCAGGTTTGGAGGTACCACTGGTGGTAGTGGGATGGTCGGGATGGTCCGGCGGGGGTGTGTCAGGCAGGATGATCCCGTTGGGATACGTCAGTGATGAGGACTTGGCTAAGGCCTATTCAGGCGCCCTTGCGATGATTTTCCCCAGCAGTTATGAGGGGTTCGGGCTCCCTGTTCTTGAGGCCATGGCCTGTGGCTGCCCGGTGGTTACTACCCGGGAGGCGAGCCTTCCTGAGGTGGCAGGGGATGGGGCAATATTTATGAAAGGTCCCCGGGATGTGGATGACCTTGCCCGAATCCTAAGCGAACTGGCCGCTGATCCCAATATGAGACAGAGACTCGTAGATGAGGGTTTGGTGAGGGCCAGGGGATTTTCATGGGAAGAGACCGCACGAAGGACGTTTGAGACGTTTGAGGCGGTGCTGAAGTGAGGGTCTCGAAAGGTGAACGGACTATCGTTTTGCACGATTTCTTCAACACACCTGACGGCGGGGGAAAGGTGGCTACGATTCTGGCCAAGTCCTTTCATGCCGAGCTGTTGGCCGGTCATTTGGATAAGGACCCTTTTCCCGATGGGTATTTCGGAGACGTGCAACTCAGGAGTCTTGATGCATATAGAACTTCTCCCCGTTGGCTCAGGTTTTCAAAGATCTTTCAGCTCTGGTGGGCATTTGCCCATTTCCCCTCGACATCGGCTTTGTGGACGGTTTTCAGCGGGTCGTTTTCTCCCCTGGCGCACAAGAAAATATCCGGGAAAAAGATCTTTTATTGCCTTACCCCACCAAGACTCCTCTATGACCAGAGGGGTTTTATGGTCCAGCAGGTTCCCGGATGGCAGAGGCCTTTTTTGCGAGGTGTGATGTTTTTATACCGCCTTGCATATGAACGGGCTGTAGGCCGGATGGATATCATCGTCACTATCTCGGAAACCGTAAAGAAACGATTCAGGAGATTCTTGGAATATGAAAGCGTTGTTATATACCCTCCGTGTGAGACAGAGCGATTTAGATGGATAGACCAGGGGGATTATTATCTCTCTACAGCGAGGGTGGATCCCCTGAAACGGGTGGACCTGATCGTCAAGGCGTTTAAGGAGATGCCGGATAAGCGGCTTGTGGTGGTTTCGGGGGGGGCGGATATGCCCAAGATAAGAAAGATCGCAGAAGGGGCCCCAAATATTGAGGTGTTGGGGTGGATTGGGGAAGAGCATCTCTGCAATCTGATAGGGAGGTGCATCGCCACGATCTATATTCCGATGGATGAGGATTTTGGCATTTCCCCGGTGGAATCGATGGCAGCGGGTAAACCGGTGATCGGTGTCCAAGAGGGGGGACTTCTTGAGACGGTTGTTGATGGGGAAACAGGTTTTCTATTACGTCCAGATCCTCGAGAAGAGGATATCATAGGAGCGATCAGCAGGATGGATGGATCAATGGCCTTGGAAATGAGGGGCGCCTGTGAAGAAAGGGCACAGCAGTTTGATGCCAAGATCTTTATTGAGAAGATGAGAAACGTGATGGAAAAGACTGATTGAGTTTTGCATGAGCTTTGCGGCCTTAGCAAAATTATGGGCTTGGCAAGAAATAACCAGCCCTGAGACGATGCCGCAAAGGCGGAATTTTTTTGCGCAGGCCCTTGGCACTAGCCCTTGGCACTACAGCAAGAGATTTTTGAACCGCAAGACGATAGGTAGCCAGGAATTTGGCGAAGGCTGCCAATCCGGTGAAGATTTCAGGATAAAAGTCAGGATCTATTTCCAGGTTTTCGACACTCTATATGATGACATTAAGAAAACTAATAAGTCCTCGCTATTTATTTACTATTTTGGCTGTTCTTGCCGTTCTGTCCTTAATCGTAAATCTGAATGCCGGTTATTGGGGCATTACAGGTGATGGCCTATCCTATTATGCTCATTTAAGGTCTTTGATGCTTGACCATGATCTGCAATATGAAAACGAATTAAAGCTTTTTAATAAATTTCACTATGAGGTTCTGAATTTTAATATTCGAACCTCAACAGGCCATGTCCCAAATAAATTTCCGATCGGACCGGGCTTACTTTGGGTGCCATTCTTTGTTGTTGCTCATTCCTCAACCTTTTTGGTAAATTTTTTTGGAATCCCATTGCCATTGGACGGCTACTCGGTTCTCTATCAGTTTTTTATATGTCTTGGATCAATCTTCTACGGCTTTTTGGGCCTTTTCTTCTTATACAAGATAAACCGAATTTTTTTTGAAGGCAATATCGCTGCTATTTCGGTGACAACTATTTTCTTGTCTACAAGTTTATTAAACTATTTTATCTTTGAACAAACAATGCCCCATATCATGTCTATGTTTTCCGTAGCCCTCTTCGCTTATCTTTGTCTGAGGGATTATGGAAGAAAGACGATGCAATCATATATTTATTTGGGTTTGAGTGCGGGGTTGATGCTCATGGTCAGGTATCAAAACGGCCTATTTATGATTTTACCACTCTTCGAGCTAATATTTATTTCTTTTGGGCGCGATAGATCCTGCAACGATATCCTTATATCTGTTAGAAACGGTATCCTGTTCATTGTTGTATTGGCTCTGGCCTTAATTCCCCAATTCGTTGTGTGGAAGGTCCTGTACGGAAATTACGTTCTTTATACATATGTTGGAGAAGGATTCAACTTTCTTTCGCCAAAGTTGATGGAAACCCTATTTTCTTCCAGGCATGGGTTGATAAGCTGGACTCCGATAATACTGCTTGCGTTAGGAGGCTATCTTCTATATTTCAGGGAGTCTGGAAGCATTTATTGGGCCTTATTGACCTGCTTCTTGCTTCAATGGTATATTAACTCTTCATGGCATGTTTGGTGGTTCGGTAACTCATTTGGGGGAAGGGCATTTATTAACTGTACTTTTATTTTCACAATCGGGCTATCAGCCTTAATCAAGAGATTTTACAACAAAAGAATATACTTATCTGTAATATTCATGGTCCTCATAATGTGGAATTTCCTTTTTACCGCTCAATATATGGTTGGGTTAGTGCCCCGAGGGGACTATGTGAGTTGGAAAGCCGTAGCAAAAAACAACTTCAAATTGATAGAGGTTTTCGTTGTGAGACTTCGAGGTCTCTGATCTCAAGGAGCCAGATTTTTGGACAGGATGACATGATAATCAAGATTCTTTTCTAACGTCCCCACTAAATTCCGCACGCTATTTAACCGAGGTCATCAGAAAAGAAAATATATTTTAACCTTGCTAATCCCGATGTTGAGAAGAACCCCGACCCTTTTTAGAAAATGGGCTTCTATTGCAGCACGGAACAGCCAGATTGATGATGTCAGATGTATTCACACTCTGCGACGTACTGGTTATCGCATCAATCGTCACATTTGAGGCTTGCAGGATAGCACATCTCAGGGATTCGAGTGAAGTCTGTTGCAGCATCGGGGTAGAATCTAACAGATTGCGAGCAATTATGTTTGAAAAGGAATCAGCAGTTGCGAGAGAGGCCGCAAGGGAGGCCGGAAAG
>JACNIU010000230.1 GCA_014382905.1 Desulfobacterales bacterium
GCAAGTAGTTGCTATCATTGTTTTTTACGCCTTGAATCCGGAACATGGGTTATAAACCTCCCCTCTCGTGGGACAATCGAGTGGGGCAAGACGTCGCAGGGCCTTCACCCTGAAACAGACCCAAGCGAGTTAAAATAACTTAATTTACAAGAAACAGGACAGTAGGAGTTTACCACTGAACGTATCGCTTTAGCTTGTTGAAACAATCATTCATTCGTTTGTTGTCTGGGGCCATGAGGGTCTCTTTCCCAAAGGACGTAAATACGGGGATCGTTTCATAGGAACGGCAGCGAGGCCCTGAAATTCGTCACTGGACAGCCCCAGAAAAAGATATTCATTTAACCGCACATCGCCGCTGCCTGCCCGGAAGCTGTATTGAACGTCAAGGGGGCGTTCTATACGCTTCGGAAAAATTTTGTTACGTCCTTTGGGAAAGAGACCCTCATAGCCCCGTGCGTTGTTTCAAACGGCTAAACTGTTACCACTGAACAAATATAGTCGCACCGAGGAAACAGGATGATGGAAGTCAAAAAGGAACGGATGATCGCTTATTGCCTTGCCGCAATATTGCTTGTTGTAGGAGTAATCTGTTATGCGGCGTTTGCAAAAAAGCCCCCTGAACAGCCCATAAGAATCATGCTTAAGAATACCGGGGGGAATGTCCTGTTCGACCATAAAGAACACCTGGCCGAATCAGGCTATGGCATTGACTGCGCCGACTGCCATCACGACCTTGAAAATAAAGGAGACAGACCCTCTCCATGCGGAAAATGCCATACGGCCGACGGCGGCGAGGGTCCCAAGAAATCAGAGGCATTTCATAAACAGTGCCAGGGATGCCACAAAGACGGTGGCGGCCCGGTAAATTGTGCACAGTGCCATGCAATGTAGGGGATTGGAGATTGTAGATTGCAGATTTTAGATTGCAGATTGCGGATTGAATGCATGATTGGATGGTTGTTTAGGGGTGTGCAGAGAATCTGTGTAATCTGCGCCCGCCCCGTAGCTCCGGAAGATGGTACCGGGGTGATCTGTGGATGGGATTGAGAGGAGCGGGCAGGAGGCAGAAATGATAAAGAAGCCGTTTTTCGGTCTGGGAAAACCAAAATTAAAATATACAGGGATTGAAGATATTGAGCATGACATTCAAGAGATTCCTCTGTCAGACAGGGTGACACTCTTGTTGAAATCTACGGAGGGAGATCTGGACGACCTCGTCCTGTCGACCGGCGCAAAGGTCAGGACTGGAGAGAGGCTCAAACTTACTGCTTCGAATAATAGGTATCTGACCTCAACAGCAACTGGCACAATTACAGACATATCGCAGACAAAAGGATATTCAGGGCAACTCTTCATTTCGGTTTCCATTGATGCGGAAAAAAAGGATCTTTGGGATGATGGATTTCAAAACAAAGGGAAGGAACCAACCCCTGAAACCGCCCTCTCATTTTTTCTTAGCCTACCTGGAATCTCTGACCTCTCCAGTCTTATCAAAACAGACAACCCTCTGGATACCATCATCATTAACGGTCTTGATCAGGATCTATTGGTGGCCACAAATCAGCTGATCGTAAAAAACGAGGCGGAAAACCTGGCAGAAGGGATCGATTACCTGAAGAACATCACAGGTGTAAACAGAATCCTGTTTGCCGTGCCCCCTTCCCTGCGACCTGAAGCAGAAAAAAGTGGCGTCGAGGTAAAGGTGATTGAGCCGGTGTATCCCAACGCCATGCCAAGGCTGCTGATGAAGAAGCTACTTGGCATTACGCTTTCGCCACTGGATAGCTGCGAAGACATGGGTGTTGGCGTTGTGAGCGCCGAGGCGGTTGTGGCACTCAGAAAGGCCTTTGTACACCGGAAGGCGCCCATCAGCAAGATTTTGACCGTCATTGACAAGGAAAACCGGTCCATTGGCGTCCGCGCCAGGATAGGAACGCCGGTCAAGGATATTTTGACCGCCCTGAATATCAACCTGACAGAGGGAGATCGTCTGGTCCTCGGCGGTCCCATGGCCGGCAGGGGTATCTATTCAGCGGACACGCCCATACGCCATGATACGGATGCGATTATGGTGCAGGACAAGGGCCAGGTGATTTCAGGGTCCAACGATCCATGCATCAATTGCGGGGAATGCATCAGGGCCTGTCCTGCCACATTGCCTGTCAATATGCTCGTACGGGTCCTTGAGAACGGCCTGTATGAAGAGGCCGCCAATGAATATGACCTGCTTTCCTGTGTGGAATGCGGCCTCTGTAGTTATGTATGTGTGATGCGAATCCCCATGTTCCATTACATCATGCTTGGAAAACATGAACTTGCTTTAACAGGAGTCCTGGAGGAATCCAATGGATAACCACAAGCTTTTGGTCGGTTCCCATGCCCCTTACTGGCACAACAGGAGCAGCCTCTCAGTAAAAAGCTACAATATCATGTTGGCCGCCCTTCCCGCGGTAATCATGGGCATATATCAATACGGCCTCCCCGCCCTCGGTGTTGTGGCCCTCTCAGTTTCCATGGCCATGATATGGGAACTTGTCATGAACCATGTGATGAAACGCCCGGTCAGCATAGGAGACGGCAATGCCGCTCTTATAGGTCTCCTCTTCGCAATGATGCTCCCTGCGACCACCCCATGGTGGACGGTGGTGATAGGCACTTTCCTTGCCATTGTCGTGGGAAAACAGATTTATGGCGGTATTGGCTGCAACCCGCTTAACCCCGCGCTGATTGCCATTGCCATCATACTCCTCTCGTGGAAAGGCCTCTTGGACTTTGACGAGGCCCTGGTAAATTACGATCTCGGATTTAAGATGGTATATCCATTGGCGGCACTCAAGCATTTTGGTACATCAGCGGTCTCGGATTACACTGCTGCCGGACTCCTTATGGGTCAGTATTCCGGTGGAATAGGGGCAACTTTCGGTCTCGGCCTTATTATCGGGGGGATCTACCTGATCCTGCGTGGAATGATCCGCTGGGAAATATCGGTCTCATTTTTGGCCGGGGTCTTTGTGACCGCGTTTCTGTTTCACATATCCGACACTGAAAAATATGTCGGACCATTGTTCCACCTCTTGACCGGCTATACGTTAATTGGCGCCTTCTTCCTTGCCACTGAAGACTCATCGTCCCCTGTGAACTTCGTCCCCATGCTGATATACGGGGCCTGCGCCGGATTTCTCACGGTTCTCATCCGGAATATCGGCGCCTTTGTGGACGGAGCCGTCTTTGCCATTCTCATGATGAATGTCGCCAACCCGCTCCTGGACAAAATCAGGCCTAAGGCTTTGGGAAAGGGGATTAAACATGCGTGAAATGTTAAGACTCTTTATGGCTGTTGTTGTTTTTAGCTGCCTGTCCGGCGGTGTGCTGGCCGCCATTCAGAATGTCACCAAGGATAGGATTGAATACCAGCAACTCAAGTTCGTCAAAGGCCCCACTATAAAGAACATCATGGAAGGATGTTCGAACGATCCCCTCATTGATCGCTTGAGGATTGCTGATGAGGCCAAGGAGATGCACTTATTTGTCGGAAAATTTGACGGTAAACCCAACACCGTTGCCTTTGAGACCTTCGGAAAGGGTTTCGGGGGCGTGATGGGTGTTATTGTGGGCGTGAACCTGGAAAACGACAAGATCATCGGGGTCGGCGTCACCACACACAGCGAGACTCCTGGCGTGGGTTCCAAGGCCAAGACCGACCCAAACTTTGTTGCCCAGTTCAAAGGGTTATCCATAATAGAGCCTTTTAAAGTCAAGACCGACGGCGGGCAGATTGATGCGCTGAGCGGAGCAACCATATCCTCACGCGGCGTATGCGGCGCGGTGGTTGAGGCGGGAGAGATCTATAAGAGGGTGAAACCAAAGATAATCGAGAAAATAAAAGAGAAACAGGGCTAAGGAGATCATCGGTTATGGCAAAAACAGCGATTCAGGAATTCACAAAAGGGCTTTGGGCTGAAATCCCCCCGTTTCGCCTTGTCCTCGGTCTATGTCCTACCCTGGCAGTGACCAAGGGCGTTGAAAACGGCATCGGCATGGGTGTTGCGACCACATTTGTGCTTGTCTGTTCCAACATCATCATATCTCTGCTCAGAAACGTAATACCCAAGAAGGTCAGGATAGCCTGTTATATCGTGGTCATCGCCACATTTGTAACCGTTGTGGAGCTGGTCATGCAGGCCTTTGCCTATCCCCTCTTTTTGAAGCTCGGGATATTTATCCCCCTTATTGTTGTGAACTGTATTGTCCTTGGCCGCGCGGAGGCCTTTGCCTCCAAAAACGGCGTGGTTGCCTCCCTTGCAGATGGTCTGGGTATAGGGGTTGGTTTCACACTGGCTCTCACCGCCCTTGCCATACTGCGCGAGGTTCTTGGAAACGGCACGTTTTACAATATTCCCGTGTTCGGCCCATCGTTTGAGCCCTTTTCATTTATGGTTCAGGCGCCGGGGGCCTTTGTCTGTTTAGGGCTCATGCTGTGTATCATGAATATGTTGGGAAAGAAGAAGGGGATGTGAAAACATCCAGGACCAGAGGAGTCGTCAGATGACCGATTATATTTTGCTGATTGTAAGCTGCATCTTTGTCAACAATATCCTGTTGATGCAGTACTTGGGGAACTGCCCTTTTCTGGGGGTCTCCAAGAGGATGGAGACCGCCGTGGGAATGGCCATGGCGGTTGTATTCGTGCTGGTTATGGCCGGGGCGATCACATGGGTCGTCGATATGTATCTTCTAAAGACCTTCGGCCTCGAATACCTGCGGACCCTCTCATTTATCCTGGTCATTGCATCTCTCGTCCAGTTTGTTGAAATGTTTTTCAGGAAGAGCATCCCGGCCCTCTATTCCGGTCTCGGAATATTTCTCCCCCTGATTACCACGAACTGCGCTGTCATGGGCGTATGCCTTATCAATATCATGGAGGAGTACAGCTTCACACAGACCCTCGTCTCATCGTTCAGCTATGCGGTGGGGTTCGGCCTGGCCCTCGTGCTTTTTGCCGGAGTTCGTGAACGGATCATCCTGGCAAGGGTCCCGAAGCCGCTCCAGGATACCTCTATTGGTCTTGTTACGGCAGGCATGCTCTCTCTCGCTTTTTTCGCATTCAAGGGAATGGTGTAGGAGGAATAACATGTTAGGCGGTCTTTTGGTAATAGGGGGATTGGGTGTAGTTATCGGGGTAGTCCTGGCATTAGCCTCAAAGATGTTCTATGTCTATGTCGATCCCAAGATTGAAGCCGTGGAAGATGCATTGCCAGGGGCCAATTGCGGCGGGTGCGGGTTGCCCGGATGCAGCTCCAATGCCGTGGCCATTGTAGCGGGAAAGTCCTCGGCCTCATCCTGCGTGGTCGGGGGACCCGAAGTCGCCACCGAAGTCGCCAGGGTCATGGGCGTGGAAATATCGTTGAGAGAGCCGGAGATAGCCAGGCCCGGATGCAGCTACGGGTTTCAGGATGCGGACATCAAATATCTGTATCAGGGGATCAGGGACTGCCGGGCATCGGTCCTGCTGGACGGCGGCACCAAGACCTGCCCCATCGGGTGCCTCGGCTTGGGGACCTGCGTAAAGGCATGCCCCTTCGGCGCACTCTCCATGGGTCCTGACAACCTGCCTGTGGTGCATACCGAAACCTGTACCGGGTGCGGCACATGCGAACGTGTGTGCCCCAAACACATTATAACCCTCACGTCAACGTCCGACCGGATCATCGGTGAGTATGTTACTGACGAATGTACCGCCCCCTGTCAAAGGAACTGCCCAACGGGGATAAATATACCCGGCTTCATCCAGGAAATCCGGAGGAATAATTATGAGGCGGCCCTTGCCATCATCAAAGAGAAATGTCCCCTCCCTCTCATATGCGGCTACATCTGCCCGGCCCCGTGTGAGCTTGCATGCCGGCGCAATCTGATAGACGAACCGGTCGCCATAAATCCGCTGAAACGGTTTGTGGCAGACTATGAAATGGCAACAGGAAAACATATCACCCCTTACAGGGCGCCGGGAAGCGGCCGGAAGATCGCCGTGGTAGGGGGAGGTGCAGAAGGGCTGACCCTGAGCTATTATCTGGCACGCCTTGGCTATAACCCCACCATTTTTGAGGCAAAGCCCCAATTGGGGGGCATCCTTAGATATGTCATTGCTGAAGACCGGCTTCCCCGGAAGGTACTGGATCATGAAATCGAGGGGATACTTGAAACCGGAGTACAGGCAAGGACCAATATGCTGATGGGGAGGGATTTTAGCGTGGAATCCCTCCTCCAGGATGGCTTTGACGCCATTGCCCTCACGAAAGGCGGATTTGACAGCAAGAAAATCCTGGTGCCCGATCAGAAGGGGTATGATACGTCAGTCCCGGGCCTATTTATCATGATAGACTTTCTTTCAGCCCTTGCCCGGAGCGAAGGTGTTGAGCCTCACCACCGGGTGGTTATTGTCCATGACGGACCGGAGGGACTGGACCTGGCTCGCAAATGCAGGCACCTGGGTGCGCAGAAGGTAACTATCGTTTCAGCCCTGAAGCCCCACATGCTCCCCATAGAACTCCGGGATGTTAGGTCATTGGCCGCTGAGGGGATCACAATCCGTCCTTCCACAATGGTAACTGCCCTGAAGGGAGTTGGCAAACGTCTGGTACGGATCGCCATGGAAGCTTCCGATCCCCTCGGTGGGGTATCCGGCAAAAGGGAAACCATGCGCGCGGATACGCTCATTGTTTCGGCGGGGCGTATTCCGGAGTTGGTGTTTGTACGTTCTGAAGAGCAGGCCGAGGAACTTACCTGGGAGAGCATTGAAACCTTCCGTACGTTTCCAAACGGTGGAGACGGCACCGGTGTATTCAGTCCCCCTGAACCGGGGCGGATCAGCGACTCTTCGGCTGTGGTCAAATCACTTCTTTCCGGCCGGAGGCTGACGCGGGCAATACACCAGTACTTCACCAACCAGTTGATCACCCCCGTGGAGGACCTTGTCTGTGTGGCAGATTCTGTTCTGGATGTAAAGGAATTGCATGATGTTCCCTTTTCCGCGCGGCAGCAACCCCTCATATCGGATGTGGAAGGGGACAGTAAGACCGCCTGGATCTTCCCCTATGAGTTTCCCGGATTGGAGGAGGGCCCGGCCAAAAGAGAAGCTGAGAGATGTCTGAAGTGCGGCCTCATCTGTTACAGAAAACAGGTGTAAACAATATTAGGAAAACGAGAGAGAAAATGCCGGAAAATATTATCACCATAGACGGACGTCAATTTTACTTTGACGGGGAAGAGACCATCCTTGAAGTTGCCAGACGTAACGGGGTCTTTATTCCTACCCTGTGCCATATCAGGGGAGCGCGACCTACAGGCGCATGCAGGGTATGTGTCGTAGAAGTTAAGGGCGCCCGTTCACTTCTGCCGGCCTGCGCAACCCCAGCCGCCGACAAGATGGTTGTCCACACCCACTCCCCTGCTGTCATGGAGGCACGTAAGACTATCCTGGCCCTGCTCCTGCAGTCCGGAAATCATAACTGCGCAATCGCCACCAATAAATCTCAGGACTGGACTGAATTTCAGCGGCGGGTTGAGGATTATGACCAGGGGGCGGAACTGTGCCCGGCCCATAGCGCCTGCAACCTGCAGGCCTATTCCTACCGGTATCAGGTGGATACAAGGGGATTTATCAGGGTCGAGACCAATTATCCCATGGAGATGGCCAGCCCACTGATTATACGGGATTTCTCCCGATGCATCCTTTGCGGTCGCTGCGTGGAGGCGTGCAACACCATTCAGGTGAACAACGCGATCACCCATGGTTTCAGGGGCGCCAAGGCCAAGATCATTACCATGGGAGACAACACGCTGCACCGTTCTGATTGCGTGTTCTGCGGAGAATGCATCCAGGCATGCCCGGTTGCCGCGCTGACTGAAAGGAAGAGCCGGTATGAGATAAGGCCGTGGGAGGCGCGTCACGTACGGACCACATGTCATTTCTGCGGGGTCGGATGCCAGTTGGACCTGCATATCAAAGATGACAAAATCATGAAGGTCACCGGCGTCGAGCGGGCCCTGCCAAACCAGGGGAGGCTCTGTGTCAAGGGCCGCTTCGGATACGATTTTATCCAGAGTCCGGATCGTCTGACCGTGCCGATGATCCGAGAAAACGGTGAACTGAGGGACGCCTCCTGGGACGAGGCATTGAATCTAATTGCCTCAAAAATAAAGGAGGTAAAAGAAAAGCACGGTCCCGATGCAATTGCCGGCATCTGTTCGGCCAAGTCTACAAATGAGGCGCTTTACCTGATGCAGAAGCTTTTTCGAACGGCCATTGGCACGAACAACCTTGCCTCACCCTTTGCCGCCGGGGGATTGAACAACACCCTTGCCGAGTTAGAAAAGGCCGGACGGATCATCCTTATCGGCAGCGATATCACCGAGGAAAACCCTGTGGCGGGTACATTTATCAAGCGGGCAGCGAAAAACGGGGCACAGTTGATCGTGGCGGATTCTCGACCGACAAAAATTTCAAGCCTTGCCACTGTCTCCCTGCTCTTGAGAGAGGGCACGGAATCGATTCTCGTCAATGGAATTATCAAAGAACTCCTTGACCGCGGCCGTGAGGCAGCTGACGATATCAGAGAGACGGCTGTCAGCTTTACTATGGATACGGTCAGCGAAATGACGGGGCTTTCAGCAGAAGATATCCGGGGGGTCGCCCGGATACTGGATTCCGAGGAACCGACAATGCTGGTTTACGGTTCCCGGGTTGCCTCATTTGCCAGGACTTTTGTGAGCCTCCAGGAGGTCCTGGGGAACTTGGGGCGAGAATGCGGCGGCGTGAACTATATGGGCGATCTCAACAACTCACAGGGGGCCTGTGACGTGGGATTCCTCCCTGCATTCCTGCCAGGCTACACCATGGTGGATGATGACGCGGCACGCAAACCGTTTGAAGAGGCCTGGGGCGTTGAACTGGACGACAGGCCGGGACTGACATTCGCCCAAATGGTGCTTAACATGAGCGGCTCTCCGGACACATCCGGAAAAAAAATCCGAATGCTTTACTGTGTCGGTGAAAATCTCGCCATCGCCCGGCCCGCGATGCCCGACATTACAAAGGCCCTGGAGTCCGTGGACTTCCTGGTGCTCCAGGACATTCTGGACAGCGAGACGGTCAGGTATGCCGATGTGGTTCTCCCCGCAGCGGCCTGGTCCGAAGAAGAAGGGACCTATACCAATTGCGAGCGCAGGGTCAGCCGGATGCGCCGTGCCGTGCCCAGCCCGGGTGAAGCCAAGCCTGAGATATGGATCTTCACCCAGTTGGCCAATCGCCTGGGCTGTGGCTGGAAGACTGCAACCAGCCAGGAGATCTGGGAAAAGGAGATTATCCCGTTGATACCTTTTTTGAAAGACATTACCTATGACCGCATTGAAACCGGAGGTCTCCCGTGGCCCCTTCCCGACCCGGTCTCATTGGGCATAACAAGCTTCAGAGATGTAAAGTCTCCACTCCGCCGGCCGGGCTGGACCTCCTTTAATTATCACCACCGCACACTCCTGGAACAATGTCCGGGCCTGTTGGAATCGATTCCGCATACCATACGGGTAGAAGAATATCAGCCCCCGGGAGACCCGCCAGAGGTGAGAGAGAAATTCATGCAGTTCCTCAAAGAGGAAGAAAAGCCGGAAGCCAAGGAACAGATCGATCATATCTTGGCCTCCTACAAGGACCATCGCGGGGGACTGATCCCTGTTCTGCAACAGGTACAGGGGATTTTAGGGTTCCTCCCCATTCCTGTCCAGCATTACATTGCCCTCGGTCTGGGCCTACCGTCATCGGACGTATTCGGAGTCGTCTCCTTCTATTCATTCTTCACGATGGTACCTCGGGGCAGACACATCGTCCGGGTCTGCTTAGGTACCGCGTGCTTTGTAAAGGGGTCAGGGAAATTATTAGACACCCTTGGCAGGCATCTCAAGGTCGATGTTGGAGAAACTACCAGCGACAGGGAATACTCCCTCGAGGTGGTCAGGTGTATCGGGGCATGTGGACTGGCCCCTGTCATGGTCATCGACGAAGAAACCCATGGTATGGTTGATCCGTCAAAAATTGTAGCGCTCGTAGAAAGCGTCAGAGGGAAAGAGTAAGCAGTAGGCCGTAGTATAATAGAGGTTGCTATCCGAGATGAACTTGAAAGAGATTGTTGAAAAACTCCAATTGAGCGTCAGGACCGGTGCCGGCCTTCTTGATAAAGAAGTGAGCAGGGGCTATGTAAGTGACCTCATGAGCGATGTTATCGCCAACGCCAATGAAGGAGCTCTATGGGTCACCCTTCAGATCCATCAGAACATCGTGGCCGTGGCGGTTATGAAGTCTCTTGGCGGCATCATCCTTGTCAACGGGAGAGAGCCTGAAGAAGTGACTCAGCAGAAGGCCGAGGCAGAAGGTGTTCCCATTATGGTCACGGATATGCCGGCATTTGAATTGGTGGGGAAGCTGTTTGCATTGGGCATTTCCGGGAGTTGATGGTGGTTTAGGTTACTGAGGACCTCTGTGGGGGAAGAAAGGGAGAAATCCTTGAGGATTGTGCTTGCTGACCTGCACATTCATACCTGTCTTTCTCCCTGCGCGACCCTCGATATGACGCCCCGGAAGATCGTCAAACAGGCGCAAGAGAAGAAATTAGGAATCATCGCCATTACAGATCATAACAGTGCGGAAAATACTCGCTCTGTTATGGCTGCTGCCAGACATACCGGGCTGTGCGTCATTCCTGGGATCGAGGTAACGACTTCCGAAGAGGTGCATATCGTTGGGCTGTTTGAGGACGCTGCAGATGCCATCTCCATGCAGGCCCTGGTTTACGACCACCTCCAGCCTGGAGAAAACGATGATGATCTTTTTGGGATCCAGGTTATCGCAAATGAATTTGACGAAGTGGAAGGGATCAACAGGCGTCTTCTCATAGGCGCCACCAGCCTGGGCCTGAGCGAGGTGGTTGATGCAATCCACCGTCTGGATGGCTTGGCCGTGGCCGCCCACATTGATCGCGAGGCATTCAGCGTTATCGGTCAGTTGGGTTTTATCCCGGAAGATCTGGCCTTAGATGCTGTTGAAATATCAAGGAATATGACTTTAGAAACGGCACAGGAACATTTTAAGGAATATAAGAGATTTGCTTTTGTTACATCATCTGATGCGCACGACGTCCCGGAAGTTGGAACCCGTCCAACGAATTTTCTGATGGCAGGACCTGAACTGGCCGAGCTGAGACTTGCGCTCAAGGGAACAGGAGGGCGGAAGATTGAATATTGAATATTGAATATTGAACAATTGCGACCTGTGCGGTTAAGTTCAAACTATGTAGATTGAGGACATTCGATTTCGACCGAAGAGCACACAGAGATCGCAGAGAATAAATCACTTCTTCAATATTCATTCGTCAATCGTCAATATTCAATCTCCAATATGCAGGATCTTTCGCTTCACATATTGGACATTGTGGAGAATGCAACAAGCGCCGGAGCGACCCTCGTTGAAATCGATATTTCAGAGGACGTCAACAGAGATATCCTTCAAATAACGATTCAAGACAACGGCCAGGGCATGGACGCGGAAATGCTCAGAAAGGTGACCGATCCTTTTGTGACCACGCGAACCACCCGCCTCGTGGGCATGGGAGTGCCGTTGCTGGAACAGGCCGCAAAAGAGACCGGAGGAGGTCTCCTGATAACATCTGAACCGGGGAAGGGAACCAAGGTCGTAGCGACCTTTCGAGAAAGCCACATCGACCGAAGGCCGTTGGGCGATATGGGTGCTACCCTGATAACTCTCATCATGGGGAATCCTGACCTGGACTTCATTTACACCTCGAACCTTGGTGATGAAGAGATAGAAGTGGATACGCGGGCCATACGGGCTGAACTCAATGGGACGATAAGGATAAACGACCCGGTCGTTATCCATTTGATAAAGGATCTATTCAAGAAGAGAGAGGTAACGCTTTAGCGGTTTGAAAGAAAGCCAGTGACCGTGAGGGTCTCTTTCCCAAAGGACGTAAATAAGGGGATCATTTCATAGGAACGGCAGCGAGGCCTTGAAATTCGTCACAAGACAGCCCCAGGAGAAGTTATCCATTTAAACGGACATCGCCTCTGCCTGCCCGGAAGCTGTATTGAACGTCAAGGGGGCGTTCTATACACTGTGGAGAATTTTTGTTACGTCCTTTGGGAAAGAGACCCTCGCGGTCCCCGGGCAAACCAACGAATGATTTTTCAAGACGCTAAAGTGATACAAAGAGAGAAGATTGAAGTGGAGGCAAGAGATGGCCAAGCTTAGAGTGGAAGACCTCAAGAAGATTAAGGAGTCCATGAAAGGGACTGTCAACCTCAGAGCAGGAGAATACCGCGTGAAAATTACTGTTCACATGGGTACCTGCGGGATCGCCGCGGGCGCCAGGGGCCTCATGACTGCGTTGCTTGATAAATTGGAAAAGAGCGGGGCCGACGACATCATCCTGACATCTTCAGGGTGCGCGGGACTGTGCAATCATGAACCGATGATGACAGTCGAGGTAAAGGGTTCCGCCCCGGTAAAATATATTAAACTCGACCCCGACAAGGCCGTCAGAATCTTTGACGAACATGTGTCAGGCGGCCATCCCGTTGCAGATTATGCACTTTCTATCGGGAGCGAAACCACATATTAGGGTTGAAAATTGAATGATTCAGGAATTCAGGAATTCAGGAATTTAAGGATTAAAAAACATTACATTCAATTCCTCAATCCCTCAATTTGCAATCCCTCAATTCCCGTTTGAGAAGGCGGTTTTTATGGAAAAGAAGTATCGCATTCACCTAATGATATGCGCAGGAACCAGTTGTGTATCGAGTGGTTCACTTGACGTGAGAGACGCGCTGGTCGAAGAGATTCACAAGAACGGGCTCCAGGACGAAGCCTTTGTCGCCACAACCGGCTGTAACGGCTTTTGCGCAGCAGGCCCTTTGATGATCGCCTATCCCGACGAGGTGTTTTACCAGAAGCTGGCAGTGGAGGACGTCCCCTACTTTGTGGAGGAATACCTGATCAAGGGACGCGTGGTCAAGAAACACCTGTTTGAGAGTCCTGAAGCAGCCGAAGCAATCCCAAAAATCTCGGAAATCGGCTTTTTCAGCCGTCAGGTCCTGGTGGTCTTGAAGAACAGGGGCCTCATAGATCCGGACAACATCGATGAATACATCGCACGGGACGGCTATATGGGCGCTGCCAAGGCCCTCCTCGAGATGACGCCGGAGCAGATCGTTGAAGAGATGAAGACCTCCGGTCTCAGGGGTCGGGGTGGGGCAGGCTTCCCAACGGGCCTGAAATGGCAGCTCTGTGCCGCAGCAACAGGAAGCCCCAAGTATATGCTCTGCAATGCTGACGAGGGCGATCCCGGGGCCTTTATGGACCGCTCTATCCTTGAAAGTGACCCCCACTCGGTTCTGGAGGGGATGATCATCGGCGCAAAGGCGATCGGATCAAATCAGGGGTATATCTATGTGCGTGCCGAGTATCCCCTTGCAATAAAGCGGCTCCGGACCGCCATCGGCCAGGCCAAAGATTATGGGCTTCTCGGAAAAGACATCTTAGGCTCCGGTTTCGATATGGATATAGACCTGTACTTAGGGGCCGGGGCCTTTGTCTGCGGGGAAGAGACAGCCCTTATGCGCTCCATAGAGGGTCAGAGAGGCATGCCCAGGCCCAGACCCCCTTTTCCTGCCAATAAAGGCCTTTGGGACAAGCCCTCGGTTCTTAACAATGTTGAATCCTTAGCTAATATCCCTCAGATCATCTACCGGGGAGCTAACTGGTTCAACAGCCTTGGAACAGAGAAGAGCACCGGAACAAAGGTATTCGCGTTGAGCGGCCGTGTCAGGAACATCGGCCTCATCGAAGTTCCCATGGGCACACCATTGAGGTCTATCATTTATGATATTGGCGGTGGCATACCCGATGGCAAGAAATTTAAGGCAGTCCAGTTGGGCGGTCCTTCCGGCGGGTGCATCCCCGAGAGCCTGCTTGAAACCCCTGTAGATTACGAGAGCATCGCCAAGACAGGTGCCATCGTCGGCTCCGGCGGGATGGTAGTCATGGATGAAACATCCTGCATGGTGGATATAGCCCGGTTTTTCGTGGACTTTACCACAGACGAATCGTGCGGGAAATGTACCCCCTGCCGCGAGGGGAGCCGGCAACTCCTCTGGATTCTCGAAAAGATCACCCGGGGAGAAGGTACCCATGAAGACTTAAAAATGCTGTACCACCTGGGCAAGGTCCTCCAGTCGGCCTCGCTCTGCGGTCTGGGTCAAACCGTCCCCAACCCTGTCCTGAGCACCCTCCGCTATTTCCTGCACGAGTACGAGGCCCACATTTATGACAAGTACTGCCCCACAGGTACCTGTAAACGGCTCAGCCCCCCGCCCTGCCAGGCGGCGTGCCCCATGGGCCAGGATGTGTCCACCTACGTCGCCCTCATCGGCCATGGCAATTTTCATAAGGCCTGGGAAATCATCCGTAAGGAGAACCCTCTGCCGATGATCCTTGGCCGCGTCTGTCTCCATCCGTGCGAAACCAACTGCAAACGGGGCGAAACAGATGAGCCGATTGCCATCTGTTCCTTGAAGCGGTTTGTGGCGGACAGAATGCGCGACAGGCTGAAAAAGATCGAGACCGTACCGGTCCTCTTCCCTGATGATAAGGTGGCTGTTATCGGCTCCGGACCTGCAGGCCTCACAGTGGCTTACGACATGGCCCAGAAAGGGTACCCGGTGACCATCTTTGAGCAACTCCCGGTGGCGGGCGGAATGCTCCAGGTGGGCATTCCCGAAGACCGGCTCCCGAGGGATGTGGTAAACGATGAGATCGATGCCATAAAACGTCTTGGCGTAGAAATCCGTCTGGGGGTCCGCGTGGGGAGCGACATCACCTTTGAACAGCTCAGGGAACAGGGATATAAGGCATTCTTCTTAGGGGTCGGCGCCCACAAGGGGATGTTCATGCAAATCCCCGGAGGGATACAGGTGGGCTGGATTGGTCGACGCCCCAGCGGTCTTCCTTATGGAAAGGCGGACCTCACTGATGGTAAGGAGCATGGCAAAAAGGTATGTGTTATCGGAGGTGGGGCACCGGCAGTCAGTGCTGCCCGGAAGTTCAGGCGCCTTGGAGCAGAGCAGGTTCACCTGGTCTGCCAGTACCCCAGGGAACAGGTGGCCGCCGATCCTGCAGATATTGAGACCGCCCTTCAGGAGGGAGTTCAGATCCATTTTCTGACATCTCCGGTGCGAATCCTTGGTGAGGAGAGGGTTGAGGGGATAGAGTGCATCCGCAACGAACCCGGAAAATCCCGCGCCTCCGGTATGCCGCAGCCTGTCAACGAAAAGGGGGGCGAGTTTGTCATCGATTGCGACCTCGTCGTTCCTGCCATCCACCAAGAACCTGACTCTTTCTTCCTCCAGGAAGATGTCGGATTTGAGGTAAGCCGGCGAAATCCCCTGATTGTGGACGATCATACCCTTGCAACAAATATCCCCGGCTTTTTTGCAGGCGGTGACGCCGTCACCGGGCCGGCCACAGTGGTTCAGGCGATCGGGGCCGGGCACAGGGCTGCAGTTTCAATAGATTGCTACCTTCGCGGAAAACCCTACAAGGGGTATTGGCATCCCAAACCGCACCTGGTGATAGACAGGCTGGAACTGACCGAAGCGGATGAAACACTCAAGCGCCCCAAGATGATCAATCTCGGGCTTGACGAAAATACGGCGTTGGCTGAAACCCGACGTTGCCTCCGGTGTGATCTCTGATCTGTTGTTTCCACTGGCGCCGGCAAGGAGCTTTTGTTTTTGACCTTTTTCTGGAGATATTATGGACTCTGAAAATATCATCATCATTGACGGGCAAAGCCTTCCCTTTACCCCTGGCGAAACAATCCTCCAGGTGGCCCGGCGAAACGACATTCAAATCCCGACCATCTGCTTCCTGAAAGGCGCAACCCCCACGGGAAGATGCAGAATCTGCTTAGTGGAAATAGAAGGAGAGAAAGACCTTGTTCAATCGTGCATTTTCCCGGCAACGCCCGGACTCTCAATCAGGACGGATTCCCGGCAGGTCATCCAGGAACGGCGTCAGAACCTGGAACTGTTGATGGCCTCCGGACAGCACAACTGCCTTTCTCAGGATATGGCTGAAGATTCCTGGGCCGACTTCCAGCTTAAGGCCACAGACCCGGAAGAACACCACGATACCTGCCCGGCATACGGTGTATGTCGTCTCCAGGAACTGGCAATTCAATACGAAGCAAAAACAGATCCTTCACAGCAGAGGCGTACTCCCTATCCGATTGAAAACATAAACCCGTTCATCGTTCGCGACTTCTCCCGCTGCATACTCTGTGGCCGTTGCATAAAGGCCTGCAACGAAATCCAGGTGAACAATGTCATCCGTTTTGACTCCGATGATTCGGCCACCAGGGTGGTCACGGATGGCGATCGTCCCCTCAGGGATTCGGATTGCGTCTTCTGCGGGGAATGTGTTCAGGTCTGCCCTGTGGGCGCGCTCGTTCCAAAACAGGATGTCCTCGGGGGCCGGCTGCAGGCTGAGGCAAAAAAGGTGCGTACGACCTGCTCTTACTGCGGTGTCGGGTGCCAGATCAACCTCCATGTAAAAGATAACCGGGTCATCAGGGTCACGGGTGAAGAGGGTATAGGGCCAAACTTTGGAAGCCTCTGCGTAAAAGGCCGATTCGGGTACGATTTTATCAATGTCCCGGACAGACTCAAGACACCCCTGATCCGCGAGGATGGAAGACTTCAGGAGGCTTCGTGGGGAAAGGCGCTAAACCTCGTGGCTGAAAAGCTGGCCCTGATCAAAAAGGGATCAGGCCCTGATTCAATTGGGATAATGTGCAGCGCCCGGATCACCAATGAAGAGAATTACCTGACCCAGAAATTCACGCGGGCGGTGCTCGGCACCAATAATATAGACCATTGCGCCCGGCTCTGACACTCCTCTACCGTGGCCGGTCTGGCCGCAGCCTTCGGAAGTGGCGCCATGACAAACCCCATCGAAGATATCGAAAAGTCAGATGTGATTTTGGTTACCGGATCCAACACCACAGAAAATCATCCGGTCCTCTCCTCTTATGTAAAGCGCGCGGTGGCCTTGAAAGGGGCCAAATTGATAGTGGTCGACCCCCGGAAAATCCCGATAACACGTTTTGCCACGGTCTGGATGAGACAAAACCTGGGCACGGATGTGATCTGGATAAACGGGATGATGCATATCATCATCAAAGAAAAATTGTACGATGAGAAATATGTCAAATCCCGCACCATCGGCCTGGATGCGCTGAAAAAGACGGTTGAAAAATACACGCCTGAGTATGTCCAAGAGATGACAGGCATCTTGAAAGAACAGCTCCTGGAGGCGGCCCGCTTGTATGCCCGGGCGCCCGCAGCCTCCATCCTTTATGCCATGGGGATTACCCAACACATCACAGGAACGGACAACGTCAAATCCCTGGCCAACCTCTCGATGCTGTGCGGCAACGTGGGTATCCGGGGTGGCGGCGTCAACCCGCTCCGCGGCCAGAACAATGTTCAGGGGGCCTGTGATATGGGCGGGTTACCCAACGTATATACAGGGTATCAGCAGGTAGGTGATTTGGCCGCACGGACGCGAATGCAAAATGCGTGGGGAGTGGCCAGGCTTCCTGAAGCCCCGGGCCTCACAGTGACAGAAATGATGCAGGAGGCCCATCAAGGGCGACTTAAGGCCCTGTACATCATCGGTGAAAACCCTATGATTTCCGATCCTAATCTGAATCACGCCAGGGAGAGCCTCGAAAACCTGGATTTCCTGGTGGTTCAGGATATCTTCATGACAGAAACGGCAGAAATGGCGGATGTCGTCCTGCCGTCTGCATCATTTGCTGAAAAAGAGGGAACTTTCACGAATACGGAGCGAAAGGTCCAGCGCGTGAGAAAGGCGGTGCCATCCCCTGGACAAGCAAAGGAAGACTGGGACATCATATGTGATCTGGCGGGCCGGATGGGGTACGCGATGGATTATAAGGATGCCCAGGCCATCATGGGAGAGATCGCCCAGGTCACGCCCTCTTATTGTGGCATAAATTACGACCGATTGGAGAACGATGGAATCCACTGGCCATGCACCGGCACCGATCACCCGGGAACACCCTGCCTTCACATGGATGAGTTTACGTGCGGTCTCGGGGTGTTTCATGCCATAGACTACATACCCCCGGCTGAACTTCCGGATGATGAATACCCCTTATATCTGACCACAGGTCGCATCCTCTTCCAGTATCATACCGGGACCATGACCATGAAATCCCAAGGTCTTAACGAGCTTGCACCTGAGTGTTTCGTGGAGATCTCAGCACAAGATGCCGAGGGGTACAAGATTAAAGAGGGAGACTTGTTAAGGATCGTGTCCAGACGGGGTGAGATAGAAGCAAAGGCCAGGATCTCGGAGATGGCAGTGAAAGGAACCATCTTCCTCCCGTTTCATTACGCCAAGGCTGCGGCCAACAAGCTGACCATTGCGGCCCTTGATCCCGTCGCCAAGATACCGGAGTACAAGGTGTGTGCCGTCCGGATAGAGAAAGGCTGAAACCCGCTCCGGGGGAACAGATTTAGGCAGGACAACGGCGTAAATCCCAGACTATCCATGAAATTATCCGAAATCAAAGAATTACTGCATGCAGAAGTCATTGTAGGCCACGATAAACTGGACACGCCTGTCAAGGCAGGAACGGCAAGTGATCTGATGAGCGATATGCTCACAGGACCTAACAACGATGTTGTGCTCTTGACCGGCCTCTGCAATATCCAGGTCATCAGGACTTCGGTCATTGCGGGTGTCCGGGCCATTGTTTTCGTGAGGGGAAAACGGCCCAGCAGGGAGATGCTCGTTGATGCCCGTAAACATGACATCGCTATCCTGACGACGCCGTTTACCATGTTTACATCATGTGGGAGGCTGTTTTCAAAAGGACTTAGGGGGGTTGAGAGAAAGAGCCCCGAACACTGACAGACAGGTCTAATTCCGAAACTCCCTTTTTCGTTTTGCATTAGAACCTCTGATATGCCTGATCTAAAGAAACTCTTTGTCATCAGAGCAAAAGACTTTGTCAAAGCGGGAGAGGTCTCCATAAGGGTCCAGGGCATCCTTAAAGGAATAGGATTTAGCCCCGCCCTCATCCGGAGGGCCTCGGTTTGCGCGTACGAAGGGGAAATGAATGTGGTAATGCATGGCGGGGACGGCGCTCTCCAGTTATCCGTAGACCCGGAGAATATCACTATCGAAATCAAAGACGATGGGCCCGGGATTGAAGATATTGAATTGGCCCTTCAGGAGGGATATTCTACGGCGACCGAGGAATACCGGGAAATGGGGTTCGGTGCCGGCATGGGCCTTCCGAACATAAAAAAGAATGCCGATTCTCTTGAGATCAATTCTAAGAAAGGGTTTGGCACCCACCTGAAAATCTGCTTCAAGGTAAAAGACGGCTGATGGCCAAAAGAACCCAGAATACCGAACATGTGAGTTATGTTTACATTGACGAGTCCCTCTGCAACGGGTGCGTCCTCTGTATGAAGGCATGCCCTACCAAGGCCATCCGCGTCAAAGAGGGGAACGTGGCACGTATCGAGGGGGTATGTATCGACTGCTGGGAATGCGCCCGCGTTTGCCCAAAAGGCGCCATAAAAGCCATTACCTCCGAAAGCCTTGACCTGACAGAGAGGGACAACCTTATTGTCAGTCCCTCGACAGTCCTTTACTCTCAGTTTGGAGAAGATATCTTACCAAATGATGTCCTTTTGGGCCTCAAGAAGATGGGTTTTGGCTACATACACGACCAGTCCTACACCAGCGAGATTTTCAGTCTTGCGATCGAGTTGTACATCAAAGAGAATCGAAAAAAGCCGAATTCGCCCTTTCCGTTCATATCACCCGTCTGCCCTGTAGTGGTTAGCCTTATCGCATACAGGTTCTCATCCCTTCTGGAACACATCCCCCCCCTGATTACCCCCCGTGAGATCGTAGCCAGGGAGGGAAAAGCCCGGTTATCCGCAAGGCATGGGGGCAAAGCAGAAGAGTTTAAGGTGTTACACATCACCCCCTGTCCGTCAAAGATGATCTGCATGAAAGAGCCTATCCTGCAGGAGCATTCATATCTGGATGCAACAATCGGGATCAATAGCATCTACGAAATGCTAAGAAATAATATTCAAGACGTGGAGGATGATATTGTATTGCATCACTCCGGAGGCATCGGGCTCAGCTGGGGCATGTCTGGAGGCGAAATCTCTGGTGTGGATCTGAATTGCCTTGCGGTGTCGGGCCTCCAGGAGACCATCCACTACCTGGAGAAAATCGAGATGGGTCTGCTCGGAGACATTGACTATGTGGAATTTAGGGCCTGCGCCGAGGGATGCCTTGGCGGACCTTTCACGGTAATGGATAAGTATCGGGCAAAAAGAAACCTTCAGAAGCTCGTCCGCATGTTCGGGATAGAGAAGAGGATCAAATATGGCTATGTGAAAAAGCTGTATGAGAAGGGGTGGTTTTTCACTGACAAATCGGCAATCCCCGGCAGCGTAGACCTCTCTCAACTCACCCCCTCCGAGATATCCGAAGCGATCGAAAGACAAAACCGCCTGGAGGACATCTTGAGACTGCTGCCACGAAAGGAATGCGGGGCCTGTGGCTCCCCGGACTGCAGAACGTTCGCAGAGGACGTGGTTGATGGAAGAGACTCCCTCCGAAGCTGTGTATTCTGGGAAGGTCAAGAGAAAAAGTTGGGGCTTTCAGGAGACAAAAGGCCCGGTCGCATACAGGAGGGCCTGCATTAAACCGAGTACTGAGTGCTTTAACGAAGGATACGTGTCATGCGTGGCTGGAACTCACTCTTTGCATACGAGGACCTGTCGAGACGCTTCAGGGCGTAAAAGGTGATCCCCATCGCCAGACACCCTCCGACAATGGAAGCTAAGGTCGGGTGCAGTTGAAAAACATGCGCCCAGGTTCCACCGGCGATCGCGCCGGCAATAAGGGCAACGACCGGGAAAAAATAGACAAAGAGAGAGAGCTTTAAATAGGACCCGGTGGAAACGCTGATCTCTACGCGGTCCCCCTTCCCTGCCCCAAGATCATTGGTGACTTCGACGATCATGGCTTTATCGAAAACCGCCTCACACGCGCCGCGCGAGCCGCAGGTTGCACATGCCGACGTTTTCTCGATACGGACCAAGGCCTTTTGGCCGGACACCTCTTCTATAACGCCTTGTTCACTGACCATGAAAACTCCTTGATTTTAAACTGCTTCAGTATAACACCGTCTTCCACTGAAGAGAACTCAAATATGACGGCTTCGCAAAAAGTCTCATAGGCCGTCACTCCCGCGAAAGCAGGAGTCCAGTCCCGCCTGAAGCGGGATTACTGGATTCCCGCGGGAATGACGATAACGGTTGCTTTCCGACTTTTTACGAGTTTGTCAAATATCAGTCAGAAAAAATGACACAGGAATTCAAAGTTCCCCCCTCCAACCGGGCATGACATTCGCCCTTGAACCCAAGATGGTCTTCAAAAACCGCTTTTCAGCAGGCGTCGAAAGCGTCTTCACCGTCACCGAAACCGGTCACCGCCTGATCAGTCAGGTCCCCGTGGAGGTTTTTGTCTGCTGAAACAGACCCGGCTGTTTTTCTCCATTCAACCCATTCAACATGTTGATCTGAATACGTTCCTGTCGCCCTGACGCCTGCTTCATAAAGATTGACAAATTTATGCTAAATTGATATGAATTTACGATGAATACGTGTACTGCCCTCGCGCGATCAGCCCCCTGTCCTGGAATGAGTAAACGGTAATGGATGATCTCACTGAAATGGCCTATGAAAGCATTATATTGCAAATGCAAATTATGTGCTAAGATT
>JACNIU010000453.1 GCA_014382905.1 Desulfobacterales bacterium
GAATGACAACTGAATGACAATCGAATGACCACTGAATGACGAGTTAGTCCGATGTCCGAGGTCGAGCACCCAGTAACCAGCATCCAGTAACCAGTAACCAGCATCCAGCAACCAGGTTGAAAGCGTCTTGTCTTGAGAGGCAGAAATGGAGCAACTATGGAAATTATATCGGATTATCTTGTAATCGGAAGCGGCATCGCCGGGCTGAGCTTTGCCTTACAGGCAGCCAAGACAGGAAGAGTGGCTGTTGTCACTAAGAAAGAAAAGACAGAAGGCTCTACCAACTACGCCCAGGGTGGCATCGCCTCGGTGTTTGACCGTGACGACAGTTTTGACCTCCATATTGAAGACACCCTGAAATCGGGGGATGGTCTTTGCCACGAGGATATCGTACGGCTCGTGGTGGAGGAGGGACCTGAGAGGATTAAGGAATTGATCTCCATGGGCGTCTATTTTTCCCGCCAGGAGAGAGACGGGGAGACACTTGACCTGGGACGCGAGGGTGGGCACTCCAGGCGTCGAATCGTTCACACCAAAGATCTGACAGGCCGGGAAGTGGAACGTATTTTGCTCGATCGCGTAGAAGAGAATCCAAATATACGGATTTATGAAAACCACATGGCGATAGATCTTATAACCAAATCCAAACTTATCCGCCGCGGGATCATTGCCTCTGAAACAAGTGAAACCTGCTGGGGGGCCTATGTTCTGGACGTCAAACAGGGCCAGATAATCACCTTCTTGGCGAAAATCACGGTCATGTCAACCGGAGGCGCAGGAAAGGTATACCGGTATACCAGCAATCCTGACATTGCCACGGGAGATGGGGTGGCAATCGGATATCGGGCAGGGGCCAAGATCGCAAATATGGAATTCGTTCAATTCCATCCCACATGTCTGTATCATCCCTTAGCCAAGAGCTTCCTGATCTCCGAAGCGGTAAGGGGCGAGGGAGGCGTCCTTTTAGACAAAAAAGGCGACAGCTTCATGGAAAAATACCACCCCCTCAAGGACCTGGCGTTCCGGGACATTGTGGCCAGATCGATTGACATGGAGCTAAAGAAGAGCGGGGACGAATGCGTTTACTTAGATATCAGCCACAGGGACCCGGCATTTATCACCGAAAGATTCCCCCATATCTTTGAGACATGCCTGAAGTTCCAGGTTGATATTACCAAAGAACCGATCCCGGTAGTCCCTGCTGCCCATTATATGTGCGGAGGTCTCCTGACCGACAAATACGGGAAAACAAGCCTGGATAATCTTTATGCTATCGGTGAGGCCGCCTGCACGGGGTTGCATGGTGCAAACCGCCTGGCCAGCAATTCACTACTTGAAGCCCTTGTGTTTGCGAGGAGAGCTGCGTTGAGATCGGCTGAGGAGATGGGAGATAAAATGGACAAAGCCCTCCCCAGTGCCCCCCAGTGGGATCCTGGAAGCGCAACCGACAGCGAGGAAACGGTGGTCGTCTCACATAACTGGGATGAAATCAGGAGCTTCATGTGGAACTATGTGGGGATTGTCAGGACAAACAAACGGTTAGCAAGGGCAAGTACCAGGGTAGAGAATATACAGAAGGAGATTAGGGAGTACTACTGGGATTTTTTGGTGACCCAAGACCTGCTTGAACTCCGGAACATTGCCTTGGTGGCCCAACTGATTATCGCTTGCGCCTCTCTCCGAAAAGAAAGCCGCGGACTCCATTTTAACCTGGATTATCCCTCTAAGGACAACATTCACTGGCTGCAGGATACGGTTATGTGGATATGATCCCTGATTGAGGGATTTAGGGATTTAGGAATTCCTCAATCCTTGAATTCGGAATTCCTGTTAAAAGTGCCTTTCCCTCATAAACCCAAGGACCTGTAGCCCGGTTTTTATTACTGTGAAGGTAATGCCAGCGCCGATGATGCCGAGTGCAATGTAGAGGAGGCCGAAGAATATAAGATATTCAAGGTTCCACTGCCACTCAAAGGAAAACGGTGTCATTGTATCTCTCCTTACCCTATTCCGTGATAGGATTTAACTCTCTTTCCTTTGGAAATATCGGTAGATATCTGTAGGCGGCAGAAAAGAGCAGAAATCCATAACCGACCACAGCGAACCCGATGCCCCACTCCTGCCACGTCGGGAGGTAGCTCCAGAACCTGTCAAATGGCATCACGGGTATCGCCAAGGTTACTACAATAAACAGAAAGCGGTTCAGGACAATCCCAGTACAGTTCAACAGACATGCAATGATAAGCCAGCCCTGGCGTTGTCTGACCTTTGGGGCCATGAGGATAATCGCGGGAACGATACCACAGAATATCATTTCGCATACCACCATCCAGACACCGTACGGCCCTTCCCTGAAAAAGCTTTCGAATGTGAGACCTGCCCTCGGGACAACACCGTATATCCAGCCCAGATAATCAAAGATCTTTAGGACCATGTAAATGGAGAGGAGCCAGGCCGACATCTTTGCGAGAAGCTGAATCGCGCTGTCAGGAACAAGCTTTTTCCGGGTGAAGAATTCGGTCAGCTTCGTACAGAGGATGGTAAAACACGGGCCCGCGGCGATAGCTGATAAAACAAAGAGGAAAAAGGTCCATGGCCAGATATAAAATCCTTCCCTGGCCGCAAATGGCCGGGCGTACATGACACCAAACATGCCGCCTAAAGAGCCCTGGTGAAAGAACGACAGGAACGTTCCGGTTGCGGCAAACATCGCCATGATCTCATGGAGGTTATGACCAAAGAGCCGGAGCTCTTTCACTTCTTCCAATTTTCTGTTTTCCAGGATGATCGGTATGAACTCAATCGCCAGGACCATCAGATAACAGGTAATGCAGAAAGACACCTCAACCAACATGGAATGGATATTGGCGTGCCAGAAGATGAACCACCCCCTGATCGGCTGGCCAATGTCGATACCCAGCATCGCCATGGCGCCCGAATAGCAGATGAAACCTATTATCACCGCAGGACTGATTATATTTTTCAACTCCTTCTTCCCGATAATATAGGTGAGGAATCCAGTGAAAAAAGCGCCGGCACCAAGGGCGATCACAGCTAAATCAAATACGATCCAGAGGGCAAAGGCAAAGGTATTACTCATGTTCGTCTGGTTCAACCCTTTCCACAGACAGAGGAAGCCCGACAACCCACCCCATGCCAATAGGGCTAACCAGGGCAGGGTCCAGAAGAAAAAGGCCCATGTGGAACATCTCTTAACTCCATGCGGTAACAATGGGGAATCCATTACTCATCCTCCTGAGATCTAACGAATTAAAACGTATCGCGTCCCGGTTTTGTGGACCACTCTTCTTCCATCCAGGTCTTGTTGACCACAGGCTTGTATTCGCCAGGCAGAAAATTGTCGCCTAACCTGCGCACCCAACTCCTGCTGGAAAGGTAATAGACCTTCGGTTCCGTACCGATCCGCTCCAGGAGTCTGAATGCAAAAGGGTGGTTCTTGAGCTCGGATACGGCGTGTTTGGGATTATTCAGGTCTCCGAAGGTGATGGCCTGGGCCGGGCAGGCCTCGGTGCAGGCGGTGATGTATTCACCCTCTTCGAGATCCCTCCGGTCTTCTGTGTAAGTCTGCTCCTTTGCCCGCATCAGCCGGTGGTGGCAGAAGGTGCATTTTTCGATCACGCCCCTCATTCGGGGGGAGACTTCTGGCGTGAGGTATCGGGCAAGGCCCTTGCTTTTCGGAAAATATGCGTCCCACCAGTTGAAATACCTGGCACCATAGGGACAGGCCGCCTGGCAATATCTGCAGCCTATACACCGGGTATATATCTGGCTGACGATACCATTATTAAAATCCAATTTCGTCGCAGTCGAAACGCAAACCGAAACGCATGGAGGGTGATGGTCGCAGTGCATGCACGGTCTGGGAAAATAACTGACCTCGGTATGAGGGAACTCTTTGCCGTTGGTGACCATGTAAAGTCGCATCCAGGTGATGGCGCGTTCTTTATCCGATTGGTCAGGCCTTACGGAAACGTTGTTTTCGGCTGCACAGGCCACCATGCATGTGCCACAGCCGGTACATTTGTCAAGATCGATGGCCATACCATATTTATGTTTCCCGCGGTCATTTACTTTTTTCATGAGTTACCTCACTATCTGTCTAACTGGGATAAGATCGTGAATTTTTAGCCGAGTCTTAGAAACCGGCAATGGTTATTATTGGTTATCAGGTAATACTG
>JACNIU010000497.1 GCA_014382905.1 Desulfobacterales bacterium
TCGAACGCTGAAGATCGGCTGGATCGTGAGCGCGGATATCACTGGACTGTTTGATCCTTCATGTTGATACCCCCTTCAACAACCCAAGTTTTGGATGAGGCCGGCCTTGAGTTTTTGGAACTGTTCAAGGATACCTGGTTTGTCTGGGAAGAGATAAAGACCGGTTTTGGTGTCTCGCGTGACATCGATAACTCCTTTGTGAATACGATCATAAATCCAGTGCCTGGGAATATCAAGTACTTTTGCGATTTGGGGTACAGTTAGATAGCCGTCAATCCGGCGCGGATGGGACTGATGGCGTTTTTGCATGATACCGTGTTTCAAACGGATAGTTTTAACCGTGCTGGGTAACAAGGAGTTTTTCATTGGCGATCTAAACCCCTTAGCTGAGAGCTCTTTGGCAATGTCTTCATCGCGTTTGCCCTGTTGACTCAACTGCACTATTTCCTGCTCCATCTGTTTGTGGCCCGGAAGCTCGGCGAGCGAACTGACGGGAATGGAGACGTCAAAAGCGCTTGTAGCGCCGCCTTTCCACACAATGCGTGTGTAAATGAGGTCCCGTCGAGCTCGGTGGATGATGACTTTGTCAATAAGGCATCTGATTAGTGCTTTTTTGTGCTCATGAGAAAGTGTACCGGTGTCCCAAATTTTGGGCAGTTTTCTGCCTATTTGGCTAAAGGCTTCTTTGAGTTCTGCTGTAATTTTGAGCGGTATGAGGGGTGCGAGTTTGCGTTGTGCGAGGGAGTCTTCTGCGCGTTTTAACTCCCGAAGGGCAGCCTCCCATCGTTTTTCAAGTTCAGAGGCAACCAAGCGGTTTTCCGGGTCTGCCAGCATGTATTGGCGCTTGGCAAGAGCGGCTTCATAGCGCAGTCGCTCGATCTGCTGGGCATGGGCGCGGTTTACTTGCTCATCGGCTTGTTTCTTTTGCTCCACTGCTCGACTGTAAATATCAACCTCTATGGGAGAGAAAGCGGCAAAAAAAGCCTCAACAACTTTTTTGTCAACCTGATCTGCGGGGATGTATTGGCAAACCGGACTGCCGTGTTGTTGGCGGAGGAAATTACAAATATAGCGCGTGCCGGCTTTATATTGCACAACCATTTTGTGGCCGCATTCTCCGCAATAGACGATACCATGGATAAGGGCCGATCCTGGCCTTGGAACGCCTCTGGACTTGTTGCGATCATACTGAGCATAATTATCTTTGAGCATGTTTTGAATTTTTTTGTAGGCTTCCCACGAGATATAGGAAGGGTACTTATCGTTCACACGGATTCTCCATTGGTCCATGGGTAAATTTTTCTGTACAGGTGCTCGCCCAGGCGGTCGAATGGTTTTGGTACGACCATAGACGAAGGCACCGGCATAGGCTGGATTCTTAAGGACTGTTATTATAGCGGAGACGGAAGGATTTTTCCAGACGACGTCGCCGAAACGATCTTTTCTGGGAATGAGCAGCGCTTGATCTTTGAAAGACCGCAGCACCTTGCAAGCGGACTTCACCCGAAGAAAGGTGGCGAAGATCAACTCGAGACGGCTTTGAACTTCCTGATTCGGGTCTTTTCGTACAGTTCCTGTTTGGTCCCGGACAAGTCCAACGGGCAGCGTGAGGGCCAACTCTCCTCGTGCGGCTTTGTTTAGGAGACCGGCAGTGAGTCGGGAACGGATCATGTGCAGCTCCATCTCAGACATTTGCCCCTTCAATCCCAGCAGCAAGCGGCCATTTGGAGCGCCGGGATCATAGATACCATCTCTGTCGGCAATAAGACAGTTCATATAGGCACAGACATCGAGCAGGGGATACCAGTCAGAGCAATTTCGCGACAAGCGGGTGACCTCTGTGGACAAAATGATGCCCACTTGTCCCAGCGACACCCTGGCGGCAAGGTCCTTGAATCCATCGCGTCCTTGTGCGGATGAGCCGGAGGTGCCCAGATCCGAATCGATGAAAATGATATCACCTTCATGCCAGCCAAGGTCAAGCGCGCGTTGTTTGAGAGCGTATTGGAGGCGCCGGCTTTCCTGATTGGAAATGACCTGATGGGGTGTAGACTGACGGATGTAAATCACCGCTGAGCGAGACAGGTGACCAGGGGTCACAAGATCGGAGTGCAGCATTAGCGATAACCTCCAGAAGTACACATGTAAGATCGGAAAGAACAGAATCTTGAAGAGTAGGACCAAGAGTCCTCCAAACCGAAGTCGGGTTGAGGTGCCGACGACCAGAGGTGCAAGATTTCCCCAAAATGCTTATGTTGGTTGCATTCAACCTTGATCCATTGAGCGATCAGCACGTAGCGGGCGCCATCCGTGGCGAGCCAAGATCCGGTAGATCGTGGAGGCAGGAACTTTTTTGCCGATAGCTGTTTCATAGGCATTACGGATATCGGCCACCACAAAGGGGTTGCCTTTACGAGCCTTTTGAAAAAAAGGTTCAAGCAATTGGGCTTCCTGTTCAAAGGACATATTTTGGCGTCTGCGGCCACCTCGCTTTTTTGGTGAAATATGAGTACCGGCACAGTTAGCGCGGAATTCAGCTTGGAGGCGACAGACACTGGCCTTGGAACGGCCAATAACGATACCAGTAGCGACCAAATCGAGACTAAAGAGTGCAGGCAAAAGAATCGATTGAGCTTTTCTGAGCTCATGCGCATCATTGGCAGCCTGGACAGTATCCTTTGCAATATTAGACATAACATGAGAGATGTGAGATTTGCGACCCATAGCGATAGATTCCTGTTAGATGATTGTATAGATGATATATTATTATCATATTGAATGCAAATAAAAAATGCAAATGAAAATAATATTCCTATAGAAGGCAAATTGAAGAAGGAGTGGTCGTTCATATCGCGCCCCCTTTTTTAGGAGAGATTCCCAATTGCTTGGCGAGCTCAAGCAACTCGGAAACAGCGTCAAACGAGAGTTTTGTTTTGCTTAGATTCGGCGGTTCGGCACAGAGGCTGGTAGCACACACGGGAATGCGTATCAGGATATCCTTTTGGTAAGCCACCAGAGCCTGGCGGGAACCTCGAGGCGAACGGGACAAAGATATGAGGGGAAATCGCCGGCCATAAAGGGGATGGGCGGCGTCTACCACTTCGACCTCGGTCAGGCTGTTTTCAGACGGGTTGTTGAGAGGGGTATCAAGTTGGCATATCGTTTGATGCAATCGACCACGAATGGCTATTAAGATTTGTTGAGCACAGGATAAAAGATAAGCGTGTTATACGACACATAAGGAAGTGGCTGAATGCTGGAGTAATGGAGGAGGAGAAGTGGTATAAAACAGACGAAGGGACTCCGCAAGGAGGCAGTATCAGCCCTCTTCTGGCCAATATTTACCTCCATTATGTGTTTGACCTATGGGCAAACAGTTGGAGGAACCGGAAAGCATCAGGCGACGTTGTAATGGTAAGATTCGCCGATGATATGGTACTGGGCTTCCAATACAAACATGAGGCCATGCGTTTTCTGCAAGACCTGAAAAGTCGATTCAGGAAGTTTAATCTGGAAGTTAATACTGAAAAGACATCCTTGATTGAGTTTGGCAGATATGCAGTGGAGAGAAGGAAAGAAAGGGGAGAAGGGAAACCTGATACCTTTGACTTTCTAGGATTTACCCATATTTGCAGTAAATCAAGGAGGGGGAAATTTACAGTACTGAGAAAGACATCTGCAAAGAAGTTACGCAATAAGTTGGCGGAGCTGAAGAAAACCATGAGAGAAAGATTGCATTGGTCTATCCCGGATTTAGGCAAATGGCTTAAATCAGTGATAGTAGGCCACTGCAGATATTATGGAGTGCCCTGGAACGGGAAAAGTCTCACACGTTTCAGGTCAGAGATAATCCGCATGTGGTGTAGGTCATTGCGTCGCAGAAGTCAGAAACATCGTATAACATGGGAACGCATGAACAGGATAGCCAAGAAGTGGCTGCCTAGTCCTTTTATCTGTCACCCTTATCCACTGCAACGTATGCGCGTCAATACTTGAAGCAGGAGCCCAGTGCATTAGCAGTGCTCGCTGGGATCTGTACGGGGGGTGCCGGGTAACCGGCATTCCTACCGTGATCTTACCTGTAGTGATCTGATAGATTTCCAAATCTTATCCAGACCACTTAGGATAGAATTCTCAGATGCATGGTATCATGTTATGAACCGTGCCAGGCTTGGGCAGGAGGCCTTTCCCGCCAGGG
>JACNIU010000092.1 GCA_014382905.1 Desulfobacterales bacterium
CACTGACAGATCGATTGCTCTCAAGCAACAGCTTTGAGATTCACCACGATATGGTCTTTACCAGGATGGAAAAATTAGAGGCCCTCTTTGCCTGGCCGGAAGCGCTGGCAAACCTGAAGGTGTGCTGGGAAGGGCAATACAGATATGATACCCCCCCCGACACAAACTGTTGCGCCTGTGACAAATGTGTCCGCACCATGTTGGCCTTCAGGGCATTGGGGCATGAAATCCCCTCAAGCTTTCCCGAGGAGCTGACCCTTGGCAAGGTCAGAGGGCTCAGGAACAAACCGTTTGACTGGTCAAGGCTAATGTTCTTAACCGAGGTGCTCAATACGGCAATAAAGAACGGGATGGAGAATGATCCCCTCTTTCTCACCCTTAAAGAGATCGTAACAGACCATAAGATTGATGATTGATGACTGTCGATTGATGATTGTCTAACTCGTAACCCGTAACCCGTAACCCGCAACCCGCAACTCCTAACGCACCAAACGGGGAATAAATGGTGAAAGTCACTTATATATATCCACCTTTGTTTAAGCCTTTCTATCCCATGGCAACGAGGATCATCACTGAAAACCTGGCAAGAAATAAAAACTTTGAAGTCGATTTCAGCGATATCCCGGTAACAACCTGTACCTCAAATACCGCGGACCGCCTCTATGATGAGATCATGTCAAAAGTTGTCCTCCGGTCTTCACCAAATGTCATGTCATTTCTAAACCAGAAATATATGGTTTATAACATTTTCTATGTATTCATGGCGCACGGGTATTTTGACGAATACATCCTGACGGACACTGACACGGAGTATGTCATTCTGACGTGTCTCAACTTCTGTGACCTGCTCATTTTGAAAAACCTCCTTGAGAACAATAAAAAAGTGTTGCTGGGCGGTCCGTTGATAAATATCGGTTTGTCTCCCGCTTTTATCCGGAAGTTCATGAAACTGATGGGCGTTCATCCCTCGAGACTTGTCGAAAACCTGATCATTGTCTCCGGCAACATTGATCTGACCACAGATCTGTATCAGATAATCAGAAACTGGGAGGATACCGCTATTGTTCGTAATGATTACGGCACGGTGTATGGTTGCCAGAGGGATTTTTTGAAAGACCTTTACGGGGACACGGGTGAGGCGCCGGTCCACCTCGGATTCAACAATCATTGCTGGTATGGAAAGTGCAAATTCTGCACCTACAGGGAATTGCCCAAAATGGATTTTCTGGCCGGGCAGGAGGCCAGCAGGGTTGCGGGCTCCATCCACCATCTCATGAATACCTTCGGGTCTGATCACATCCGGTTTATCGACTCCTATTTCAGGAGCAATTCTGTGCAGGTTCGAGAGATACTGGAGCAGATAAAACAATATCATATTACCGTTTATACGGGCATCACCCTGTTGAAAGACAAGCGATACATAGAGTTTCTGAACAATTATGTTGACTGCCTGCTGATTGGACTCGAATCGACTTCCGACTTTTCTCTGCAACAGGTTGACAAGGGGTATACCAGCAGGGATATCGAAATCGCCGTTGACAATATAGTCAAGTACCTGAGCAAGGATATCTTCCTTGAGATATCTATTATCCTGGATTTGCCGTGCAGGGACTCAGAAGATGTCAGAACCAACTACAGGAGGATCTCAGAACTCAAAGAGAGACTCGCCGGCGAGGGGTTCAGGGTTGCATTCCATATGAATATTCTGAGTGTCTTCCCGAATTTGGAATTGCTGTATACAGACGCCGGACTGCTCAGTCGTTCAACTAACCATGCGGACATGAATCATGCCGCCGGCAAAAATTATATCATAGATATCCTGAGAAAGTGCGGAATGGACAGACCCCTGCACCTCCCGTCCGATTGCACCCTCAAGGACGAGCAGAACGCACACAATTTGCTTTACGGCTATATCAGCTCGGATATCCCGATCGTTCGCTATGACGTTGACGGTCATGTCCTGCCATCAGACCTGGAGTTGATGGATGAAGCGGTTATGAAGGAGATCTTGACGAGAAAAAGCCGTAGAAAAGCGAACTAAAGTGCCTAAAGTCAAAGGTCTCGTCTGACATTTTCAAATAGTAGACAGTTTCAGAAGAAGAACTTGCCGGAGTTATCTGTCTCCTTATGCCCACACATTAAGAACTCAAATCACGACATTCCTCAACTTAAGCTCACTTTAGGCACTTCAAATTTCAGTTCACTTCAGTTGGCCTTTTCCATGCCCATATCAAAGGCCTTCAGATTGGACTCCAGGAAGGCCTTTTTCGTGGATGTTGAGAGGACCTTTTTCATCTCTTTAGCGCCGATCGGGATGGTTCCTGACCCGATCAGTGCCCCTAACATCACCATATTCAGGGCCAAGGGATTTCCCACCGCTTCTGCGATCGCATTCCCATCTAATGCAATCACCTTCTTGGCCTTGCTCCGAATCAGTCTCAGGCTTTCTTCCACAGGCGGATAGGCCCCCTGGCCAATGGCGACGGTAAAAGGTGGTAGGGCATGCGTATTCGTAATAACAACCGTGTCTTTGTTGCATTTTCCGAGGGCCCGCAGGGTCTCCAAGGGCTCGAACCCGATCAGAACATCGGCTTCAGCGTTCGACACGATGGGGCTGGTCACATCGCCCAACAAGACCGCCGATTCCACAATTCCGCCCCTCTGAGCCATACCATGTATTTCACTCACAACCGTCGGTATCTTCATGGAGAGAGCCGCTTCTCCCAACAAACGTGAAGCGAGAAGGTTGCCCTGCCCCCCCACGCCGATAAATACTAATCTTTTTGTTTCCATAGGACCCTCCCTTATTACGCTTTCAGTGGTAGAATTGCATTTTCCGGGCAGACCTGGGCGCAGACAGAGCAGCCGATACAAAGATTCTTATCGATGACGACCCGATCGCCGTCAAGGTACATGGCCGGGCAGGCGAGCAGGTTGATGCAATCCCTGTGGTTCTTGCACTTGCTATGATTTATGTAAAATGGTCTGGCCTTCTTAAACTGGCCTGTGGCCTTTGCAAAGAGCGGACACAACTCCTGTGAAATGATGACCGATATACCGTCATATTCCATGGCAGACTTAACCGCCTCCATCGTCTTTTTCAGCTTGAAAGGCTTCACCACATGAATGTCCTCAACGCCAATCCCCCTGACCAGGTTTTCGATGGAGATGCGCGTTCGTTCAATACCCATCGGGGCCGTGTCCACGCCCGGATGGATCTGGTGGCCGGTCATTGCGGTGGTCCCGTTATCCAAAATTACCAAGGTGAACTTATGGTTGTTGTGGACAGCATTCACCAGCCCAGTAATACCTGAATGGAAAAACGTGGAATCGCCGATGAATGACACCACCTTCTGATCCGTGGCCTTTGAAAAGCCGCAGCCTGAGCTGACGGAAGAGCCCATGCAGATAACAAAGTCGGCCATGGAAATAGGTGGCAGAACCCCCAATGTATAGCATCCGATGTCCGTCGGGTAGATCGCATCCGTGCCGTAGACCTGCTTGACCGCATAATATGTGGCACGGTGGGGGCATCCTGCACACAGATTCGGCGGCCTTCCGGGGAGTTGTGGGATATCTGACATATCGAGCATTTCATACGGCGTGTAATCCACACCGAAGTACTGGGCGACCGCCTTGCGCACCATCCCGGGATCATACTCATAGAGACGGGAAAGGGCCCCCACTCCTTTTCCCTTGATGGGTATCAGGATCCCGTTTTCCTGGGCAATGGCCTTCAGTTCGTTTTCGTTGATAGGTTCCAATTCTTCAATTACCAGGACCTTGTCGACCTGTTTCAGAAACCTGATGCAGAGGTCCTGCGGCATCGGCCACGAGAACCCCAATTTGAGGATGCTGACCTTGTCCTTTATCCCCAAGTCAGAAACCGCGTCACTCACATAGTTAAAGCTTACCCCGTTGGCGACGATACCCCATTTTCCGTCGCCGATGATTTGATTGTATGATCCGCTGTCTGACTTCTCGCTTGCCTGGTCATATCTTTCCAACAGGAGCTTGTGAAGATTCCGGGAAACCGCCGGCACGGTCACAAAATGGAACGGTTTCTTCTGGAAATGGGCCGATGTCTTGATCGGCTTTAACTCACCAAGAACGACCGGCCCTCTGATATGGGCCAACCTCGTGGTAGTCCGTATGATGACCGGGAGCTGCAATTCCTCTGACAGATCAAAGGCCGCCACGGTCATATCCTTCATCTCCTGTGTGTTCGTGGGTTCTAACATCGGCAGGCCTGACAACCGTGCATAGTAACGGTTGTCCTGCTCGTTCTGGCTTGAGAAGAGCGAGGGATCATCCGCATTGATAATAACCATACCTCCCCTGACACCCACATAGGCCAGGGTCATCAGTGGATCGGCAGCCACGTTCAGGCCCACGTGCTTCATGGTCACCATCGTCCTCAGACCCGAAACGGCCGCACCGGCTGCCACCTCCATGGCCACCTTCTCATTGGTTGAATATTCAAAGTAGAGGTCGGTTTCCCGGCTGATCTTAAAGAAGTTCTCCGGGATCTCGGAAGAAGGTGTTCCCGGATAGCAGGTGGTAAAGGATACCCCTGCCTCCAAGGCCCCTCGCGCGATTGCCTCGTTCCCTAACAAGAGCATCTCTTCTCCTGGAGTGTCTCTCAATAACTTGTGCATCTTCTTGCCTCCCCATTCTCTCAGAGGCAGTTTCAAATTGAAACAGCCTCTCTCAGGTTAAAGAGTTTTGATAAAATCTATATCTTGAAACTTTCAGCCATGCCTGCGTATTTCTTTCTCAGTTTTGGCTTTTCTATTTTTCCGGTGGGATTCCTGGGGACATCGTCAAAGATGATTTTGCGGGGCCTTTTATACCGCGGCAACCCCTCACAATATGCAAAGACCTCTTTTTCAGTCATTGAAGACCCCGGCTTGATCTTGATAACCGCAGCTACGATCTCGCCCAGACGTTCATCGGGGATTCCGATGACGGCCACATCCTGGACCTTCTGATTCTCCATCAGAAAATCCTCAATCTCAACCGGGAAGATGTTTTCGCCCCCCGTAATGATGATGTCTTTCTTCCGGTCCACAAGCCAGATGAATCCGTCTTCATCCACCCGGGCCATATCGCCGGTCAGCAGCCAGCCGTTGATAAGCGTACTTTCTGTGGCCTCGGGATTCCTGTAATACTCCTTCATAACGCCGGGACCTTTTACGGCAAGCTCGCCGGGTTCACCCCGAGGCACCTCTTTGCCGTCAAGGCCCACGATTTTGAACTCCCAGTCAAATCCAGGGACCCCGATCGCGCCAACCTTATGCAGATTTTCCATTCCTAAGTGGACACAGCCGGGTCCGGTGGTTTCGCTCAAACCGTAATTTGTGTCATAATCGTGGTGAGGGAAGACTTTTTTCCAGTTCCTGACCAGACTTGGCGGCACAGGCTGGGCCCCGATATGCATCAGCCGCCATTGGTCCAGCTCATAGTCATCTAAATTGATCTCTCCATTCTCGATGGCAATCAGGATATCCTGTGCCCAGGGTACCAGCAACCAGACGATGGTGATCTTCTCTTCAGATATGGCCTCAAGGATCCACTCCGGCCTGATTCCCTTCAGGATGACTCCCCGTGCGCCCACTATAAAATTTCCGAACCAGTGCATCTTGGCCCCCGTATGATACAGGGGGGGAATGCAGAGGAAGTTGTCGTTGTGGGTCTGATTGTGATGCCGGTTTTCGACGACACAAGCAAATTCCAGGTTCTTGTGGGTCAGGAGGATCGGCTTCGGGGTCCCGGTGGTCCCTGAGGTAAAATACAGGGCGGCTTCATCCAGGAGTTCGATCGGGATATTGGGATCGTCCGTCGAGCCTGTTTTCAAAAAGTCATCAAGCGGCTCAGCATAGCCCGGCCTTAGGTGGTCAGGCCCTACAAACACAAACGTCTTTATGCTCCCGAGATCTCCTTTTATGGTGTCTACACGCTCCACAAACTCCTCTCCGAATATCATTGCCTTGGCCTCTGCGATATCTGCACAGTAGCGAATGTCGTCGGCCGTGAAGCGGAAATTCAGCGGAACGGCCCAGGCGCCCGTCCTCAGTATCCCGAAATAGACAGGAAGCCATTCGAGGCAGTTCATCATCAGGTGAATGACCTTGTCGCCCTTTCTTATCCCCCTCTTAATGAGGGCATTGGCGACCCGGTTGGTCATTTCATCAAATTCCTTCCAGGTGATCGCTACCCGCCTCTCCTTTGCAGGCTCTCTTTCAATAAGAGCAATCTCATCTCTGTACATCCTGGCGTTTCGGGCCAAAATCTCTGTGATAATCATGGATTCCCTCCTGAGAAGCTGAGACCCTTGAAAAACCGAAATCGGAATGGTATAGGCGTGGGCAGTCCATTCCTGAGAAAAGAGAGTGAAACAGGAACCAGGCCCAATCTCTCTTTTCAGAGACGCGCCTTGGCCATCGGGAGGAAGGGGGAGGTCTTATATTCCTGGACAAATTTTTTCAAAATCTCATTCGCCTTTTCATTCTGTTTATCGAGCCTGTAGACACGCTCGAGGCTCAACATGGCTGTTTCCCTGAACGGATTATCCTGAGCATCCACAAGAGAATTAAGAATAGAAATGGCCTTTTTCAAATCGCCCTTGGCCTCATAGCATGCAGCCAAGGCAAGAGACGTCAGATCTACATTTTCCTTATCACCCGAGACCTCGACTGCGAATTTGTCATAAAAGAGGATAGCATCATCATACTTCTTTTCGGTGAACTTAACATGTCCTACCTGTGGCAGGGCAAGTCGGGCCGCCTTTGACATGGCGTATTCATCTATCACTTTCTCAAACAACGCTTCCGCCTTCTTAAGATTTTCAGGCGTTGTACCGGGCTTGAGGCCCTCAGTAAGAGTATCGTAGGCAACGTTATAGGCCTCTTGTCCTTTCTTGTTGATATAGCTAAGGTACCCGTATACGGAAAGATAGCCCGCAACGATAACGGCAACAGCGATTCCGGCATATTTCAGTTCGCGCAGATGCGCACTGAAAAAAATGGCGGCCCTGCTGGAAAGGGTCAGAAATTCATCGGTCCCCTTCAACAGCTCTTTTCTGGTTAGTTTCTTTGCCATGTCAAAATAACCTCCTGATGAAAGTGTTCAGATAGCAGATGCCGGAACTTCAGTCAAGACAAAAGATCCCTTGTATTTTGATCGGGAAAGCACAATAATTATAGGATGCTGGATACTGGGTGCGGGTAACAAGTTACAAGTTACGAGTTACGAGTTACGAGTTATCGGTTACCCGTTACTGCTTGAACGCCTTGCGCCTGCAACCTGTCGAAGATCCCGCCCTAAAGCGGGGAAACCTGAAACCTGAAATCCGAAACCCGATACTGGTTTTTTCGTCCCCTGAGGTAGATCCGTTGTCCTATTTAGAAAGTTTCCTAAGCCTGCTTCATTCACTCCCCAACACCCTCCTGTATCTCTTGTTAGGAGTAAGCGCTTTTGTGGAAAACGTTTTCCCTCCGATACCGGGAGATACCATCACTGCCTTCGGGGCCTTCTTGGTGGGCACCCGGAGACTCTCTTTTTTTGGGGTGTATCTCTCTACCACCTTAGGAAGCCTGTTCGGTTTTATGTTTCTCTTCTGGATCGGAAGCCTCTTGGGGAGAAGATTTTTTATTGAGAGGGACTACCGGTTTTTTAAGGCCCGGGACATCATCCGGGCCGAGGAATGGTTTCAAAAATACGGCTATTTCCTGATATTGTTAAACAGGTTTTTCCCCGGGATCCGCTCGGTCATATCAATAGCCGGTGGAATATCCCAACTGAAAATCCTCCGGGTTACCCTCCTCGCCCTGATCAGTTCCGGTGTGTGGAATCTCATCTGGATCGCACTTGGTTATTCTGTTGGTACGAACTGGGATATTGTCAGGGAAAAGATGGCGAGAATCATGTTTAACTATAGCCTCATCATCCTGATATTGATGGGTCTTGTGATCCTGGTCATTGTGTTAAAAACGTTGAAAAAGAAGAAGCGCTGACCCCTAATCACCTTGTCTCGTTCATAATCCAATCCAAAAAAGCCCGGTTCCCTTCAATAATCGGGAGGCTCACGATGCAGGGGCATTCATAACTGTGCATCGATTTTACCTTGTCAATCAGCTCGTGAACAAGTGATTCTTTGGTCTTGGCCACGATGATCACCTCTCTCTCATCCTGAATTTCCCCCTCCCACCAGTATATGGAGTTTATGTTGTCAATGATGTTGGCACAGGCCGCCAATCTGCTCGAAACCAGCGTTTTCCCGATTGCCCTGGCCTCATCCATACTCCCTGCAGTGATGTAAATAAGGTGTGTTTCCATTGCTTTCCTCCCATGATCTAACGCCGATGCTCCAGCAAGAAGCGTCAGGGGACGCCTTTTACAGGACGCGTTGAGCCTTCGGCTCTTTCTTTTCGTTGAACCTTTGATCCATGAACCTTTGAACGCTTAACCCTCGAACCCGTATACGGTCACGAATTTTTGAGACAAAACATTTGATATACGCCAGAGAGTATGGTATGCAGATGCCACATGGACTCTGCAATTTTTCTCAAGGTTATCAGATTTACTTGATGGGTACAAATTTTTTGGAAAGGAGACTTAAGATGACAGCAAAACTAATTAAGGGAACCGAAATCCGGGAGCGAATCCTCGATGAAATTGAGCAGGAAGTCAAGCAGATCAAAGAAAAATATGGGGTTGTTCCGGGGTTGGTGACCATTCTGGTAGGCGAGAACCCCGCATCCATATCTTATGTGACGCTCAAGATCGAGACAGCCACCCGGTTGGGATTCAAAGAGATTCAGGACAACCAACCCGAGGATATCTCTGAAGAAGCGCTTCTTGCCCTGATCGAGAAGTATAACAAGGATGACTCCATTCACGGTATCCTGGTGCAGTTGCCGCTTCCCAAGCAGATCAACGAAAAGAAGGTCCTCAACGCCATCGATCCTGATAAAGATGTGGACGGGTTCCATCCGGTCAATGTGGGGCGATTGATGATAGGGGGCTCTGAGGTCAAATTTCCGCCCTGTACACCGGCAGGCATTCAGGAGATGATCATCAGGACCGGCGTGGAAACCAGTGGCGCAGAGACCGTTGTGGTCGGTCGTTCCAACATCGTTGGAAAACCGATTGCCAACATGATGCTTCAAAAGGCAGAGGGCGCCAATTCAACCGTGACAGTGGTTCACACACGCACAAAGGATATGGAATCTCACTGCAAACGGGCGGATATTTTGATTGTTGCAGCCGGTGTTCCGGGACTCGTAAAGCCTGAGTGGATCAAACCGGGTGCCTGTGTCATTGACGTGGGTGTCAACCGTGTAGGAGAGAAAATCAGCGAAAAAACCGGTAAAAAGATAGCGATACTCAGAGGGGATGTGGACTTCGATGCAGCCAAGGAGATTGCAGGCTACATAACACCGGTGCCCGGCGGCGTGGGCCCCATGACAATCACCATGCTCATGAAAAACACACTGAAATCCCTCAAGTTCAAACTCGGGATTGCATGAGAGGAATAGATAGAGGGTCTCAAAACGAGACCCTCTTAACCCCTGTAAACCGGCCTTGTCAGTGTTCCTGTGAGGAAACGTGTTGTTCTTTTGAGGAAAATTTTCCCGACATAACGGATCCTGAAAAGATCCCTACCATTACTACCACCCCAAGGACCGACAACCAGGACCCAAACCAATGCCACACAAGGCCCCCCAGTACAAAAGCCGGGATTATCGAGACCACTCCGATACCGATCTTTCTGAAAAGGTCCATACAACGCCTCCTGAAGTTTCTCTGCGAATACCGTAGGGGCAATCAGATATATCAATCCGAAAGGATGCAAAACCCCTCATTGAGTACCTATTATAGGAACAAGCCGTCTGCAGGTCAAGAACTTAAAGACCAAATTTTGACTTGATTTCGCAGGATCAAATGACTAGAATATAGGTTTAAATGCAAAATAACGGGGCGTGGCGCAGCCTGGTAGCGCACCTGCTTTGGGAGCAGGGTGTCGGAGGTTCAAATCCTCTCGCCCCGACCAGAAAAATCAACAACTTACGCCGTCCTTCGGGGCGGTTTTTTATGGATTTTGGGCTTTGTGACCCCGCCTGAAAAGAAAATTCTATCCGCTCCCATCACTCTGCCTGAAAGGGTATCCAGCCCATTTACACACTCTTCTGCCAACTTATGTGGATCCTCATATCCCTTTTGCTTACACCCATTGTCTGGGTACTGAGATATTGTCCAATTCTGGCAATTGAGGCATTTGAAGTTGCAGCCTGACATAAAGACAGTGTAGCTTTCTGGAGGTGCCGGGTGCAGCGTTGCGGAGGCAATTGTTGGTGTTGTTATCCTGCAGACCCCTGTTTGCCCCTCTAACCTGTTTGCTCTGCACCTGTGTTCACAAAGTTCACAGGTTCTGAGGTCTTCAAGAAAATCCGACTGTCCCATCAACTTTTTCTCCAAGAAAGGGTAACTCGTTTCGACCCTCTGTTTAGAACTGAGGCCAGCCAGTCTTTCTGAATTGGTCCATGATTGTCAGGCACTCACGGGCATACCGCCGCGCGCGGCCTGGATCATCACGCCTTGAACTCATAGAAATGATGATATATTTTTGGTGCTCATACAACAGATAGAAGAGCCGTCTGATGGCAGCATCACCAGAGTGGGTATTCACGGTCCGGCCATAGCCCTCCCAGAATGGAGGCCTGGTAATCCCACAATATTCCGCAATCGCCATATCCCACTCTATATCCCCCCAGCAGGCACGGTCAAAATCAATAACACCCGTGACCTCGCCGTCGGGTTGCACCAGAAGGTTGGTTACCCATAGATCGCCGTGACATAACGTAGATATCTGGCAGGATTCGAAGACTTCAAGATGATCCTCCAAGAGCGCTATGGCATCGTCAGCCTGTGTCCGCGAATACACTCCAGAGGAACAGATATCATCCAGTTCTTTTCGGTACATAACGTTAAAAGCACCCCGCCAACTGGGTTGCAGTTCCATGCAATTATGATCACCGAGGTATCCAAAGCGATTATCCGGATCAGTGATCGTGTGAATCTGAGCAACGTACTGACCCCATTCGCGGAAGGCTCGTTCACTGCCAATAGTATTCAAGGTCACTGTATTCAGAGGGGCGCCCGCCAAACGGGGCATAATCAAGAAATCTCGATCGATTAAACAGCGGGAAAAATCGTACGCAAGGATCGGTGGGACCGGTACGCTTGTTTCTTTCAGAAGGCGTCTGTGGATACCCGGTTCTTGTCGCATCATCCGGTACTCGTAAAACAGCTGCAGAACCGAGTCCGGCGGCGCAATCCGGAGAACGAATTGTCTCCCGTCTTCACTTGAAACTGCAAAGGTCTGTGAAAATTTGCCTGCACCGAACAGCTGACATCTCCAAGTGCCCTCACCTAACGCTGACTCAACCAGTTCGATGGCATCATCAGAAGAAACATTCATAACTCATCCCCAGAATTTCATTCCAACCCAAAATGATGAACTCTGCCATCATTCTTTTCTATGTTGAGACCACTTCTTCAGGAAACATGCACGTGGCCAATATGAAAACCAGACGACACGCACGTTATTCCCCACCCGAAGGCACTGTAGCAGCTTTAAAACCGTATGGTGAAGAATTCGGATTGATTAAAAATATCGGGGAAGGCGGCCTGGCCTTTGACCGATTGATCTTCAACCCCCGGGAAGAGAATGTTCCGACAGAACCCAAAAAGAGGATAGACGTCTTCTGTCCCAAGAACAAGGTCTACCTGTCTGGAATACGCTGCAAGATTGTGTGGGAAAATGGGGTGCCAGTGAATCCCAAACCTAACCTTTCACCTTTCAGCTTTTTACCCTGTGAAATTGACGATGTCACGATCGAAGTTTACCCCGTGAAATTGCTTCAGCACCTATTTATCTGGGGCGTATTTCACCGGGGTGAGCTTTACGCTTCTAATATGTCCCCCATTACATAGACGCCGATTCTTTCCAAAGGTATTGACTATTTTAGCCAAAAAGATTAAAATAGTCAAAAAAGATGAAGGAGCTTAACATGGAAGCAACGGCCACAGAAGTAAAAAACAAGTTTGGAAAATTCTCTGATATTGCCAGGAAAGAACCTGTTATTGTTGAGAAAACGGGTCGTAAGGCCATTGTGCTGATAGCCTTTGAGGAATATGAGCGCCTAACCCAAATTGAAGATGCTTATTGGGCTGAAAAGGCAGCAAGAGCTGAGGCGGATGGATATGTTGGATCGGAAGAATCAATGGCTTTTATGAGCGGAAAACGTGCTTAGGCTTGACTTGACCAAAAAAACTATAGCCTTTCTCGACAAACTGCCACCCAAACAGTTCAAGCAGGTTTCAAAAAAGATTTTTTCATTAATGGCAGATCCAAAGCCTCACGATTCGAGACCTTTGAAAAATGTTCAATTTTGGTCAAGGTCAAGGAAGGCGAAAATTTCAACCACAGGAATATATTGAATATTTCGAGGATTGAAATTTGAGTCTGACGCTGAGATTGGCCAAAAGGGGGCGTTTTGCAAAGGTCTCGATTCAAAGGAATTGAAGGGATACCCTTACCGAGGGACAGACATCGGAGAATATCGAATTATCTACCGCGTTGAAGAAGATGTTCTCAAAATTGCGCTTGTCGGCAAACGCAATGATTCTGCTGTCTATAGAGAATTAGCAAGACTATAGCCGAAAATATTATTGTTTTTTCATTAGACTCTTGACCCAATCAATCAACAATCATAAATTTTACCCCGTTAAATTTTCACGAAGTGAAACAGCGTAGTCGATTTAACAGGGGCATCAATCCACTGCGTCCCCCCTGCCCTTCAGTTTGACGAATCCAGAATGTCAACAATGAAACAACGTCCCGCTTCCGACTCACATAATTTTAATACGTGCCCATTCGATAGTCGCCCGTCAGGGCTTGGTTCTGTTCTGATCCTGGGCCCGCCCCGTGAAATTCATGACCATGACAGCGCAGTTTACCCCGTAGGTTCGGGAAATCGTACCGGGGCGTATTTAACTGGGGTCTTTCTTCCAGGATCAAAACAAACCAACAAAAAACCCCTTTGCGATCTTGGCGTCTTAGCGGTTTAATTTTAGAGAAACGCAGTTAAGTAGCCCATTATACATTGAGGTCAAAATAGCAACATGAGTCAAGCAAAGACTTGATGACCCCTTTATTTTTTTACATGATTTTCGTTCTTGACAAGTTGTCAAGAACTATGTAATATTGACCAATATGTACAATACAATACGAAAGGAGCGCTCATATGCAAACACTTACGATAGGAGAACTGAAAACCAGTTTTTCAGAGGTTTTGAAAAAAATAAGAAGCGGTCAGGAAATTGTTATAAGTTACGGCAAAAAGCGGGAAAAAGTCGCTGTAATTGTCCCATATTCAGCCTATGCCTCTACACCGGAAAGGAGTCTTGGCTTACTTAAGGACCGGGCCGGATGCATAATCCATGACGACTTTGAGATTAGTGAGAAAGAAATGCTGGCCTCATGAACTTATTACTGGATACTCATGGATTTTTGTGGTCGCTTTTTACCCCCGACAAGTTGAGCAAGGCAGTAATCCGTGAGATAAAGTCTCCGAACAATGACGTGGCTGTCAGTGTAGTTACATTCTGGGAAATTTCCTTGAAGTATGCCCTTGGAAAACTCGAATTAACCGGAGTGAAGCCGGAAGAATTGCCTGATTTTGCCGATCATATGAATCTGGACATATTGCCGATCACCGCCGCTGAAGCATCTAATTTCCATAGGTTACCAAGGCTTTCACACAAGGACCCCTTTGACCGTATCATTATCTGGCAGGCTATTCAGCGAAAAATGACCTTGGTATCAAAGGATCGCGATTTCAAAGCGTATCGTAAATTTGGGCTTAGAACTTTTTGGTGAGAATTGAAATGTATCAAAAACTAATAAAATAAACTAACTGTAAGGTTGCTGAGGTCCGACCCCCAGCGGACCCCAGCGACCCGCGCACGAAGAATTCAAGAATTCTATCTATATTTCTTGACAATGGCCAAAGTTGGGATTAGTCTCCGGTTTATTCCTAACCAAATCCTAAATGAACTTTGCGGTCTCCATGCCGCAATTTGAACCACCAAAAAAATCCCCCTTGCGCTCTTTGTTTACCCCGCCTGCCCAGTTAAATCTCCTTTGCACTTATTTAACCGGGGTTCAACTTTTCTTTCTCTTTCAATATTCAATATTCAATCGTCGATAGTCAATCCCAATGCGTCCCCCATATCGTGCAGTGAGAGAAGCTCATCATTACAGGGTTATTCAATCTCTTGCTCATACTATCAAGGCTGATGCCGGCCCGATTGCCTTGTTTGATCAGTTTCGAAAGAAAAGAAATATCAGCGGTTATGATCATGCCGGTATGATCTCCGACCAGGAAGCTAAAGAGATGTTGGACCTTGCAAGCCGTTTTCGCCAAGAGGTTGAAGAATGGCTTCACGAAAACCATCCGGATTTAATGGAAGAATAGAAACTTATAATCTGAAGAACGTCCCGTAAATGTTCATAAATCACACACAATGTTTTTCTTGACTTAGTTCAATACTTAGTTTATAATTGACCTCATGATAAGACTAAATATACATGAAGCAAAGACACATCTTTCCCGATATCTTGAAGAAATAGCCAAAGGGGAAACTATCATCTTATGCAAAAGAAATATCCCTATTGCTGAAATCAGGCCAATTCATCCGCACAGAAAACATAAACGCCCTTTAGGGTTGGCAAAAGGAGAATTTGAAGTTACCCGTGAATTCTTTGAGCCCTTGCCAGAGGAAGTCCTTGCCGCCTTTAATGGGGATAATACATGAAAATACTTTTGGATACATGTGCATTTCTCTGGATAATTACTGATGATCCAAAACTTTCAAGACAGGCCAGAAAACTGTTTGTTGATCCTGAAAACGAAGTTTATCTTAGCGTTGCTTCAACCTGGGAAATCGCTATTAAATACAAACTGGGCAAATTGTCACTTCCGAACCCGCCTCAGGAGTACATTCCTTCTAAACGGCGCCAGCATAATATAGACAGTCTTTCACTGGATGAAGAGGCAACATTACACCTGGCTAAACTGCCTGATCTGCATAAAGATCCTTTTGACCGAATTCTGATATGCCAGGCTATTGTCGCCGGATTGATCCTATTGACCCCGGATGAGCTTATTACACAGTATGCTCTCCGATCTGTGTGGTAAGATCTTCAATCGCCTTCTGAAGTAGGAGAATCGTCCCTACCAACAAAAACACCCTGCCTGTGTCCCCGGTTCAAAACCAGGAAGTCAACGAAGTCACCAACATCCACTAACATATGGAACTTCTGAGCATAGCTGAATGGTGTGGCTTTGCAATCCGGATGCCCGGATTCAAAGGCAATACAAAACACCGTGAAATACGAGAAATCCGTGCCAAGAACCACTGGAAAACTTAGAAGCTGAAGGGGGTCCCGCTCCATAACTTCATAATATAAGACCTTTGAAAAATGCTCAATTTTGGTCAAGATCAAGGAAGGCGATAATTTTAACACAGGAATATATTGAAAATGCACAGCGAGCGCATTCCCTACTGGTCGCAAAGAGTTAGCGAGCGAACCTAAAATGGGCAAATCTTCCTTACATTTGGGAGACTACCCGCATCTCGTTGCGGGGTTCTTCAATATTTCGAGGATTAAAATTTGAGCGTGGCGCAGAGATTGGGCAAAAGGGGGCGTTTTGCAAAGGTCTCAATGTAACAACGTTATAACCAAATAGTTAATCTGACCCCAATTTGTTCCTAAGTAAGAAAATATGATTGACAATTTCCTACCTCTTGTGTAGCCTATCCTCACTATTAATTCTAATCATTGAGGTAAGATAAATGGAAGCCATATTATCCAAGGTCACATCAAAAGGGCAGGTCGTAATTCCCAAAAGGCTGAGGGTAAAATATGGAATACGCTCGGCCACAGCGATTCGCTGGATTGAAAAAGATCAAGGCATTTTGATGGTACCCGAATCCGAAAATCCGATTGTGGCGGCCCGAGGGATGCTAAAGGGTTCTGGAATATTGAAAGCTTATTTGAAAGAAAAAAGGCTCGAAAGACAGAGGGAGAATAAGACAATTGCAAGGGCCAAATAGTTTTGTCCTCGACAGTTATGCCTTAATTGGATATCTCGAAAATGAATCCTTTTCTGACCAGATCCAGCACGCTCTCACTCAGGCAAAGAATGGCGCCTTTCGCCTATATCTCCACGCAATTCACATAGGTGAGGTTTATTATATCACATTAAGGGAACAAGGCCAGAGTTTGGCAGACTTAGCCTACTCCAGAATTAAAGCTTTGCCGATAAAACTGATCGATCGCATCGATGAGGAACTTCTTCTGGCAGCCGCCGGTCTTAAAGCAAGGTATCCTATTTCGTATGCGGATTCTTTTGCTGCGGCTTTGGCGATGATCAATAACTGTCCCCTTCTAACAGGGGACCCTGAATTTAGATCGCTTGAAAAACAAGGTATAATCAGCATCGAGTGGCTTACATAGACCAGAAGATTATAAGTTGACCACGTCCCCTATTACTCCACAATCCCAATGCATCCCCCATTACATGAAAGCTGAACAAAAATATCCTGATCATCCTGACAATCCTGTCTAATAAACAAAAAACTTAGAAACTTAAGGGCGTCCCGCTTCCCGATCGAAGCGTATTTAACCGGGGTTCAACTTTTCTTTGTCCTTCAATCATCAATCTGCAATCATAAATCATCAATCCAATACGTCCCCCCTGCCCTTCAGTTTGACGAATCCAGGATGTCAACAATGAAACAACGTCCCCTTGTCCCATAGAATGTCCCCGAGAACACTTCTTTATTGACAATGGCTATAAATATGGCTATTATCCTGATTAGTACATATCCTTCGGCATAGGGAGGTAAGAATTATGGAAGAACAATATACGATAGCCGATGCCAAAAACAAGCTGCCATCGCTCATCCATTCCGTGGAAACCGGACAGGCTGTGAAGCTGACCCGGCATGGCAGGCCCGTTGCTGTTTTGTTGTCAATGAAAGATTATCAAAGGCTGAACCGAAAAAGAGAAGGTTATTGGAGTGCATTGAATTCTTTGCGGAAACACATGGAAAAAGAAGGTGTAGTTGTTACCGGGGAAGAATTTGAAGGCGTTAGAGATAATTCCTCAGGCCGGGAAGTCGACTTGGCATGATAAAGTACCTGCTCGACACAAACGTCTTGTCTGAAGCCGTGAAAGCTCTCCCCGACCGGTACGTGATGGAAATGCTCGAAAAACATCAAGACGAGATTGTGACGGCTGCTCCGGTATGGCATGAACTCCTGTACGGCTGCCTTCGGCTTCCGGTTTCCCGTAAGCGGGAGATGCTCGAAGCATATCTTGAGGATGTCGTATTTCGGAGCATGGATATCCTTCCTTATGATGAGCGGGCGGCAGAATGGCATGCAGAACAGAGGTCAAAACTATCCTTGCATGGAAAGATGCCATCTTTTGTCGACGGTCAGATCGCGGCGATAACGAGTGTTAATGATCTGATTCTGGTCACACGGAACACTCAAGATTTCAAATTATTCGAGAACTTCCGTGTCTTAAATTGGCATAAAACAGGATAAAAGCTTTTGTCCTTAAACCTTCGCGTCCTAAGCGCTTCTCGATTAAAAACTCAACACTCAAAACCGAAAACACAAAACAGCCCTTATTTACTTATCAGCTTCCATCTTTCAGCTTTGAACCTCTATCCTTGCGCCAAAAACTGAAGAAACTTACTTTTTACCAGCGTCCCCCTTATCAAAAACCAGATAAACCAGACAAACGAGGTGAATACCATGACTCAACGTGCCCTTCTCGTCGGCGTCAACAAATACAACATCCCGGGATCGGATCTCAACGGATGTGTCAACGATGTCACCAACGTGAGAGATATCCTCCTCAAATACTTTGGCTTTGACGTCAATGACATCCGTGTGGTCATCGACGAGCGTGCCACCAAAGAGAACATCATGAACCGGCTGCGCTGGCTTGTCGCCGATGCAAAAGCCGGTGACCGCCTCCTGTTTCACTTTTCCGGGCACGGCTCCCAGATCCGGGACAGGGACGGAGATGAGCTCAAAGACCACCTTGACGAGATCCTCTGCCCTCACGATATGGATTGGGATGGTAGGTATATTGTAGACGATGAGTTGGGGGAGTTTTTCAGTACGCTCCCTAAGAGAATCAACCTTGAGGTCCTGCTGGACTGTTGTCATTCCGGCACCGGGACGCGTGAGGCTTTCGGTATTGAGAGCCTCCCTCAGGATCTCTCTTTTAAGCCAAAGTTCCTGACACCGCCTGCCGATATACTCGCCCGTGTTGACGACGATGATCTGAAGGTCAGAAAACTGGCGAAGGGCGGTAATCCCTTAACCCATGTGCTTTTCAGCGGGTGCAAAGATAATCAGACCTCTGCGGATGCGTATATCAAAGGGAGCTACAACGGCGCCTTCACGTACTATTTCTCGAAGCATGTCAGAGAGACACAGGGAGCGCTGAGCCGGGGAGAGCTGATCAAGAGGGTTCGGGCGTCGCTGCGATTCAACGGATTCAGCCAGGTGCCCCAACTGGAGTGCACGCGAACGGAGCGTAAGAAGAAGGTACTGGAATAATGCCCTCAACACATAAAGGTCACATGGGGTAACGCAACAATGAAACAACGTCCCGCTTCCTACTCACGAAGTGAAACGGCGTAGTCGATTTAACAGGGGCATCAATCCACTGCGTCCCCCATTACGTATACAGTTCAATTCCGCAGGACAGCGTAGCGCATTTAACCGGGGTGCCATCCGCGCCTGTCCCGTGAAATTCACAGTGCCAAATATCCCACAAAACCTAAGGAGGCAATAATGAGGGCAAAATTTGACAGAATTACCGTAGATCCGGAAACCATGAATGGTCAGCCGTGTATAAGGAATATGCGGTTAACTGTGCGTAGGGTGGTGGAAGCCGTTGCACTTTATCCAGATTGGGATGAACTGCAGCATGAGTATCCTGAGTTGGAAAAAGAGGACATTCGCCAGGCCCTGCAATTCGCCGCCGGGAACTTGTATGATCAAAGCATTGCTTTGGAGGCGGCGTGATCGGTATTCTTCTAGACCAGGGTCTTCCCCGATCAGCAGGCTCTGCTTTGCGCGATGAAGGGTGGGACGTGTTGCATACAGGAGATATCGGTTTAAGCAGATCCACCGACGCGCAAATTCTTGAGTATGCACGAAGAGAAGAGCGTGTCATAATTACTCTGGATTCAGACTTTCATACTATTCTCGCGCTGACAAATGCCTCTGCTCCTTCTGTGATACGGATTCGCTTGGAAGGCCTGAGAGGGCCTGACTTGGCCTTTCTCATAAAAAAGATTTGGACTAAAGTTGAACCTCAGGTAAAGAAGGGTGCGATGGTGAGCGTAACTGACTCAGGCATTAGGATCAGGAACATCCCGGTGTTTGCCGCATGATTGGATTTGGCAAATCATCGTCAATTATCAATACACCCCGGCGCTGATTTCAGCTTCTATCTTTCATCTCCGTTTAAACAAACGCATAAAATCATGACCGTCCCCATTTACAGATGTAAAATACGAAAAAGTGAGTATTGATCTGGGCTTTCGAATCGATATGATGGTCCAGAAAGCTGTGGTCATAGAAAACAAAACAGTCGAAAAGCTCCTTCCGATCCACCAGGCCCAACTCCTTACTTATCTCAAACTTACCAATCTTGAACTAGGATTTCTTCTGAACTGGAACGTAACTCTAATGAAAAACGGTATCAAGCGAATGGTAAACAACTTAAAGCAGTAATCGCCCGTCAGGGCTTGGTGTGTTTTGATCCTGGGGTCCTTCTTCCAGGATTAAAACAAAACCAACAAACAACCCCTTAGCGCCCTTAGCGCCTTTGCGGTTTACCCAGTTCAATTCCGCAGGACAGCGTAGCGCATTTAACCGGGGTGCCATCCGCGCCTGTCCCGTGAAATTCATGATAATGACAGCGAAGCGCATTTCACTGGGAAAATCCGCGCCAAAAATTGAAGTAACTTACTTTTTTACCAGCGTCCCCCTTAAAGCCAATTTCCGCTTGACAAACAGTGTCGTAAGTATATACTCTAAATATATATTTATGCATGGAGGCTAACAATGAAAACAGCAAAATTGTTTAAAAATGGGCAAAGCCAAGCCGTCAGATTGCCAAAAGAATTTAGAATGGCGGGTACTGAAGTGTATATCAAGAAGCATGGTGAGGCGATCGTCCTGTTACCCAAAGAAAGGTCTTGGGCGCCTCTCTTTGACAGCTTGAACCATTTTGAAAAAGATTTTAAAATCGAGCGAAATCAACCTGTAGAAGAGCAGAAGCGGGAGCCCATGTTCCAATGAAATACCTCTTGGACACAAATATTTGCATATACATCATCAATGAAAAGCCAAAGAAGGTTTTGAGAAAATTTGAACAGTATCCCGTTCATGAATTCGCGATTTCTTCCATAACACACGCGGAACTTCAGTACGGCGTTGCGAAAAGCAAGCACAAAAACAGAAATCAAGAGGCGCTTGATGAATTTCTACTGCCGCTGACCATCCTGCCGTTTCATGGCAAGAGGTTGGTTGAACGCTATGGGAAAATAAGGGCATTTCTGGAGTCCAAAGGGAAAACAATCGGTCCGCTTGATACGCTCATAGCTGCCCATGCCCTGAGTCTGGATTTAACGATTATCTCAAACAACATCAATGAATTCTCGAGAATACCAAACCTCAAATGTGAAAATTGGGTATCCGAGGCGTGATCTCCCCTACATGCCCCCTGAGATCCACCATTACAATGACGCGTTATATCAACGCTGAGAAGGAGAAAGTATGCGTAAACAAAGAATCGATTATGATTCACCTGTAGACGCGCTGGTGGCTATAGCTAAACGCCTCAGCAACTATGAGAGCCAATACCAGATGGAATACCAGATGGAATCTGAGGAGTTTTTCGATAAATTTTGCAAGGGATTGTCAGAAGACTCGGAAGATTTTGTTGAATGGGCGAATGACTATGAGCATTATATCGCAATCAGGGGTGAAATAGAGGGCTACCTTCAGCAACCAGCACCCGGTATCCAGCATCCAGTATCAAGTATCCAGCGCCAATAACCAATAACTGCTAACATTTTTCAGCTTTCACCTTTCAGCTTTGAGCTTTTTATCAATCTACAATCATAAATCATCAATCCACTGCGTCCCCCATTCCCCCTCCTTCGCCTCCGAAGGCTTGGTCGCACTAAGAATTCATGTGCCTGAAAATTCACAGCAAGCGCATTCCTCGCTGCTCGTAGCGGGGTTAGCGAACGAACTTAAAATGGGTAAATTTTCCTTAAATTTGGGAGATTCCCAGCAAGCTGCGGGGTTCTTCAATCCCTATTACAACAACAAAAAAACAGCGTCATCCGCGTGATCCGTGCCAAAAAAATATTGTATTACTGAATTACAAATGGACGTCCCCCCAACCCACTCTGCTTAGCTGAGCGCCTGCGCGTTATTACCCGAGGTAGGAGCCCGGTGCGGTAGTTCCGCATGCCGGGATCTGTGCGGGGGGTGCCGGGGAACCGGCATTCCTACCGCGACCCATTATACGTCAAATGGAAAAAAGTATCTTGACAAATCGATTGCCGATGTGTACCATTTAGGTATACAACAAAGTACAAAAGAGAGGCAAAATGGCAAAAACGGCAATGACACACGCAAGACTTACGCCAGAAATAAAAGAAAA
>JACNIU010000472.1 GCA_014382905.1 Desulfobacterales bacterium
TTTCGAGGATTGAAATTTGAGCCTAACGCCGAGATTGGCCAAAAGGGGGCGTTTTGCAAAGGTCTCCATAGATGTATTGATTGGTTAGTAATAACATTATCCGGTTTTCAACGACAAGGTCAATTCATTTCTTGCGAGAATGCATTTCAACATCCTACAGATCTTTCCGAACAAACGCGCTACACTCCTGCGTGAAATCAACTAAACTTAGGAGTTTCTCCCTTGCCTTTCCGGAGTCTATGGAGTCCTTTGCCCGTCCAATCCCTTCCTCAAAACTCTTGCCAAGACCAGTTGTTACAAAGGCTGCCGAGGCGTTGAGGACAACCATGTCCCTCTTAGGACCTTTCTCCCCATCTAAAATATTCCGGATGATCTGGGCGTTTTCTTTGGCATCTCCTCCCCGTATGGCCTCAGGAGCAGCCCTCTTGAAACCATACTCTTCCGGTGTCATGTCAAAGGTGTTTACTTTACCCTCTTTCAGATGCGAAACCCTTGTGGGACCACAAATACTGATCTCGTCAAAGGTGCCCTCGCCGCACACCACAAAGGCCTCTCTGGTGCCAAGCCTGTCAAGTACAGTGGCAATCTTCTCGGTAAGCACCGGATCATAGACACCGAGGACCTGGGCAGAGGCCCCTGCCGGATTTGTAAGCGGTCCCAAGAGGTTAAAAATGGTCCTGATCCCAATCTCCTGTCTGGTTCCCACAGCATGTTTCATAGCCCCATGAAAAAGAGGGGAATAGAGGAATCCAATGCCTATCTCACGGATGCACGTTTCCACGTCCGAATGGTTGATGTCCAGTTTGACACCTAAATTCTCCAGCACGTCCGCACTCCCGCACAGGCTGGAAACTGCCCGGTTTCCATGTTTTGCCACCTTTACGCCTCCACCTGCAGCCACGAATGCAGTTGCAGTGGAGACATTGAATGTGTTGGTACCATCCCCCCCGGTTCCAGACGTATTCAGGATGGTCTCATCTTCCACATTAATTTCATCCCGGTCGATGTTTACCAGATGATTGTTGACATTCATCTTTCTTTCCCTGGCCCGCATCGCCCTGGCAGCGCCGGTGATCTCGTCTACGGTTTCCCCTTTCAATCTCAGAGCAGTGACAAATGCTCCGATCTGAGCCGGTGCAACATTCCCGGACATTATCCCATTCATAGCCCTTTCCATCTCCGCCTCGGTCAGATCATCTCCCCTGACAACCTTTCTAATAGCTTCCTTGATCATGTTTTTGGCCTCCTTTGTATAAAATGGTTTGGCAAAATCCCGGATTCTGTTCTGCAATTTAATCCAGGGCGCAAAACAAAAAAGGGCCATGAGGATCATCGCCCCACGGCCCTTTTTTTCGTACAGCAAATAAAAAAACCGCAGGACCCGGGAGGGGCCCACGGTTTTTAAATCATGCGATATATTTCAGGTTATATCAACGCGGATGGGCACACCTCCCTGTTAGAGCTGCGCCACCACCAGTTTCTAAGATCAGTCGCTAAAGTTTGCGTTCTCTCTGAATCCATAATTGATATTTATAGCTCAAATTAAAAATAGTGTCAAGAAAAAAATCGCGACTTCGGGCCATATGCTATCAGATCATCAGAGAAGTATTTAGAACCACATACGTTCAAGGATGCAGTGTCCTGATATCCCGTAAATCTATCCGTCTCCAGCGGGAAAACTTTATTTGTTCCCCGAAATTTACAGCGTCCCGCTCCCACGTGACTTTTGAACCTGTGAACAAATACTTTTTTCTTTACAATGATATGGGAGATCGATAATATTATGTATACGAAAGGTTTTGATCATGGCCCAATATGAAGACTGCATCATATTTCTCTTAGCCAAGGCCTACCAGAAGGCCCATGGCAATTTTAAACAGCACCTTTTGCCCTACGGAATCACGCCGGTCCAGCACCTGATTCTGGAGGCCCTCTGGGAGGAGGAAGGCCTGACGGCCAGTGAGATCGGCAAACGGCTGGTTCTGGATAATGCCACTCTCTCCGGCATACTCGACCGCATGTCCGAAAAGGGATGGGTCCACAAAGCGAATGATGACGAGGATAAGCGCTTTATCCGCATCCACCTGTCCGACAAGTCAAAAGAACTGAAACCCTTGATCTTGGCCGAGAGGGAGAAGTCCAATGAGGAAATCCTTAGCATCCTCAACCTTGAAGAGAAGGTCCTGCTCAAGCGCCTCCTGAAAGACATTCGAGTATAATGGCTTTTTTCTGATTTTATAATTTGCATACAAATCAATTCACCGTCATATGGAGGGAGCCATGCCTGACAGATCAGACAAAGACATCTACCAACAGTTAATCGACTGGCTTAAAAAGACCTGGTGGGGGCTTCCCGACTCCGAACACCTGATGCCGACCGTCCGGTCCTTTTACAACCCTGAAGAGGCGGCGCTTCTGACAGGCATCCCTTTTTCGGGCCGAAGCCTTGAGGAACTGGCCGAGATGAAAGGGACGGCCCCTGAGGAGTTGGCACCCAGGCTGGATGCCCTGGCGCGAAGGGGCGTGGTCTGGCGGAATCAAAAGGGCGATTCCATCCGCTACAGCTTGAATGATTCCTTTTTCGTCTTCCTGCGTGGTCCGTACTGGGCAGAACACCCGGATGAAGCCACAAAATCGACGGCGAACCCGTTCAATAAGTACTTTTATGACGGTTTTATGGACCAGTTTAGAGAGGCCCACACCAAGGGACTTCGGACTATCCCCATAGACAAGACCGTTGAAGATCCCCGCAGGATTCTTCCATACGAAGACGTGGTCAAGTTCGTGGATTCCCAGGACTACTGCACTGTCTCCTTTTGCCCATGCCGCCAGCGAAAACTCCTCGATCCCGACTCGAAGGTCTGCGACCACCCCATGGAGGTCTGTCTCCACTTTGGCCGGCTCGGGCACTATATCGTTGAAAACGGTCTGGGCCGGGAGATCACCCGGGAGGAAACGAAGGAGATACTCGAACAGGCGGCTGAATCCGGCCTTGTCCATGCCATCTCCAACTGGCAGGAAGGCGCGGACACTATCTGCAACTGCTGCATGTGCTGCTGTCTCTTTTTCGAGGCGTATCACGTCTTGAAACACCACAAGAGCCACGATGTGTCCAACTACCGGGTGCGCACAACACCGGAAACCTGCAAGGCCTGCGGTCTGTGCGTGCAGCGCTGCCCCATGGAGGCGCTCAGACTGGAAGATTCCTCGGCGGCAACCAACAAGAAAGGCAAGGTTTCAGTTCTGGACCCTGACAGATGCATCGGTTGCGGCGTGTGCGTCTACAAGTGTCCCACCCAATCCCTTATCCTGGAACGTAAGGAAGAGACCTATGATCCGCCTAAGGATGCAAGGGAGTGGATGGAGCGTTGGTATGCGGATAAAGAAGCTGCGGTAGCGAAAAAATAGAACTGGGGAAAAAAGACTATGGAGGAGAGTATCAAACCACCGGCTCTAAAGAAATAAACGGAGGTTGTTGGCGATGGCGAGATTCGAATACAAATTGGATGAACACGTGGCCGTGTTGACCATGAGCTGCGGGGAAAACCGGTTTAATTTTCCGTTTTTTGAAGGCTTTTTGGGGATATTGGATGAGATAGAGCATCACACAGAGGCGAAGGTGCTTGTCGTGAAGTCCTCACACGAAAAGATATGGTGCAACGGCATAGACCTGGACTGGCTTGTTCCGGCAGTTGAAAAGGGGGGTCCTGAATTGGGAAATAAGTTTCTGGCAGAGATGTACGGCTTCATGAAGCGTGTCCTGACCTATCCCATGTTGACCGTCGCAGCCATCACCGGGCATGCCTTTGCCGGGGGGGCCTTTCTGTCATTTGCCCACGATTTTCGGTTTATGCGTTCGGACAGAGGGTGGATGTGTATGCCCGAAGTGGACATCAACATGCTCCTGGGACCGGTTTTTATGGCACTGTCGAGACGTGCCGTTCCCACGTATAAGTTTGAAGAAATGCAATTCACCGGTATACGGCTTACTGCCCAGGAATGCGTAGAGCATCATATCGTAAAAAAAGCCGTCCATATCGACGATCTCATGAACGAAGTTCTTGCCTTTGCCAAGACACTAAACAAGGACAGGGAGTTGATTCGAAAAATGAAACTGGAGACACACAAGGAGATCCTGACGGTTATCGATGAAACCATATCTTCATTG
>JACNIU010000250.1 GCA_014382905.1 Desulfobacterales bacterium
CATCGTGCGCCACCGGGCCTGCCTTTGAGGGTGCTGAGCTGAAATTTGGCATGCGTGCGGCCCCGGGTGCCATCGAAAAGATAGAGATAGACAAAGAGACCTTAGAGGTCCGCTACAAGATAATTGACGAGGAGAGATGGAATACGGAGATGGCGCCGGAGGAGATCGGGGCCAAGGGTATTTGCGGCTCCGGGATAATTGATGCGGTTCCTCAGCTATTCTTAGCCGGAATCATTGACAAAACCGGCCGGTTCAAGAAAGACCTGCCGACGGCTCGACTTCGCATGAATGAAAATTCACCGGAGTACGTCATTGCCTGGGCCAAGGAGACGTCAATAGGCCAGGATATCGTGGTCTGTCAGAAGGACATAAGGGCCATACAGTTAGGAAAGGGGGCCATGTACTCAGGGGCCAAGATCCTGTTGAAGACCTTGGGTGTGGATAAGTTGGATAAGGTTATTTTGGCCGGCGCCTTTGGTAGCTACATAGACAAGCAATCGGCAGCCTTATTAGGGATGTTTCCTGACTGTGCGCCTGAAAATCTCTATTCAGTGGGTAATGCCGCTGGTGATGGCGCGCGAATGGCGCTCCTTGATGTAGACAAGAGAAAGGAAGCCGATGAATTTGCAAGGAAAGTGGAATATATAGAACTAACTGTGGAGCCTACTTTTGAGAAGACGTTCATGGAGTCCATGTGGTTGCCGCATATGAAGGATGATTTTCCTCACCTGAAGGATCTTCTTCCTAAGGAAAATTGAACTGACAAGCCCTGAGCAAGGGTTGGGGCGGAAAAAAGGAGTAAAAAGATTATGAACACAGGACTTAACTCTAAAGAAAGGGTGATGAGGTTTTTTGGTAAGGAAGAGATAGATTGTGTCCCTGTTTTCAGTGGCATGGGGAATGTAACTGTTCACGGGCTTGAGAAATATGGCTGGAACTTCTCAGATATCCATGTGGATGCACGTAAAATGGCCAGCATGGCTGCATCCACGTTTCAGATCTTCGGGCTTGAGTGTGCGGTAGTTCCGTTTGACATGGGGGTCGAGGCCGAGGCCTTAGGTGCCGGGGTCAACTTTTACCCGCACCATACCGATGTTGTCTACCCTACTATAACACAGAAGGTTGCCGAAAAGGTGAAGGATCTGGGCCTTCAGATACCGTCTGATTTGGCCAATGCGGGAAGGATACCGTTGGTAACCGAGGCGATCGGTTATTTGAAGGAGGAGATCGGCAATGATGTGGCAATAGGGTCCTGGGTCTTAGGGCCCTACACCTTGGCGGGGCAGTTGGTGGATATCGGTGACTTGGCCAAGGCCGCGTTTAAGGACAAAGAGACAGTACAGAACATATTGAGTACCTTAGCAGACGTGCTCATTGAGATCTCCAAGATCTATAGAGAGGCCGGTGCAGACTACATCACCGTCCGTGAAATGGGGGCCACGTCAGACATATTAAGCCCGCGCATGTTTAAGACGCTGATACGGCCTTATCTGGAGAAGGTCTTTGCCGGTATGGACTCGCCCAAGATCCTGCACATATGCGGCGATACAGACAGCATCGTTGACCAGATGGCCCTCTGCGGTGCGGATGCTATCAGCGTGGAGCAGAAGAACAACGTGGCAGAATCGAGGGAGAAAGTCGGACCCGATATGCGTATATTGGGTAACATAGATCCTTACGGGGTGGTTGTGCAGGGGAAACCCGATGACGTGGATAATGCCGTGAAGGAGGCCATCGCAAACGGTGTAGACGCCGTATGGCCCGGCTGCGATCTCTGGCCGGTTGTGCCCAAGGAAAACTTGGAGGCCCTCATGGAGGCGACGTATAAATACGGCAAGCTTGGGTGATCGCAATATTAATAGACCCATCGTTATGAAAGAGATCTGGATCATAGGGGTAGGTCAGTTCGGTCTGCTTGCCTATCAGCGGTTGTCGAAGAAAAGTAAAGGCACCCATTTCGTTCTGGTAGACCCTGTCAGAGAAAACCTCTTGCAGTACGAAGGCCCTGGCTGCACGATTGCACAGGCCGATGGGGTTGACTTTCTTGAGAATCACCTCCATGCCGGCAATAAGCCGGATTGGGTCATTCCAGCCTTGCCGGTTCACTTGGCTGCGGAGTGGTTCCTGGTTCATCTGGGTCCGGAGCGACTCCGTCGGGTTTCCCTGCCCTCTGAAATCGACCCGCTTCTCCCCAATCCCATCAGGGGATCAGAGGGGAATGTCTACGTCAGCCATGCCGATTTCAGGTGTCCTGATGACTGTGCCGAGCCCCGTGATATCTGCACGGTTACGAACGAAAAAAGAAAACAGAACATGTTTGAAATCCTTGGGGACCTCCAGATACCCCCATTTCAGGCGTCGGTTATACGGAGCTACCAGTTGGGAGCAGGGATTGGCGGGTATCGTCCTGGGCAGCTTCTTTCACTGATGGATGCTATGGAAAGAGCCAAAGGTTGTTTTCTGGTGAGCACGGCCTGCCGCTGCCATGGGGTGGTTACCGGTCTGGAAAGGTTGTAAGTAGTAACGGAGTGTTTTCCGGAGGAGGTTGTGCAGGTGAAATTTCTGTGCGATGGATTCAGAAAGAGGAGGCTTCTCCGTTGAAATCCGATACCAGATGGGAGATAATGACATGCTATCGACGATGCCTTGGAAAGAGACCTGAACTTGACCAGAATCGAACATTTTTCAGAGGCTCATACTTATTAGGAAGGGGGAGGATATGGTTTGGAAATATGATGGGGTAAAAAGATGACAGGATATGTACATGTCTATACAGGAAATGGCAAAGGTAAAACAACCGCAGCCTTCGGCCTTGCCCTGCGCGCCGCTGGGGCCGGCCTCAAGGTCTATGTCGCCCAGTTTGTCAAGGGAATGGAGTACAGCGAGCTTAAGGCAGTGGAGAGACTGTCAGATTTCATCACAATAAGACAATATGGTCTCGGTTTTTTCATTAACCGAGAACCAAACAAAAAGGATATTAAGGCAGCACGTGAAGGCCTCAAAGAGGTCCGGGAGATCATGTGCTCCGGGGCCTATGATGTTGTCATTCTCGACGAGGCAAATATCGCGACCTATTACGATCTGTTTTCAGTAGAGGACTTGATAGATGTCATCCGGGCAAAACCGGAAGGGGTTGAACTGGTGATTACCGGCAGGATGGCGGACCCTCTCGTTATAGAGGCGGCAGATCTTGTAACCGAAATGAAAGAGATCAAGCACTACTATGATAACGGTGTTCGGGCAAGGATCGGAATCGAGAAGTAAAAATTCGGGTAACTCCTTTCAGGCAGAGCCATTTTTTTTGACTCCTGTCGGACGGGAAGGCCCAGGTTATCCATACCAAAATAATAAAGGCTTATTTCTTCAGAAAACGTGCCAGCACCCCCTTTTTTTCAGGTTCGGGAGGGGGAAGGCCAAGGTGTTTGCAGATGACCCCCTCAAGTTCCTGATCCAACACATCAGCACTCTCTACCACGATCTCTTCACCCACCACAACGGCCGGGGCAACCGGTAGATCGAGCTCAAAGTATTCATCGGTGTTGTATTCTTCCCTCGGTTTGGAAATCGTCTCAATCTCAATGTCATATTTTTCGCCCAACCTGGGCATCATCTTGATAAAATGCTTTCACGGCTTGCCGTTAGGCTCGTTGAGAAAAAATCTGACTTTCAGCATTGTTTCCTCCTTTGCTTTCAAAGTATAAGTTCTTGTCCTCCCACCGGGCCGTAGGCCCTATAGGCCGGAGGCAGGGCCAGGTCAGAAACAGATAACTCTGTCGGAGGCGATTGACTTGGAGCATTGGCCTCCAGTCCTCCATCATTCCGTGAACCTGGGTTTCTTCGCTTCCGCCATTCGAATCAAGAACTGATCCGCAGGGAGAAAATCCACGATCCGAAGATCGTTTCTTTCCTTTCCGTCGCTATTCAGAAAAACAATGGTGGGGACCCCCTTAACCCTATGCTGGCGCAGAAGGCGCTGGTGGTCAGGGGTTTCTTTTCGGGTGAGATCCACCTTGATCAGGATGAAGTCACGGTCTGCCTGCTTTACGACCTCACGATCGTGAAAGGTGACCGCATCCAGTTCTCGACATGGGGCGCACCAGTCAGCATAGAAATCAATGATCACCGGTTTTTTCATCCTTTGGGCCCCTTCCAGGAGCTGATCAGAA
>JACNIU010000372.1 GCA_014382905.1 Desulfobacterales bacterium
AATCTGCGCCTGCCCCATGAAACCTTGTCTTCTTTTGTTTCATCGGGGTAATCTGTGGATTGTTTTGCATTTTTTGTGCCTTTTTGCCTGCCCTGCCTGCCCCGTAGGTGGGACCCATCGTACTGGGGTGGAATGCGGAGCGTATTTCACTGGGGTTCCCTTCCAGGGTGTTCAACTGGGGTGCGGATCTGATTTTCACAACATATCCCTGAACAACTTCCTCTAAAATCTCCTGAGCGAACTCTCTTATATTCTCAGTATCATACTTTTCGAGAACAGAACACGCCGCCTCTCCTGAAAGATGTTCCCGATGAAGCATTTTCTTTATTCCTTCATCAAAAATATTTGAAAGATATTCTTCATCTACATTATAGAGGTCAAGGACAGCTATGGTTCTTACATTCCATTCACTAAATTTCGGTGGAAGTTTATAATAAAAATACCCAGTTTTGGGTGGTCGTGGAAATGGACTCAATCCAAAAATAATACTCGGTGAACTCATTTGAAAATTCCTCAATCCCATAATGACTATTTTTTATTCTTGCGCCTTTTGCGCCTTTTTGCGGCTATCAGTCTGTGGAAGTTTTGCGGCTCATCACAATTTCGTCTGATCCAGGAGGTGGGTAAGGTTGGAGCGAATCCTGGCGCAAGGAAACGCGCATCAACTGCTGGCTCGCACCAAGCTTTTTCAAGAGGTGTTGCAGTCCATTCAAGGCCCTTTCTCGGGACAAAATAGCAGTCACTGTGAGCCAGATAATTTGGAGATCAACAAAAAAGGTGTGTTTTTCAAAATAAAGCAGGCCCAAGCGGCTCTTCCAAACTCGTTCCTACAGTTTCATCATCTTTCGGGCTTGTTCGACAATGGTTTCGGTTGTGGGGTAGTAGGCTTTCTCCAAGGTCCTGCTGGCTGGGGCCGGGGCATCGGGGAGACAGATGCGTGCAACGGGCATCTTTAAGGCATCGAATGCAAGCTCTTGAATGGTCGCGGCTAATTCTGCGGCCATTCCGTAGGTCCGCCAGCCGGGGTCTACAACCATAGCTCGGCCGGTTTTTTGTACAGAATTTATGATGGTTTCTGTATCGAGCGGTTTGATAGTCCGCAAGTCGATCAATTCAACCTGGCCCCCCATTTCGGTCAATTTTTCTGTGGCCTTGCGTGCCAGCTTCAGCATGTAGGAGGCCGCAATGATGGTCAAGTCCACACCTTCCTTGAGGATATTGGCCTTGCCGATCGGAACGCTGTAAAGTTCTTCGGGTACATGATCTTCATCGTTGTGCAGCCACCTGTCGTCAATGAAAACGACTGGATTATTGTCTTTGATTGCTGAGACCATCAAGCCTTTGGCATCTCGTGGGGTTGCCGGCATGACAACTTTCAGGCCTGGAATGTGCGCAAAAGTGGTATGAAGCGCCTGGGAATGCTGGGCGGCCTGCTCTCCTCCACGATTGATCGTCCCCCAGATGACGACCGGAACATTCTTTTTGCCGCCATTCATATAAAACCAATTCGCCGCCTGGTTGATAATGGGATCCATGGCATAAAGCATAAAATCCATTCTGGGGTGGACGACGATGGGTCGCATACCTACAATAGCTGCACCAACAGCGGCGCCCGTAACTGCATTTTCCGAAACCGGCGTGTCGATCACCCGACTGGCGCCAAAACGATCTAACAAGCCTTCCGCCGTCCTGCCCACATACCAGGGACTTTTTACACCTTGACCAATTAGAAAGACGGATTCATCGGTTTGCATCATTTGATTAAGTGCCTCATTAATAGCCAGAGCATAGCTCAATTGTCTCATAACATATTCCTTATAATTCTCACCGCAGAGTCGCAAAGCACGCAGAGGTTACTTACTTTTTTTGTTTTTCGCTGAGAGGGCGAAAAACAAAAAACAAAAGCTTTACGGCAAAAAGATAACATAATTCAGTCCCTCAGATATTTTGAAAGGTTATTTTTTCCTTTCTGTCCTCTCAACAGAAAGGAAAAAGAATATCCCACCTCTGCGCCTCTGCGGTGAGCTATCATTACTCTTTGTTTACCGCGCAGATCCTACAACTCGTTCACAATTCTGACAATACCATCTCTCATTAGAACGACATTGAAGTTCAAGAGCAATCCCAATTTAAGACCTGACAACTTGAGATATGTCAGCAGTTGAGCTTTATGGATTTCCTCAATTTTCTCGCATGATTTCAATTCAAGGATGATCGCATTTTCGACAACTATATCCAACCTGTAACCACAATCCAGTTCCCTGCCCTTATAGATTATAGGCAATGGTTTCTGCCTCTCAAAGCACATGACCCTAAGTCCAAACTCATAGCACAGGCACTTTTCATAGGCCGACTCAAGGAGTCCTGGTCCCAGCGCTTTATGTACCTCTATAGCCGCCCCAATAATTTTACTGCTTAACTCATTGATATCTAATACCATTCATCTATTTGCACAGTCACCTGAGAGGCCCTTTTTTCTTTTCTGTCCTCTCAACAGAAAAGAAAAAGAAGATCCCTACCTTTGCGCCCTCTGCGTCTCTGCGGTGAGATACTATTTTTTAAAAACGTAGTCCAGCAAATCCTCGGCCTTTGGAAACGCACTCCCCCTCGCAAACACAAATGCCTCATCCACCTCCTTCTCCACCTCTCTTTTTACCTCCTCAACCTCGTTCTGCCCCATCACACCATTTTCCCGCTAATCTTCTCACCTTCTAATCTTCTTCTCAAGCATAACTCAAAACCCAAAACTCAAAACCCAAAACCGGCTTTTTCAGCCTCAGTGCGTTACCCCTTCTCTCTTCACAACCTTCACAAGCGTCATCCATAATATCTTAAGGTCAAAAGAAAACGATCTGTTTTTCAGATAATACGCATCATATTCAACCTTTACCGGAATCGGCAATTCATCTCTACCATTTACCTGTGCCCAGCCGGTAATCCCCGGAACAAGCCTGTGCACCCCTTTCCCGGTTCTCAGTTCAACCAGATCATCCTGATTGAATAAAGCCGGACGAGGCCCCACAAAACTTATATCTCCTTTTAAGATACTGTACAACTGCGGAAGTTCATCCAAGCTGAACTTGCGCAGAAACGAACCAATGGACGTGAGGTAAGCATCAGGATTTTTCATGAGATGGGTTGCAACAGCCGGTGTATCTATGCCCATTGTCCGAAACTTAGGCATCCTGAAAATCGTATTATTAATGCCCACCCTGTCAGACCAGTACAGTGCAGGTCCCTTTGAAGTCAGCTTCACCATCAATCCGACAACAAGAATCGGAATACTCAAAAAACATAACAAAAAACTGGCCATGGCCAGATCAAAAATACGTTTCAAGCCACAGATTTCGCAGATTTTCGCAGACTTAAAAAATAATTTCATTTAGTTAATCCGTGCCTGCCCCGCCTGCCCAGTGAAACCGTTGTTGCTGTTGTTTCACCGGGGTAGCTCCGGTAGATGGTACTGGGGTAATCTGCGGAGGCTACTCCTCTGGGGAGCGGGTCTTTCTATTCCCGCAATCTGATATCTATCAGGAGATGTTTTAAATATTGACATCGTCTATATCTCCGGCTATGTTTAATTCTATAGGGTAGGGTGGGTTGAATAGATAATGCTTAATGAAAAACAAAAGAAAAGGATTGCAGATATCTTATCTGATACGGGCAAAATAACTTTTGCCACCTCCGTAATTGCCCCTTTATTTCACGAACTCAAAATTAGGCCAATTTTAGTTGTTTTAGGCGTATTAATTTCTATTGTTGTTTATCTATTAGCCATACTTATTGAAAAGGAGGTTTGAATGTATTCTGTGATTTTAGGTGGATTAATAATGGTCGCCTTCGGTTTGGCTTGCTTATACCTGATTCGTAGGCAGCAGAAAACTTTCAGGAAAAAAGGGCAAGCTTAGTATCTGACAAAAAGTTATCCTGTTCATCCTATTCGTCCATTTCAAAGGAATTCATCCCTCATCTTTTAATCTGCGAAAATCTGCGGTAACAGTTCAGCCACTAAGGCACAAAGGCTCAAAGGAAGGACATGAATTTTAAACCCCTATCAAAAAGAGAAGAATCTATTGCTAAAAAAATTGTAGATGCGGCATATACCGTGCATAAGATATTAGGACCGGGTTTGCTTG
>JACNIU010000243.1 GCA_014382905.1 Desulfobacterales bacterium
GATGGAGTTGCGCACCACAATCCCGGCTCCGGCGATAAACCCGATCATGGAAGTGGCCGTAAAGAACGCCCCCAAAAGGCCGTGGGCAGGCAGGATTCCAACCAAAGAAAAGGGGATGGCCGCCATGATAACGAGGGGTGTGCTGAAGGATTGGAACCATCCCACCACTAAGATAAAAATAAGGAGGAGCACGACCCCAAAGGCTATACCCAGATCGCGGAAAACCTCGTAGGTGATATGCCACTCACCGTCCCATTTCATGGCGAATCTCCTGTCGCTTTCCGGTATATGGGCCGTGTGTTGAACGATTTTTTGTCCTTGCGGCAGAGGGATTTCCTCGATCTTTTTCCTCATTTCGAGTATGGCATATACGGGGCTTTCTTTCTCACCGGCCACGTCACCGGTCACATAGACAACCGGCATCAGATTCTTGTGGTATATGCTGCGGTCGATGGAGGCCTTGCGAGCGGATATCAGATCACTCAGGGGCACCAGCGTGCCATCGGTCGAAGGCAGCTTGATCGCCGCCAATCGTTCGATACCGGCCCTTTCCGCCAATGGAAATCGAACATTTATCGGTACATCCTCTTTCTCTTTTGGTTGATGGAGAAGCCCCCCCTGGACCCCTTTGAGGGCCAACTTAAGGGTTTCGTCTACCTGTGCGGCGCTGATACCGTGCAGTGCCGCCTTCTCCTTGTCAACTTCTATATTAACCCTGGCCTGCTCTTCCTCCATGTACCAGTCCGTATCCACCACCCCGGGCGTCTCTTCAAAGATCTTTAATACTTTCAAGGCAATCTGGCGCTGTTGTTCATAGTCGGGTCCGTAGATTTCTGCAACGAGCGTGGAGAGTACCGGTGGTCCCGGAGGCACTTCGGCCACCTTTATGCGGGCATTGTACTTGTCACCGATACGTTTGAGCCCGGGCCGGACCCTTTTTGCAATTTCGTGGCTCTGGGCCTTTCTGTCGCCTTTTCCCAGAAGATTGACCTGGATGTCCGCTACGTTGGCTCCCTTTCTCAGATAGTAGTGCCTCACCAGACCGTTAAAATTAAACGGCGCCGCAGTTCCGATATAGATCTCAAAGTCGGTCACTTCGTTTACGGTTTTCAGGAAGTCACCCATTTCCAAGGCCACTGCAGAGGTTTCTTCCAATGTAGCAGATTCGGGCATGTCAATAATAACCTGGAATTCGCTCTTGTTATCAAAAGGGAGCATCTTGACCTTGACCCATCCGACTGCAACAAGTGCGCAGGCACCTATCAGCAATGTCACAACGCCAGCAAGAAAAAGCCACCGCCAGAAAGGTGACGCAATGAGTGGGGTCATGATGCGGCGATACAGCCGTATACTCCAATCCTCTTTCTCACCATGGCCATGATCCATATCGTAGTTTCTTCGCTTGAGAAGTCTGACCGAGGCCCAGGGAGTAACGACAAAGGCCACCAGGAGGGAGAAAACCATGGCAGCCGAGGCGCCCACCGGAATGGGCCGCATATAGGGACCCATGAGGCCCCCAACAAAAGCCATCGGAAGTATGGCGGCGATAACGGCAAGGGTAGCGAGGATGGTGGGGTTTCCCACCTCATTGACGGCCTCGACTGCCACCTCTGTAAACGATCGGCTGCTGTTTTCAGGGAGGCGAAAATGTCGGACGATGTTTTCCACAATGACGATTGCATCATCCACTAAGATACCGATGGAAAAAATGAGCGCAAAGAGCGTGATACGGTTCAGGGTGTAGCCATAGAGATAAAAAACTGCAAGGGTCAGAGCGAGGGTCACAGGTATCGCAAGCGCCACAACCCCTGATTCACGGAGCCCTAAAGTGAGCCATATGAGAAGAGTTACAGAGAAAACCGCGATAAACATATGCAGAAGAAGTTCGTCGGATTTCTCTTTTGCAGTCTCTCCATAATGTCGAGTTACGGTAGTCTGGATGTTATCAGGGATAATTACCCCCCGGCTTTCCTCAATATGTTTCAGGATCTTTTCGGCAACCGTAATTGCATTTGCACCCTTGCGCTTGGCAACGGCGAGACTCACCGCCGGATATACGCCTTTGCCGGTTTTACTGTGGATGCCCTCTTTTTCAGCGGCCGGTCCCATACCAAAGAAGACAAACTGTTCGGGCTCACCCGGGCCATCCACAAGCGTCGCAACGTCTCTCAAATATACCGGTCTCCCTCCGTGAAATCCGATCACGACCCGGCCCACCTCGTCCGTATCGGTCAAAAAACCACCCGTGTGCACCACGATTTCACCGTCCAGGGAAGGAAAGGTCCCAACCCTTGACTCCCGGTTGGCAGAACCCAACATCCTGACAACACCTGCCGGGTCTGAATTAAAGGCGGCAAGACGCACCGGGTCTAAGAGCGCTTGAATCTGTCTCGGATACCCGCCGATAAGGGTTGTGCTCGAGACATTGTCTTCACGTTTCACCATGTCTTCTATCTCTGCCGCCACCCGGCGGAGGGTATAGTGGTCGACATCTTTACCCCAGAAGGTAAGCGTGAGGATGGGCACGTCGTCGATGGAGCGCGGTTTGACAAGGGGAGGGGAGACGCCTTCAGGGATCAGATCATAGTTGGCCGCCAGTTTTGACTGGAGCCGGACGATGGCATCCTCTTCGTTTTCGCCCACCAAGAAGCGGACAACCACCATGGACATTCCCGGACTGGAAGTGGAATAGACATATTCCACCCCCGGGATTTCCCACAGCAGTTTTTCCATCGGTTTTGTAACGCGTTGTTCGACCTCTTTTGGACTGGCGCCCGGCATTTCTACAAAGACATCGATCATCGGGACAATGATCTGGGGTTCCTCTTCTCTGGGAAGGGCATAAAGTGCCCCAAGTCCCAAGAGCAGGGAGGCAATAATGATGAGGGGAGTCAGTTTGGATTCAATAAAGAAATGGGCTATCTTGCCGGCAGCACCCATCTTGGGATGGTTGATGGTTGAGTGTTGGTTGACCATTTATTGACCATTGAATGACTACTGAGCGACCACAAGTGCCCCGTCTGATAATTCAGGCGTCGGTTCTTTAATATATCGATCTCCCTCCTTGAGCCCGGAGAGGACTTCCAACTGATCTCCCAAGACCTTGCCGGGCCGGATGAGGCGGTATCGAGCGATATTGTTATTATCCAACAGATAGATCCCGGTGAGTTGTCCACGCGAAACCACTGATCTCTTATTTATGGTCAGCTTTCTGCTGACGCCCGTAGGTATCTGGACCCGGGCGAACATTCCGGATCTCACCGACAGGTCGATGGGCAGATTGATCTTTACAATAAAGGAGCGGCTTCGCGGATCACCGCTCGGGACAATCGTACATACGGTCCCTTCCAGAGGGCCGGTTTTCAAGGCCGGGACTGTGACAAAGACTTGCTGTTGAGGCTGGATATGGTCAATATAAGTTTCAGGCAAGACCATATCTACACAAAACCCGCGGGTGGTTTCGAGGGCTAACAGACGGGTCCCGGGCGAGGCGAGATCACCCTTGTCCACGAATTTTCCGGTAATGATGCCGTCATGGGGCGCTGTGATAACCGCGTCTTTGCTCGTAACCCCTACCGCCGTTAAAGTTGCTTCGGCCTCCTCGATCCCTGCTTCAGCCGCATCCATAAGCGCCTCTGCCTTTGCAAGGCTCGCCTTTGCCTTGCTGTATCTCGTTTCCACCTCATCAAATGCCTGTAGACTGATCATGTTCTTCTCTTTGAGCTGGAGGTACCTTTTGTAGGTGGCAAGAGCGAGTTTTTCTTCAGCGCTGGCAGCGTCTCGGGTGGAAGCGGCGGAAGCGAAGGCTTTTTTGGCAACAGAGAGACCCGCTTCGGACTTATGAACGTTTGCGTTCACCTGGCGTTGATCGATAATAAGGAGGACCTCCCCCTTTTTTACCAGGTCACCTTCACGCACCCGTACGGCCTCTATGGTTCCGAGAAGCTTGCTTGACAAATCACTGCTGATCCCGGCCCTTACGGTGCCAACGGCATCATAAAAGCGAGGCTGATCCGTGATGTGTGCGGTTGCCACAGACACGTCTTTTATTATTGGACCGGATTTTTCGGATGGTTCGGGTTCTGTTTTTTCACTGCAAGACAGCACAAAGATTGAAACCAATATGGGAAGAAAACCGTGGAGGAGGTGTTTCACGACTTTTTTCTTTTTATGCATTGCAGTCTTTCCTCCCTAAAGGTTTGTCCGCAGCAATTTCAATCACTCTTCTCCCAGGTTATACAATCCTTGGGACAGCAACTAATAACTTCCCGGATCTCTTCTTCAGGATATTGAGGAAGCTCCATCGTTTCAATGATGCCTGACCCTTGGTTTCTCTTAAAGACAGAAGGACAGAGTTCCAGACAGGTCTCACAATCAGAGCACTTGCTCATATCAACGAGTGGGGCCGGCATAAAAAAGCTACTTGGCCTTGTGAGTTGCCCTCATGGTGTGGGCAAGCTCTTTAATTTCGCCTAAAGACTTGGTCATAGCAGCCCATCCGTACCAGTAGGCATAATCCGGGTTGGCATGGAAAACGCCCTGATAGGTTCGCATCCGGTATTTCATGTACATCCTGAACAAGACCTGGTCAATGTATGATCCACCCGTCTGCTTGAAGTAGAGCAAATCCGGATAGGCAAAGGGGTAGTGATCCGGTTTCTTGATAATGCCGTCCTTGTAGAGCCCGGCCACAATCCCAATCCCTTCAGCCATCAGCCGGTCGGCATTCTTCATCATCCGGTCCGCCATCTCGAGCTGGAGCCGCGCGTACTGCTCCGAATGACATGCCGTACACGTCTTGATCATCTTTTCCCGTTCGGTCTTCCAGGCCTCCTCGGTCAGACGCACCATGTCAAGGGCCTTCACCGCTTCAAGCCGTTTCGTAGGCTTGCCGGTTTCCGGATTCAGGACCCCCAAGGCCTTGAGGATGGTAACCCGGTTGCCTGCCCACTCCTTGTCTTCCGGCAGCGGCAGTCGGACACCTAAGAAGCCCCACGCGGTCCGGTTCTCGTGGGTGCCGCCTGGCAGGTGACAGAGCTGGCACGTGGGGGCTGCGGCTTTTTTTGGCAATTTGCCTGCCTGCTTGACAAAAAAACGGGTACCGTGCTTTGAGCTGCTCCACATCTCCCACTGCGGGTGGTCATAGCCCATGTGACACTGCTGGCAGGCCCGCGGGTCCTGGGCCTCCTTTTTTGAAAAACAGTGCCGGGTGTGACATTCGTCGCATGAGTTGTTCTGGTAGCGATATCCTTTAGCACGTTGGTCCTTTTTTTGGGCTTCACTCTTTATCCCCATGTTGTGACAGCCGCCGCAGCCCTTACCGCCTTCCATAAGTTCATCAGGCTCCATGTGGGTAACAGGCATGGCGTTCATGGAGTTCCAGCCGTGGTTGTGCTTCCCTTTAGCAAACTGATCAAACTGTTCTTGATGGCATTCTGCGCAGACATGTTCATCGGGTAGCCTCACAAGGTTTGCGTCGTTCATGTTCCGGTGTTTGTCACCATGACAATCGGAACAAACGATCCCCTCTTTCGAATGCATACTCGCCTGCCAGTCTGCCACCAGGCCCGGTGTGACCCTCAGGTGGCAGGTAATACATTCGCTTCCCTTGGTTGAGGGATCGCTTCCAAAGGCTGGCGTCGCCACCATCAGAAGGGCAAGCACGACCCACTTTCGTCCGCCGCTAAAGGCAAATAACGCAACTCTTCTCATAGAAAGGCCCCCGTTCCTGTCAGCGCCCCCAAAAGGCGCAATTTTTTAAGTTACGATCCAAATGAACCGCTCGCCAATCTTTTCTATTGAAAAACCTCTCTGCCTCCGAGGGCTATCTCCTATTCCGCGGGCAGTGCGTCAGCAACCTTCTTGGCCAGTTCACGGCATGCATCCAGAGTTTTGTCATCCGGCACGTATTGTATTTTCACTCCCGGATCAATAACATGATACTTCATCTCTTCCAGTTCTCTTGCGATCAGGTTTACGGCCTCGCCACTCCAGCCGTAGGAGCCGAATGCTGCCCCGATCTTGTCCTTGGGCCTCAGTCCTTTCATGTAGGTCAGAAAATCACTGACCGTTGGAAAAAGCCCGTTGTTCAGGGTAGGAGACCCGATGATGACTGCCCCGGCATCAAGGACCTCGGTAATGATGTCGCTACGATGATTAGTTCTCAGGTGAAGGGGTCTTGCGTCCACTCCCTGTTCACCCAGTGCGTGTACGATAGCCTCTGCCATGGTTTCGGTACTGTGCCACATGGTGTCGTAAACGACTACGGCTTTTCTTTTAGGTTTCTGCTGGCTCCATTCTACATAGGCGTTTATAATTTTTGCTGGGTCTTTGCGCCAGATAATGCCGTGGTCAGGACAGATCATATCGATGGCCAGCCCCATCTCAGTAACTTTATCCACTAATTTGAGGATGAGGGGTGCGTAGGGGAGCAGGATATTCGCAAAGTATTTCCTTGCATGCGGCATAATGGCATCACCTGTCTGATCGTCAAACCTTTCAAGTCCCGCATAGTGTTGTCCGAACCCGTCGCTCGAAAAGAGGATTTTATCTTCCTTTGCATAAGTAAACATACTGTCAGGCCAATGGAGCATCCTGGTTTCAAGGAAGGTAAGGGTCCTCTTACCAAGAGTCAGTTCACTGCCGTTTTCCACCGGGTGATAATCCCATTTCTGAGGAAAATGTTTGGAAAGATTCTTGTGCCCCATTTTGGAGCAGTAAAGAGGCTTGCCCTCTCCGATTTTATGCATCACTCTCGGGAGGCTTCCTGAATGGTCCATCTCTGTGTGGTTGCTGATCACATAATCAATCTTCTTCGGGTCAACCACCCGGCTTATATTGCTGATCAGTTCATCCGCAAATTCTCTCTTGACCGTGTCTATCAGCGTAATCTTTTCATCCATTATCAGGTATGCATTATATGTGGTTCCCTGATACGTGGAATACCCGTGAAAATCCCTTATGTTCCAGTCAATGGCACCTACCCAGAAAATACCGTCAGCGATTCCTATCGGATCCATATCTCACTCCTTTCCAAAAAGGTCCTTGGATGCCCCGCAGATGGGACAGATCCAGTCGTCCGGAAGATCATCAAATGAGGTCCCTGGTTTTATCCCGTTATCGGGGTCACCATCTTCTGGATTATACACGTAACCGCATACCGAACATACCCACTTATCCATAATTTTCTCCTCCTTTTGTAGTTTTTAAATTTTTCCCTCTCACAGAGGGCGCAGAGATCACAGAGATCCTTTAGTGATCCCTAAGTTTCAAGTTTCCAATAAGTTCAATAACTCTTCTCTCAATATCATCCCTTATCTTACGCATAAAGGAGATCGGTTTTCCTGCCGGATCTTCCAAATCCCATTCCTCATTCGGCACATCGGGAAAGAAAGGACACGCATCCTCACAGCCCATTGATATGATCAAGTCCGGTTTTCCATGGCTTGCAGCAGACGCAATCGTTTTTGGCTTGCGAAAGGCCATGTCAATATTTTTCTCGCTCATCACTTCACTCATGAGCGGATTGATCTCCTGAGCAGGCGCACTGCCCGCGCTTATAGCTTCTATCCGGTCCCCGGCATGTAGCTGGGTAAAGGCGCTCGCCATCTGGCTCCGGCACGCATTTTCCGTGCAGATAAAGAGGAGCTTCCTTCTGTTCAGATACGGCGTTATCAGGGATTTGGTCTTCTCTTTTGCTTCAGTCAATGCAGTAGGATGCTTTTCAATATCTCCAGCCGCCTCAATCCGCCTGTACCCGAGGCTCCCATCGAAGGTCGCACCGACGGCATCAAAGAAGTACTTGGCCGTCAGGTTCGTGCCATCGAACAGATTTTTCCCTTTTGTTGCTCCCAGTGCAAGCAGAAAACCACGACGCCACTTGCTGCCGGGATCCGCGAGTCCGAGCGTATATTTTCTCGCCCAAAGGGCTTGCGACCGGTCAATGACCGCCTTCATCTGGGCCGTAGGGCCATAAAAAAAGATAGGAGTCGCCATTGCGATGATCTCTGCCTGACGCAGTAGTGGATAAATCTGCTGCATCTCATCGTCAATGGGACAAAAGCCCTTTCTTTCGCAGGTGCCACACTCAAGGCATGGAGAGATCTCCTTCTTGGCCACGTGCACCAAACGGGTAAGGGCACCGAGTCTTTCCGCCTCGGCAAGAAACGCCGACAGCAAAACAGTGGTGTTCCCTTTCGTTCGAGGGCTTCCCTGTAATCCGAGGACAAACATCTGTGACTCCTTCCTACGCTTCTCTTTCGTCAATCAATGTTTCAACAGCGGCCTCATCCGTAAGGGTGCTTAAGTCGCCGAGTTCTTCCACGTCACCAGAGGCCACTTTTCTCAGTATCCTTCTCATGATCTTCCCGCTTCGCGTTTTCGGGAGCGAGGCTGCAAATTGTATCTTGTCAGGGGTAGCGATAGGTCCTATCTCGTTTCTTACATGAGCGATCAGATCTTTTCTCAGCGCCTCGGATCTCTGAACGCCTTCATTCAATATGACAAAGGCGTAAATACCCTCTCCTTTGACATCATGGGGATATCCCACAACAGCGGCCTCTGCCACATCTCTGTGGGCGACCAGAGCGCTTTCTATCTCAGCCGTTCCCAGACGGTGGCCTGAAACATTGATAACATCGTCCACCCTGCCCATAAGCCAGTAATACCCGTCACCGTCTCTTTTCGCTCCATCGCCCGTAAAATACAGGCCCGGGAACTGGCTGAAATAAGTCTGCTTGAATCGCTTCGGATCCCCAAAAACACCCCTCATCATTCCCGGCCACGGTTTTTCAATAACAAGGTATCCTGCTTCCCCGGTTTTACATTTTTTCCCCCTGTCATTGATAATGGCGGGAACCACACCTGGAAAAGGGACGGTGGCAGCTCCCGGCTTGAGGGGAACAGCTCCCGGGAAAGGGGAAAGAAGGATTCCGCCTGTCTCGGTCTGCCACCACGTGTCCACAATAGGACATTTTCCTTTTCCGATGTTCTTGTGATACCATTTCCACGCTTCAGGATTCAGAATTTCACCCACGCTGCCAAGAAGCCTCAGGCTGCTGAGATTGTAGCGCCGGGGCCACTCGGTCCCATATTTGGCCAAGGCCCTGATGGCAGTCGGGGCCGTATACAGGATGTTCACCTGATGCTCCTCGACGATTTTCCAGAACCTTCCGGGATCCGGGTAGGTGGGAACGCCCTCGAACATTACACTGGTGGCGCCTGCGGCAAGAGGCCCATATACGATGTAGCTGTGGCCTGTGATCCATCCGATGTCAGCGGTGCACCAGTAGGTGTCGTCATCACGTATATCAAATATCCATTTAAATGTCTGATAAGCATACAGGAGATAACCCCCAGTGGAATGTAGTACCCCTTTGGGCTTACCCGTTGACCCGCTCGTATACAGGATAAAGAGGGGGTCTTCCGCGTCGGTCAGACAGGGGTTACAGGTCGACTTCAATCCGGGGTCGTTCATCTCGTCATCCCACCAGAAGTCTCTCCCTGTTTTCATCTCAACCGGGGCGCCTGTTCGTCTAACGACAATGCAGGTCTTCGCACCCGGGCAGCCTCCGAGAGCTGCGTCGGCATTTTTTTTGAGAGGGATCACCCTCCCGGCCCTGTAGCCACCGTCCGCTGTTATCACGATTCTGGCCCCACAGTCCTTGATCCGGGTTGCCAGAGAGTCAGGGCTGAAGCCGCCAAAAACAACACTGTGTACAGCTCCGATTCTGGCGCACGCCAACATGGCAATGGGAAGCTCAGGGATCATTGGGAGATATATGGCCACCCGGTCACCCTTTCTGACCCCCCGTTTCTTTAAGACATTTGAAAATTTGGAAACCTCTGCATGAAGGCGCTGGTATGTATAAACTTTCTCCTCATCCGGTGTATCACCTATCCAAATAAGGGCGGCCTTATTCTTTTTCCACGTATTTACGTGACGGTCCAGGCAGTTGAAACAGACGTTGATCTTTCCCCCCTCAAACCATTTCACCTTGGCCTCACCGAAATCAGAGTCAAGGACCCTTTTCCATTTCCTGAGCCATGACAGTTCTTTCGCTTGTTCGCCCCAGAAGGCCTCGGGGTCCTCCACCGAACGCCGGTAGATACTTCGATATTCTCTCATGCTCTTGATTTGGGCCTTCTTTCGGAAATCATTGGGCGGAGGATATTTCTTACCTCCCGACGCTGCGGATGCCGTTTTTCTGTTCCCCATCATTTTCCTCTCTTTAGCGGAGTTATGGTTTCATAAAAGGTACACAAGTTAGGTACCCTGAACAATGCCCCCGAATCTAATCCCTGAGAACAACTCATGATGCCAGAAGCCGTAAACATTCTAACCAGGAATCCACTACAGGCTGATATTGTGAACAGGAAAAATCTCTTTTTTGATGGACCTTATAATCCGTTCCAATTCCTGCCTGTTTTTCCCCCTGGTTTCGTCCGTGATAAAATGGTCCCTGTCCTGAAGGGAGCAGACCCCATCTCCCCAGAAATTCCCTCCGAACGAAACAACATCTTCCTCACTGCATCCCAGGCCGTTCATGATGGCCCACTCCAGGGTCCACGTACGGGCAATATCTTCGAGCTGATACCCCCCGCAGCCAATGGCGATAAGTTTTTTGGCCTGATCAACAATCTCCTTCACCGCCTTCGAGTAAGAAACATTGGTCAATTGCAGATGCGAAAGCGGGTCAGAATAAAGGCCGTCTGCCCCGAGGGCGGCAATAATTACATCCGGCTCAAACGACCTGGCAAGCGGTGGAAACACCCTCTCAAAGGCCCAAATAAATTCAGCATCACCGGTGTTTTCTGGCATCGGGACATTGATATTATACCCTTTTCCCCGGCCCCTGCCAATTTCATTCTCAAAACCGGTCTTGAAAGGAAACAGGCTCTTCCCGCTCTCATGAAAAGAGATTGTCATCACCTTGTTGCTCTCATAAAATGCCTCCTGGACCTGGTCTCCGTGATGGGCATCAATATCCACTATCAGAACCCGCTTTTGGAGGTCAAGCAACTTCTTGGCGGCCAGCACGATATCGTTAATATAGCAAAACCCGGCCGCAAAATCCCTGCCGGCGTGATGAAATCCCCCGGAGGGGTTAAAAACGATGTCATAATTTTCCTCACTGATCAGCTTAACCCCGATCAGAGTGGCTCCTGTGCAAAGGAGATGGTAGTCATAAACCCCTGCATATACGGGACATTCAGTCGTTCCCAGCCCGTGGCTCAGCCATCTTTCATTGAAGATACCGCTATTTGCCTCCTTGAGAAGCCCTACGTATTTTTTGTCGTGAAATGAGAACAGATCTGATGGCTCAGCAGGGTGCGGCGTTTGGACCTGTATCCAATCATGCTTTAGCAGGTTGAGCGCATTGCACAGTTTATAGGTTGCCTCTGTTCGATGGACCGACCATGGGTAGCCTTTTGGCGGTTTAAAGCTTGAAAATGCCTTGTTGTAAATAAAAGCCGATTTCATTGTCTCATCGATCCGCGCGGTTTCGCTCAGAACCCATCATTCAACTCCCTTTTTGAGGATCAGTTCCATTTCACGCTCCACACCGATTCCATCCCTGAATTTAAACCTGACCTTTTTGAAAACCCAAATTGCGCAGGTATTTCCGGTCCTTACCGTCAGCCATATCTTTCTACACCCGGCCCCCTTAGCCACCTTCTTCATTGTTTCTGACAGTACGGTACCGATTCCGCAGTTGCGAAACCCCTGTTTTATAAAGATCAAATACTCGGGACAGCCGGTCACATCCGAAATATCAAGACCGGCATGACCGATGACACGGCCCCGATGAAGCGCCAGCACATTGAAAAGAGATGATGTCATCCGATCAATCCAATTATATCGGGTTTTGTCATCCGGAGGCGGCAACCCAGCTTCCAATCCTTTAGGCTCAAAACTATCATACATCTCCCTTAGATCTGCGTAATCTGAGTAGGTATAGGCCCGAATGGCTATGAGACGACCCCGTCTGTCTCTCATTTGGGAGGGCAATGCTGTGCTCTTTTTTCCCATGCCCGTTAAACCTCTGATGCCCGGGGTCAGGAATTTGAGTGGAAAGATCTCAGAGATCGGAAACCGCAGTCCTTGGTGTGATGATATATTTCATAACCATACGATCTGGATGATAGGACTTCTTGGCGTTTCTCAACCCCTCAATGCCCAGATCCTGTTCCCGGTTGATATAGGTCATTTCGGACCATGCATGGCTGCAGAAAAGCTGGTTCATGGCCGCATAAAGGCCAGGAATTTCAGGATTGGCCTTTTCAATGTGAATAACGGCGATCTCAGAGTTTAACGGTTCGCCAAGTGAAATGGCCTCGAGCCTTGAGCCGATCTGGATGGCGCCGCCCCGATAGTCCAATTCCTGGAAATGGGTCAGAGCTTCCCTGATGGCATAATCTTCAGTTAGAAGGTCCTGGTTGTCGACGCACGACTTTATCTGGCACCAGTTCTCCTGCATGTCCATGAAACACTCTATCAACTCGGCGTCCATCTCTCGATATTCGAACTGGTAGGTCTTGTTGAAACGGTTTACCTGATTTTTTTTCCGATGGTACTTTCTCCCGGCCAGGCTGATGAGGTCTTGTGAGCGATAGATATAGTCGCTATTGTCCACATCGAGAACGCAATCATACCGGTCCGGATCCACATGCCTTTCTATAAAGTGCTCAGGCACCCTGCAGATTCTTACGACAGGAGTCATCTCTCCGAGGCATTCACAGAGGACCTGAAGCGCTTTTTTCTTATCTCCCGGGCCGACCGGAGGTAGACCGTACGGAGCAGTCCCGGCCTGCCTGAAGATTATCAGTAAACACGCTTCAGTTTGGAGCCACACGGGACGATGTTTGTGGCGCCACATAAAAAGATTAGTAAAGGTCAGTTCGGAAATTTCAGGCGGGTCTTGACGGAGGAAGCTATCAAAAGTGCCTTTGTCACCAATCTCTAACGGTTTGAAATCATTTAGCGTCATGTTGTCTTCTGCGGTTTGTCACAGGCGGTCGGCCCCTTCCCCTTTTTGCTATTGGTGCTTCATATTGCCATCGGAAAAAACGCGTTCAGAAGATCTCCTGTCAGGAACATATCCATGTGGAATCTTCTCTTCGTTCCATTCCTTTGTAACGTAGAGATTACAGTAACAGCTGCCATAGTCCTTTAGATCGGCTTCTCTGTACAGGCACGGGCAAAGGATATCCCGATCTTTTTCACTGCTTCCCGAGGCTAATCTGCACGGGCAGCACATGTAGCCGTAACGTGCTTTGTTGACGAGGAGCGCCTCAATAAGCTCAAGGACCCTCTCTTTGTCTTTGTTAAACAGATACCCTTTTGGTTCCTGGGACTTCTTCAATGTTCCGTAGAGGTTTTCAACAGCATTCATAACCCCAGCGCCTCCTTTATCTCGTTCTCCTTATAGCCAACGATGACCTTTTCTCCGATGATAATTGTCGGGAAGGAGCAGTTTGGATTCCATCTTCTGACATCTTCGAGTATGGCATCCCTTTCCTCACCCTCAAGCAGGTCTACGTCCGTAAACTCATATTTCACGCTGCAGTCGTTCAGGAACCTTTTTGTTGCCTTGCAATGACTGCAGGTGCTCAGCGAATACATCTTTATGGAATCATCCATCGGGACCCTCTCTCTTTCAACGAGTTGTATCTAACGATGTGTTAGTACAGAAACGATACATGTTCAATGCTACTACTGATTTGGGAGAACAAAACCGGTCACCCAGAAGTCGTGTAGGTTACAGAAGCTCGTGGCGTAGAGCTTCGGTCCGTGACCTGAAGAAAGTTCATGGGTGGAGACAGCCTTTTTATCTGAAGGGTAAAACGTCTTCCCCCCGATGACACGCCCGTCAGAAGAAACAAGGGTATGACGAACAATGTAATGCTTCTCTGACATGGTATGTTCTGTGGTGACCGTTACCTTGTTCCCTTTGACATCCACTTTTGGCGCGTGGCTCTCAATTTTTTCGGCCCATTTTCCGGGGTCTTGCCTGGTATATACAATACCGGCAGGGAACTTGCCTGATGACCCAAATGCAGTTGATGAGCCCCCTGCGACCATACCTACGGCCATGAGGAACGATCCTTTCAGAAAGTCTCTTCGATTATTCATAATAGCACCCTTCTCCGTGTTGGCGGTTCCCCTGTCTATATTTTCACGGAATTCTGTCTTTGTTGCCTTTCTTGCATTCATCAGAGATGGTCGCGTGACTCCCCTCTTTTCTCCGTTTCCACCTGAGATATTCTCCGTGGGTGAAGCTGGTCCCTAACTCTGAGAATGCAGGCTCATGGTGCGTTCTTTGACAAACACCACATCTGTTTTTGCTGCACATCTGGCATTGAAGGCAATCCGCGCACTTTGTCTCCGCTGGGAGGTTCGGCTCTTTTGTCTTATTCCTTTTCAAAATCGTCCTTGGCCGCCCCGCATTCGGGGCATTCCCAGTCCTCAGGAAGATCCTCAAATGCAGTCCCTGGTTTTATACCGTTATCCGGATCTCCCTCAGCAGGGTTGTAAACATAACCGCATACCGAACAAACATATTTAGCCATCATCTCCTCCTGACTCGCGACTCATGGTCGCGCCCTGAATGGTTTTTTAATCTCCCTGTTCCGCGCGCCGCAATTGCGACACTTGACAATGACGCTCTCCACCTCCATTGCTCCCCAGTAAACACGCCTATTCTGCTTTTTCAAATAGCTCTTTGTCTGCTCCGCAAACCGGACAGGTCCAGTCATCGGGAAGGTCCTCAAATGAAGTCCCGGCCGCTATGCCATTATCCGGGTCGCCTTTCTGGGGATCATACACATAACCGCATACTGAACATTCGTATTTATCCATTATTTCTTCTCCTAAGTTCCAGCATCCAACGTACACTGGGTAAAATCGATTTCTTTTTTACACCCTGAACAGATGTGTGGTTTGTTAAACTCGTCTGAAAAAATCTCTTTTTCTTTTCCGCAATTAGGGCATTTGCACGTAAATACCTTTAAATCCTTAAACTGCTCCCATCCGGGACAATGCTGTGGTGTCGTCATGGCCCATCTCCTTTCTCACAGTGAAAACGTATTGAACTACGACGCGTTCAACTTCTTGCTGATATCACGCCCATAATCCTGGGCCATTTGGGTTCCGCCCCCTAACGACGCGGATTTGAGCCGTAATGGCCCGCCGACCACATCCATCTTAAAGATATTCTTCATCGTGTCGAAGATACGACCCGGGGCTTCACCGCTCCATCCAAAGGCGCCGAAAGACCCGCCCGCTTTTCCTTCCAGTCCAGTCTTTTCAGCTAAGAAAAGCATAGTTTTCATCCCCTGCATCATTTCGCCGTGATAGGTTGCAGACCCGAAGACGTATGCGTCATAGCCTGTTAGATCCTCCACCTTCTTCACCCCGGTGACATTGACTACAGTTGCTTCTGCCCCGCTAAAGCGGATACCTTCAGCGATCAGGTCGGCAATCTTTTGCGTTTCACCGGTCCTCGTGGTGTAGACAATCAATGCCTTTGCCATTAGTAATCTCCTCTATTATCCCTCATCTTCTTCTACCTTTCCTTTATGTTTTGTTCCACAAAGGGGACAAAGGATGTCTATTTCTTTTTCGTCCCCGATGAACTTATCCCGCAGTTTTTCAGGACCCAGAAAACTTATATCGCCGCACGCGCACTGCGGACATTCAGCTCTCACTGTATACTTCTTTTTAGACATAATAGAGCCTCCAATACCCTTGATGTAATTAGAGCCTCGGATCCTGCCCGGTTTTACCACAATCCGGGATGTAGCAGGTTGTATCGACAAATTCGCATTTCTTCTTGCAGGATGGACATTTCTCAGGAGGGGTATCCTCCTTGATGGTATAGCCGCATTCTTTACACTTCCATTCTCCCATTCCGACTCACCTCCTTTGTTGTCTTAAATCTTACGAATTATTTACCTTTTCCAGAGCCCGTGCAGGTTGCAGTAGGCGCGGGCTGCGACCTGGTCAGCATCGATACCGAACAAAGCTTCCGGGGTCTCACCAGGCTTGAGAAACTGGCGATAGGCCTTTCCGTCAGCTATAATCTCTATCCATTCGATAAAGTGTTTTTCTTCCATGGGATGGGCTACCTCCCCCACCCTCACCTTAAACCCGTCTGAACGCTTTTCTACGGCCGGAACATGTTTCTCCCTGGCAGCATCCACGGTGTTTTCTTTCTGAAGAACCATCGGCTTGCCGCAACACACCAGTTCCCCTTTGCCCCCGTGCAGTACCTCCACGATATTGCCACATACTTCACATTTGTAAACCTCGAGTCTTTCTGCCATTTTGTCTCCTCCTTGATTGCTTGGTTTGGTAAACGAAGTCCCCTTTCACATTTTATTTTACCGGGGCACCCATCCTAATAGTTCTCTCCCAATAGCTCAAAATATGCCTGTGGATGTTCGCATGCAGGGCAGTTCTCAGGGGCTACCTTTCCTTTATGGATATACCCGCAGTTTCTACAGCGCCATACCACTTCGGTATCTCTTTTAAAAACACGATTGGCTTCAATGTTTGCGATAAGGTCATTGTAGCGCTTTTCGTGCTGCTTTTCAGCTACTGCTATTGCCATAAAAACAGCGGCAACATCGTCAAATCCCTCTTCCCTTGCAATCGCGGCGAAACCGGGATACATTTCGGTGTGTTCATATTTCTCCCCGGCGGCAGATCCCTTAAGATTGTCAACAGTTCTACCGATCACGCCAGCCGGGAAGGCCGCCTTCACTTCTACTTCACCACCCTCCAGAAGCTTGAACAGTCTTTTGGCATGCTCCTTTTCCTGGTCGGCGGTTTCCTCGAAGATAAAGGCAATCTGAACAAGACCTTCTTTCTTGGCCTGGCTGGCAAAATAGGTGTAACGGTTTCTCGCCTGGGATTCCCCTGCAAACGCCGTCAACAAATTCTTTTCTGTCTGGCTACCTTTTAGTTCCATGGGTTGATACCTCCTTTATATTCCCCTATAGTTTCTTAAACCTACTTCGATAAATACTGAAACTTCAATTTACAACAACGGAAAACCGCTTCTCGCGAAAGTGAATCTTGGCCCTCTGGCACCTTGGGCACGTGAGCTGGTCAGGCAGCGCCTCAAAAGGGGTTCCCGGCTTATAACCGCCTTCTTTGCAGCCCTTTTCGGGTTCATAGCGATATCCGCATGTGCACTGGTACAGGTGAGCCTTTTTCCATTGATTGGCCGCCATAACCTATGAACTTCTTCGTGCCGTGTCTGTACCGGCTCCGACAAGAGGCCTGAAACTCTTTTTGCTGGCGCCACAAACAGGACATTTCCAGTCATCAGGGAGTTCCTCAAAAAGGGTTCCCTTCGCAATCTTTCCCTTTCTGTCTCCCTTGTCCGGGGTATAGATATAACCACAGCTTGTAGTCTGACATTGCCACATCTCTTCGGGTGCTGCCATTTCTGCACTCCTCTTACTGATCACTTAAACTTAAAGAATAATAGCATCTTTTTGGAGAAATTACCGCTCCCTTTTTCTTCAGGGAATTTATCACCTTGGAGACCTCTTTGCTCTCCACGCCTAAGATCTTCGCAATGTCTCCCGGCCTCACAGGCTTTCCGGCCTTTTTCATGGCATTCAGCACTTTCTTCTCCATTTTTTTCTTCCTTTGAGTTTGTTAACTGGTTGAGTGATTAAGTAGGTAAGTCGTCAAGTGGTTGAATGGCTAATTTGCATCCATTTGATCCCTGAGCCATTCCCTGAGTTCACCCTGAATCAAGGCCTTGGAGGCTTTTTACAAGACCATCGAATGTCTTGAAGGGCATCAAAGTCTTAGATATCTTCGGAAAGTGCATCCCCGGCTTTGATCTACCGGCTTTTTAAGCCCGGTTTGGTTGCCGTCTCTTTTTTTTCAAGCTGATCGATAAGGAGCCGGTAGGCCACATAATATTTGTAGATGTTGCTGACATACTGCACGGTTTCACGCCCGATCCGTTTTGCCGCCACAACTTCCACGTTCCGGAACCAGACATTGGGATCAAGCCCCATCTTGGGGGCCTCTTTCCGAAGTTGCCGGATCCTGGCCGGGCCGGCGTTGTAGGATGCGATGGCAAAAAGGGCCTTGTTCAGTTGATCCATATCCTCATCTTCAAAGTAGGTTTCATATATCCACCTGAGGTATTTTACGCCGGCATGGATGTTGTCTTCCATTTTCTCAACAGTGGAGATATTGATAGGATCTCCCGAGGCGGTGCTGGGTAAAAGCTGCATGACACCCACTGCACCGGCCGGGCTTCGCTTGCTCTGGTCGATTCGGGATTCCTGATAAGCAACCGCCGCGATTCTTAACCAGTCAAAACCATATTTCCCGGCATATTCCCTGAAATAGGGTACAGCAGTCTTGAAACGTTCCAGTTCTTCATCAGTGAGAGAATTCCGGACCCAATCGGTGTTTTGTAAATAGCGTTTAAACATGATGTTTCCGAGCAGGGTGCCCTTTTTATGCCTTTTTATAAACGCATTAATGACTTCCTTCAGTTTCGGGGTGTTCTTGCGGATCATCCATGCGATCTCGCCGCCCCTATTGAGTACAACACTGGGACAGAGCGTGATCTCCTTGAAAATCTGGGACCAGAATCGCGCTAAATAATCGTCCACCACCACCATTGGAATAAGCCCGGCATTCACCATTTCCAGCAGATCTTCATCTTCGAGGAGTTCATCGGCAGGCTTGAGTTTTACCTGGGGTTTCCCGGTCTTCTTGAGGGATTCGTTCAGCCGGGAAAGGCTCTCCCAATAGCTGCTCGATCGCCTCACATAGATCTCCTTGCCCGAAAGATCTTTCAGACTCGAGGGTGGGGCGACGTTAGGGCTGCAGGCGACTATTTCATTCACCCCCTTAAATAGCGGGTCTGCGAAATCAGCCACTTTTTCTCGCCCCGTCGTAATGGTGAGAGCGGCTGCAGCGATGTCGCCCCTGCCGTCGATCAGGGCGGGTATGAGTTGATCACGGGCAACCGGTATGACGACCAGGTGAATCTTGAGGTGCCTCGTCTTGAGCTTTTTGTTGATGTACGTCTCAAATTCTCTCAAAAGCTCATATGTGACACCTCTCTTTTCAAACCCGTCCAGGAAGTAATTGGTTTTGCTGTACGTTACCAGGGCGCGGATCACCCGTCGCTTCACCATTCCGTCAAAATCACCGGTCCATTTTTCATTCAGCTTCAGGAGCTCTGTTATGGGCGCGTCATCGCCGGACGCCCCGGCAGGACCTGCCGGGAACATCGAGTGTAGCAGGAGGACTATGAAAAGAGATATCCGGAAAAAGATACGCAACGGGTGCACGGATCGGTTTTCAGTTGAAGTCATATTCTCTATGCCAGGTATACACGTCATCATCAATCCTTTTGGTCGCGGAACGCCCCCCGTTCGAGGACCATCACCGCCTTATCATGGGCCGCCTGAAGGGCCGCTTCAACACGGTGGCAATGGAGATCCATCGCCTCTGCACCGGTCTTTTTGGAAAATGTGATCGGATTATCGACAAAAATGACCTGGCGGGAGAAGGGGAGGGGGAGATAAACCTGGTTCCACGTCTTTTTAAATACATACCTGTGCGAATTCGCAACCCCCACCGGGAACAGCGGGGCCCCGGTCTTTTGGGCAATCCGGATGATGCCGGGCTTGCACACTCCACGGGGTCCTTGAGGGCCGTCCACGGCCAGGACGACCGTATATCCCTCTCTCACCGCCTTGATCAGCGCTATCAGCCCGCCGATGGCTCCTCGAGTGGATGAGCCGCGTATCACCCTGTAGCCCAAGGCGCGCGTTCCCCTCGCCATCAGTTCCCCATCCTTTGAGTGGCTTACCAGGATGGTAGGGGCTAAATGGCCGAAACGGGGCATCAGTGCAAGCTCATCACCATGCCAGTGGGCAACGCCGCATGTGATCCTTTGGGTCTGGTCCAACCCGACAGTCTTCGTTCGTACCAGGCAAGAGAAAAACTTCAGAACTTTTGCAGCCCATACAGGCCAGCGCGCGCCAAACCACTGTCTGCAAACGGATCTGCTCATACTGGTACGGTTCAAAATCACCGCCTTTCTTCGGTTGCCTCTATGGGGAAAACCATCTTCCCGCAAAGATCCAGATCATACCCTTCCAGATCCTTTACCAGCTCCCTGAAGGCGGGTTCGCTCAAGAGCCCCAAAAAGAGCTGCACCCCCCTTTCAAAGAATCGGTCCTTCTGAATAAGAAAATCAAATCTCTCCCAGCGCAGGGAAATAAAATCAAGATCAAGTAGTCCGGCCACCGCCCTGATCCCGGGACCGGCATCAGCGCGTCCTGAAAGCACTTCCAAACCTACATCAAAATGACGGGTGACCTCCCGGTCATAACCCTGGATCCGCTCTCCTTCTATCCCCGCCTTGGTGAGTTCTCCGTCCAAGAGCAACCGGGTTCCTGTTCCTAATTGTCGGTTGACAATCCGTATCCCTTTGCGACCCAGGTCGGGGACTCCCTCGATCTTCTTAGGGTTACCCTTCCCGACCAGAAGTCCCTGCTCCCGTTTGCAGAAGTTGACCACGCCTGGCATTTGCCCCAATTCTTCCTTAGCAAAACCGAAATTGTATTCCTGATCGTTTTCCTGGAGCAGATGGCTTGATGCGATGTGACAGAGATTCCGTCTGAGGGCACGGAGACCCCCCAGGCTCCCTAAGTTGCCGAATACCGCCACATTCTCTGGATAGAGCCGGTTGAAGAGGGACAGGGCCTTGTCTAAAAGGATGTCGTTGCTCCCGCTGATGATGAGTAAACCGTGATATGGAGGGAGGGGATCGGCCGTTTTGGGGTAGTTGATGGTCTGATTCTCTAACCACTGCTCCACAAGGTGGCGAGGGAAAAGCCACTTACCCGTCGCCTTTGTGGCAGGAAGCCCCTTTTCGGCGATAAGGGTATAGACCATCTTTTCGTTGATGTTGAGGAATCGCGCAATCTCCCGGGTACTGAGCAGGGTCTTTTCTTCCATCTGTTACCCGCCTCCTTTCCCATGCCAGTAGATCATTTATGTAATCCTAAGTCAATATGGATCTTTGGAGGTCGTACTAAGATCCAATACCTACCAATGCTAACAGGAAAGCGGGATATTCAGTGTACTCTCTTTTCGGGTTAACAAAAATGAATTGACCCCAGCCAAGGAAACAGATAACAGTAAAACCATGAACACAATGGTTCAATGAAAATTGGGTTGTTGGGGCTTGAGTTTGATGCAAGAAATTATGACCGCAGTCTGTATCAAGAGGATTATCGCTTTTTGAAATATTGGAGGGTTCCCTGATGGCCAAAAAACCAACATATGAAGAGCTGGAAAGGAAGGTTCAAGAACTCGAGAAACAGGGGGAGAAGTTCAAGATTGCGGCTATTGCCACCTTGGCTGGCGGCATTGCCCATGAATTCAACAATGCCCTGATGGGGATTTTAGGGAACATTGAGCTGCTTAAAATGGATTTGCCTGAAGATGAGAGGAGAGACAAATATTTCAAGGCAATGAAGAGCGCCAGTCATCGGATGTCCCGTTTGACTGACC
>JACNIU010000156.1 GCA_014382905.1 Desulfobacterales bacterium
CGGTAGTGTGTTCACCCTTTTTCAAGATCTCGACGATGGGTTTAGATAACCTAGCGTTTATTGATTCTGTCATATTAAGTCTCCTTTCTTCGGTTGATTGGCCAAATTCTCGCATGTTATTCATTCATATCGTTTGATTTGGAAGCCACCTAATCGACTCGGAAATACCAAGTGTGCCATCACAATAGCTGTTTCCATTTCAAGTTCAATGGGTTCCACATTCTTTCCCTGACCAATAGCCCGGCCAGATCAACCCCGCTCTCGCGCCTTGTCTAAGAAATGCCTCCTTCTGATTTTCATCTGGCTTGTGATTTGAGGGACATCCTTTATTAATTGTACTTTATTTCAACCGGTGATCCGAGATTGCTTACCATTCGTATTTCCCGGCGCCACAAAGTACAAAACCCCGCTCTCCATCTGTTTGGAGTGGCGGGGTCTTTTGAGAACCATTTACCATTTCAAGTCCTCATTCTGTAGAGGGTAAAAAAGGAGCTTTGTTTGGGAACATTGTTGAATGTCGTTTATACTTAACTCATCTAAAAGTCAATGTAAACTGGTTACTGTAACTGTCAGTGCCCAGTGACCACGCCATGTTACATGGCCTACTGTACCAGAAGAATTTGACAGATACGGTCACAACTCAAGAATTTTTTTTAGAAAAAAGTTTTTTTGAGTCCAGATAGATTGATCGTATTTTTCTGGCTATGATGAGTGGTGGGGCAAGTGTGGTCAGTAGGCTAAACACAGAAGCTACCATCTGGATATCTCAAAGATTCAGCACCACCCAAAAGCTGTGTTATCTGCCATAAAGCGCAACCAGCGCCGATAGTATGATATGCCTTTACCAGAAGGGTCAGTCTGGCCTCTGAAGTCATAACGGAAATTGATACGACCACAACATATAGGGCGGGGCCAGGGTCTTACTCTGTTATGGGTGTGCGATTGAGCTTGGGGTTTCAATGGCAGATTTTTCAAAAAGACTTTATGTGACGCTTGCGGCGGTGATTAGGTGAATGATTAATCATGGCCCTGGTTGTCTTTTCTGGTTACTGAAAATTGGCGGCCCGGGACATTCAGGCAGGTTTCAGAAGTCTTGCTTGCCTGTATGTCCGGGCCGCTTTTTTTGGTTGGTGAAATCTACTTGGTGAGCTTTATTACCATAAAACCCCTATTGGCTCTTAGGATGTACATGTAAACGGTTTCACCGGACTTGATTTTTCCGATTTCTTCTGAGTATTCATCCACGGTATCCACCGCTTCGTGATTGATCTCCCGGATGATATCGCCCGGAAGGATACCGGCCTTTTCACCTTTGCTGTCCGGTTCCACGCCAACCACAAGCACCCCTTTGGCCTCCTTTAAATTGAATTGCCGGGCGGTTTCCGGAGTCAGATTGGATACGGCAATGCCGAATTCATTTTTCTTCCCCATTTCACCACTTCCGGAAGCAAGTTCAGTGTCCTTTCTTTTTGAGAGTTCGATATCAAAGTTTTTCTCGCTCCCCTTGCGCAGGACTATAATTTCCACCTTCTGGCCGACACGGGCTTCTGCAATCATCCGGCTGAGTTCCCTGCTGGTTTTTACCTTATGGCCGTTGACTTTTAGGATGATGTCTTTAGACTTCAGCCCCGCCTTGTCAGCCGGGTCGCCGGGGAAGACCTGGGTAACCAGGACACCTTCTCCGTCCTTTATACCGTAGTATTCCTTTAGCTCATTTGTCAGATCCTGGATCCCAACCCCTAACCAGCCACGGGTAACTTCACCTTTGGTTTTTAACTGGCTAATGATCCCCTTGGCCAGGTTTACCGGGATGGCGAATCCGATCCCCTGTCCGCCGGCAATAATGGCGGTGTTGATCCCCACAACCTTTCCTTCCATGTTGATGAGGGGCCCACCGCTGTTTCCCGGGTTGATCGAGGCATCTGTCTGGATAAAGTCATCGTACGGTCCTGAACCGATGACACGCCCTTTTGCGCTGATGATGCCTGCCGTGACCGTGTGCTCCAGGCCAAAAGGGTTGCCGATGGCCAGGACCCATTCACCAACCTTGAGGGCATCCGAGTCCCCCAAATCAACTTTCGGGAGGGTTTTGTCCGGTTTTATCTTGATGAGCGCGAGGTCTGTGTTGGGATCGCGCCCCTTAATGTCGGCATCATATTCCCGTCCGTTTTTCAAAATTACCTTGATTTTATCCGCATGTTCCACCACATGGTTGTTGGTTACGATATAGCCGTCTTCGTCAATAATGAATCCGGACCCGACGCTCCTCTGCTTGAACTCCCTCTGCCGCTGTCCGCCAAAGAACTTATCGAAAAAATCGTGTAAGGGATCATCTTTCGGCAGAGGCCCTTTTTCAAAATGGGGTGACGCTGGGGCGCTTCCTCTTCCGTTTCTCTCCGCCCTTATATTGACCACAGCCGGGCTGCTTTTCTCGGCCAGCCGGGTAAAACTTTCTGGTGCGATCTGTTGTTCCTTTGATGCCGCCTGGCTCGTCGGAACCGGGCAAACAGTTGAGATTCCAAAAAATCCGACCAGCAGAAGTATCATGCCCAAGACGACCTTTCCCATTAAAAACCTTTTAGACAGAATTTTTGTTTTCATATCCGTTCTCCTTTTTTCATAAATTGTTTGTATCCGTTTAGCGTTTTGAAAACGGTTTAACTTTTCAACCTTTGAACCCTTGCCGTCTAACTATAATCACCATAAGGAACGATGGGCGCTATAGCATTCTTTTGTACCCATCCTGATTTGCCGTTGAGCCCTTCCACAAGTACATAGTCTTTGTAGCTTTTTGCCATCCGCACAATCTTGCCACCCTTTATGGATTCCGAACTGAATGCTGAATCAAAAGGAGAGACAAGCAGACGTGCATCATCCTGGGTTACCACGGCGCGGCTCAGGTTTCTGTACTGGACGGTCACGCCGGTTCCGCTGAACATAAAAACCGTCAAACAAACGATAGTGGCAAGCTTGGGTGATGCGCCCCTCAGGATACCCGGCCGCATTCCCTTTAAAAGAAACAGCAGGGAGAACGCACCTAAGGCACTGCTTGCAAGCAGGGACCACCAGTTCAGGTTGAGCAGGTCAAAAAACCGCTGCCAGCCGCGTGCTTCCTCGGAAATCAACCCGAAATCCTTTTGGGCCAGGCGGAGATTGGCCTTGATGTCCGCGTTTCCGGGATCGAGAAAAAGGGCGCGTTCATAGTTCAAAATTGCCAGTCCGATATCCTTTTTTTGGTAATAGGCGTTGGCCATGTTATAGAGGAGTGAAGCGGAATACCCTTCCCGCTCTATTGCCCCCTTATAACAGGAGACGGCCTTATCATACTTACCCTCTGAATAGGCCTGATTCCCAAGGGCGAACAGATCTTCGCCCTGCCCGGCGAAGGTGCTCGCGGGAAAAACACAATTCAAAAGCGCCGTCATCCCCGTAACAATGAGAAAGCTCAAGACCTTCCGGTTCTTTTTCACATGGGATATATTCATTTTGTTAACCCCCTTTGGATTGCCGATTGCCGTTTGATGCCCCGGTGAAATAGAAAAGAAAAAACATTTCACGGGGTAAAATTGTCGATTTGAATCGCTGGAGCGCAGCTGAAATCCTGGCGCCCAGCACCTATGTTTCCAGGTTTTTCAACTCCTTTACTAGCACGTCTCTGAACTCTCTTAGCTCGGCCTGGCTGAAGGACCGTCCTGAGTAGGCCACCGCATCGGCGTTTTCAAAAACATGCCGGACGCCTGTGGCGCTTTCGGGTAAACGCGCTTTTACATCCGCAAGGGTGATGCTTTCCGGCGCCTGAGACCATATCTCCCCCAACCGTTCCTGGGCTGCAGCCCTGCAGCCGTTAAAAAACTGCGGGACATCGTGGCCGGCTATAGCCAGATCCATCGCTTTGATTGATTTACCGATCTTTTGCCTGACCTGTTTTCTTTTAAGCAGGGTGGGGTCATCAGAGAATTTTCTGTTCCGCCGTCCGAGAAAAAGCCCGACAAAAAGAGCGCCCAAAGGTATACCCTGGGCCCCGATAAACCAGGGGTTGTTGAGAAGAGGCCGCAGGCTGGGCACAACCGGGCCCATGCTGATGTGAATCGGCGCCAGACCACTGTTTTTTGCGATCGATCCGGATGAATCCGATGATCCGGAAAGGGATGCGAGCCTGCCCGGCTGTTCAGGGGATGAAGCCTTTGCCTTATGGGAGGCCGGGGTAATATTGACTTTGATCGGCGGGGTGCGAAGGGTAACATACTTTTCCGCCGTGGCATCGAAATAGCTGAATACCGCAGGGGGGATACAGTTAACAGATGCATCGAGCGGGATAACGGCCTGCTCAAACTGCTTCTCTCCCTCGTAGTCGGCACTGTCGGCAGGCTTGAAAGAAACCGCAGGGGTGTAGGTTCTCCATCCATCAGTGGAAATGAGTTCCGGACTTGAAACCCTGTCAAAATTTCCTTCCCCTTTTACCGCCATCTTTATTGTGATCGGATCCCCGACCATGCCATTTCTGGGGCTTGCAGTTACGGAAAGACTGAACCGGCCTACCGCTCCGGTGAAATCTATGGGCCTTTCTTTTTTTGGCAGAGGTAATACCCGCATCTTTTGTGGACGGCTTGTCAGCTTGATGTTTTTTTCCTTAGTCGTAGCAAAAAAATTATCAAAGAAATCATTATCGAAAATGCTTCTGCCAAAAGTGTGGAGGCCGCGCCTACGGTTCTGGGGAATCAAAAGGGTTGCATCCAACTCTGCGGTTACAGGGTATTCACCCTCTTTCACCGCCGATATGGCCGTATGCCACGTCAGTACGGCATAGGGCACACCGTCCAGGACCTCTTCGGTCTGCGTGGGTTTTTGACTCAATTGCTGGCACGCAAAGGCATTGCCGCTTAAGAGAGGAGACGAGTTCAAGGTCGCCTGGAGCCCCTGGCGGAAAAATGCTTTTATTCCAACCGGCACCAGTTCGCCCACATACGATCGGTATTTCAATGGCGTCACCCGGAGAAACGCGATCTGGTTTTCCTCGTCCTGGCTTAGGCCGCGCGTCCTTCCCTGTTTGGCAGCATGGGGCATGGGAGGCGGCAGCGGGCTTGGGTTGGCCATGGCCCCACGAGGTCCCGATACCCTGAAACCGATCGGTGCGGTCTTCTTGACCTGTCCGTTTATATCTGCCTTTATCGGGGGCAGGGTAAAATCTCCCGCATGTTCGGCCTGTACCTGATAGAGGTATGATACGATGCAGGACACCTTCCCATTAATAGACTGATACTGGCTGTTTTGTCCGATGGGGAGAAAGCGCAGCCCTTCCACAGGAGGGATAGTGGGGGCTCCGGGTTGTTCCCCTGATATATGAATGGCCAAGATCGCGGCATCTCCCAGTCTAACCTGTTGCGGTTCTAACATGGCGGAGATATCTCCGACAGGGCCTCTTCCCTGGGCTCGTCCGGCAAAAAGGATCAGGGCGCACGCCACGACCGTGAAGGATGTCCCTGCAATCAACATCTTTTTCCATGGCAGGCGCCTGACGATAGCATCGACCCTATAGGTTTTCATTACCAGTCCCTCCTTTTCTTCTCCTGGTAGGCCATTCCTTTGTTATTGTTGCCAGCAACCAGAGGCGCTGATTTCTCTTGTCCCTTGAGGGAATCGAGCAGGTTTTGTGCCTGTTCCTCTGTCATCTGGCCAGGTCCTTGACGTCTAACGTTCCTTTGAGCCGGGGACCCCTGGGCCTTCTCTTTTGATTGAAGCTGATTCTGTTTTCCTGTTGAATCACCTGCATCCGAATGATCCTCCTTTTCTTTTCTACTCTCTTTGGCAGTTGCCTGAGAGTTTTGCCCGTCGCCCTTTTCCTGTTGCTTATTATCCGGTTTTGCCTTTGCCTGTTTCTGATTGTTTCCCTTCTGCGGATTCTTGTCTTTTTGCGGATCGTTTTTCTGGCCTGCCTGTGATTTATCCTCGTCTTGATTTCCCTTGTTCTTATCCTGGTCTTTTCCCTGTTTGCCATCCTGGTTTTTGTTCTGGTTATTATCCTTGTTATTATTGGCCTTACAGCTTTGCTGGTTTTGCTTTTCGTTTTGTTTTTGCTTCTTTTTTAATTCTTCTAATTTCTTCTTCACGTATTCTTGATTGAACCGGGCGTCTTCATCATCCGGATCGAGTTTCAGAGCCCCCTCATAGGCATTGATCGATTCTTCCCAGCGTTTGATTGTATCCTGGGGCTTGGATTGCTCTGTCCCCTGTCCGTGCCGGTAGAGCGTGTTCCCCATGTTGTAATAGGCCTTGCTTTGAAGGGAGAGGTTCTGGACGCTCAGTGCGGTCTGAAAGGCGCCCAGAGCCTCATCGTACTTCTTCTCCTTATATGCCGCTGTTCCGAGATTATATTGAAGCTGAGGATTGTCCGGGGCCTTTTCCGCAGCGGATTTGTACTCTTTTGTGGCCAGAGAATAGTCCCCCTTGTTGTATGCCGTCTCAGCCTTTTGCGGAGAGGCATACACTTTTTCGGATGCAAACAGGAACGCCAATATCGCGACGGCGGCAGATGCTGCCTGGACCCCTTTCCTGATCTTAAGGAGGCGTCTGGCGGCAGTCTTAATGACCGGGGCCTTTTTTCTCTGCGGCTTCCGGTCTGAAATGGCAAATTCAACGACAAGTAGAATAAAGGCCAATAGGAGTGGCCACTGAAAGCGGTCAATAGGGACCTTTTTCATCCGCTCTGCCAGTTCATGTTTCGGGACAAGGCTCAGCTTCTGTTTGTAGATGGCATCCAGGCCTTCTGCCTGCTGGCCTAAGGGTTCATACTGACCGCCTGTTGCCTCAGAGATTTTCTGCAGCATCTTTTCGTCTAAACACGATTTTACTACCTGACCCCGTTCATCTTTTAGAAAAGAGGTGCCTTTCCCCGGTTTCTTGAGAGGGATCAATTCCCCGGCCGGTGATCCGACCCCAACCGTGTATAGGGTCATTCCTTTTCGAGCGGCTTCCCTCGCAGCGTCCAGGGCCTCGCCTTCAAGGTCTTCACCGTCGGTAACGAGGACCAGTATCTTGTGGTTGGCATCATTTGAAAACGCAGACTCTGCTTCACGGATGGCGCTTGCGATGTCAGTACCCCCATGGGGTATGATTTCCGTATCTAAAGCGTCCAGCGATTGTCTGAAGGCATCGTAATCCAAGGTCAGAGGACACATCAGAAAAGCGGTCCCTGCAAAAGGTATGAGACCGACACGGTCCCCCTCAAGCCTGGAGACAAAGTCCATGATGCCCAATTTGCTTCGTTCCAATCTGTTCGGCCTGACATCATTGGCTAACATGCTTTTCGAGGTGTCCACCGCCATGAGGATGTCTATCCCCTTCCGTTTGACCTCTTTCCACTGAAATCCTGCCTGCGGCCGGGCTAAGGCAACAAAGATGGAAGCAACCGCTATGATGAGCAGGACTCGCTTTGCCATTCTTCTGCCGGGCGATACGCTTTCGGTCAGCTTTTCTATCAGATGTCCGGCTGCAAACCGCTGCAATGCGGCCTGACCCTTTTTTTGAAAATGGTAAAACCCCAGGCCCAGGAACGTGCAGGCGGCTAATCCCGCGATCAACCAGACTGAATGTGCGAATTGCATTTTCCTTATCCTTTCTTATGTAACTATGATGGTCTTGTAAAAAGTCTGAGATCAAATTTTTCTGGCTTATAACCCTTTGATTTTATTACATGCCAATTTGATTTCTTGTGACTTTTGCGCCTTTTTGCGGCTTTATCAACTATGGTAACCTTCGAAACCGTGTCTGCGCCAACATCAGCTCAAACCCCAATAAGAGCAACGCAGGCAGTGCGGCCCAGAGAAACATTTCGTTTCTGTGTTCGAAATTCTTTATCTTCCGTGTGGTTGTTTCCAGTTTGTTGATCTCATCGTAGATTTTCCCCAATGAGTCCGTGTCCGTGGCACGATAATAGTGTGCACCTGTCATGCCGGCCACTTTTTTCAGGGTATCCTCGTCGATATCAACCCTGGCCCTGACCAGTTGGCGGTTGCCGAACCGGTCGGTCACAGGTACCGCCACTTCACCCCGGGAGCCCGCACCGATGGTATAGACCTTTATCCCCAACGCCTCAGCAGCCTCGGCAGCGGTCAGGGGCGAGATCTTACCCGCATTGTTCATTCCATCCGTTAAGAGAATAACGATCTTAGATTTGGCTTTCTGGTCTCTCAGCCGGTTGACGCCGGAGGCGATGGCCGAGCCGATTGCGGTACCGTCCTCCACCATACCGGTTTTAACGGTTTCCAACCTTTGCTGGAGCCAGTTATGATCAAGGGTCAAGGGGCTGACCATGTAAGGCCGGCCTGCAAATGCTACTAAGCCGATCCGGTCGTTGGGACGTTCCTCAATGAATTTTGAGACGACTTTTTTTGCCACATCGATCCTGTTGGCGGGTTTTCCTTTGATAGTAAAGTCGAGTGCCTCCATGGAACCGGAGACATCCACTACTAACAGGATGTCAATTCCGCTGGCCTCCACCTCGGATGTCCCGTGCACGATCTGGGGTTGTGCCAAGGCAATGATCAAAAGCCCCAGGGCCAACATGCGTAGCGTGGCCAAATATTTTCCGGCCTTTGATTTGCGCGCCCCTGCCAGGGCCTTGGCGGTCTGGGCAGTGGAGTACCGAACGGCCGGGGCCAAGCCCCGCTTCCCCCGGAGAAAGGCGAGTGGCGGAATCAACAGGAGTAACCACAGAATTTCGGGATGGTTAAAATGAAACATCATCTACCTCCTGCTGCGATGGCGCTGCGGGTACCCAATCCCTCAGGCATCATCGTCTTTTTAGAGATTCGTCTTAGACTCTTTTCCCACAGTAAACCGAGCAGGGACGAGGCCTTTAATCTCTCTGTTACCATGGGATATTCTTCGCTGATTTTAGATTTCCGATCAGCGGTCTTTTCTTCCGGTTGTGGCCTTGTCTTATCAACGAATCCCCAGGCGCTCTGATGCATTTCCTTCATCTGATCCACGGTAAGCATGTAGCGCGCGAACTTGGCCAGATCGCAGTGCCCTAAAAAATCATGCAGGAGATCAGCGTATTCACGTAAGTCTCCGGAAGGGTCTGCTGTGATCCGGATCATAAATTCCTCTGTGGTATGGCGAGTCACGCGCACCTCAAACCGTTTTTCGATATAGGTGCGGATGGCATCAGAAACCGCCACTGAGAATTCATCTGCCTTTTCAGGGGTCATCAGGGCCTTTGCCCTCTCTAACTGGTCAAAGGCAATCTCAAAAGCAAGTTTTGCCCGTAAGGCTTTTTGCCTGCGAAGCCACTTCAACGCTGCCACCGCGGCAATCAGGAACAGGCATGCCCCTCCGGCATAATACAGCCAGGTAAGGGGGTCCGGTATGTGTAAGGGTCCCCGGATGTCCCGGATATCATCCACCATCGATGAAGGGGTTGTGGCCTGATTTGCAGGCGGCGACTGCCCTAACTGAGATGTTGCCGGTTGCCGCATCATCATACTTGATGGATGGTTAGGGTTTGATGCCGGGTTATTTGCTGCCAGGGCCATGCCTCCGATCATGAAAAAGGACATCCCTGTCAGGGCAATTCTTTTTATATTATGGCGTTTCATCAATGCTTCCTCCTTTCCCTTGAGTTAAAAAAACCGAGCAGTTCCGGGAGGTAGCCCTTGTCGGTGGAGAGTTCCAACAGGTCCACTCCAGATGATCGGATGGTTCGCCTCAGCTCGCTGCGGCGTTCATCCGCCAACCGGGCGAAGCTGTTTCTGATGTGGGCTCGGGTCGTGTCCAGTTCAATCTGTTCGCCGGACTCGGAGTCTTCAATGGTCAAAAGGCCGATGTCCGGCAACTCCCTTTCCCTTGGATCATTTACCGATACCGCCACTAAATCGTGGTGCCGGTTGGTTATCTGTAACTTTGGCCGAAGATCTTTAAGAGAGGTTTCAAAGTCACCCGGCAGGCAGAAATCAGATATGAGAAAGGCCACTGCCCGTTTTCGAATCACCTGATTTGTAAAATCCATGGCTGCAGCGATGTCGGTGCGTGCCCCTTCCGGCTGGAAAAAGAGGATCTCCCTGATAACCCTCAGGATATGTGCCCGTCCCTTTTTAGGGGGGATGTAAAGCTCGGCCTCGTCGGTAAACAGGATCAACCCCACCTTGTCGTTATTGCGGACCGCTGAGAACGCGAGTACGCTTCCTAATTCGGCCATCATTTCCCGTTTGCTCTGGGTGGCGGAACCGAATTCACCCGAGGCGCTGACGTCGATGATGAGCATTATGGTCAGCTCTCGTTCCTCTGTGAATTTCTTTACATAGGTTCGTCCTGTACGCGCGGTGACATTCCAGTCAATAGCCCTCACGTCATCGCCGGGAACGTATTCCCTTACTTCATCGAAGTCCATGCCGCGGCCCTTGAAAACCGAATGGTAATGGCCTGAAAGGGTGTCATCTACCAGACGGTTTGTCTTAATCTCAACCTGCCGGACTTTCTTGAGGATTTCGCTGCTGATGTGGGTGTCCATGGTCTTTTCCTTTCTATAATCGTTCACGGGTTCGGAGGTTCGGGGTTGAATGGTTTTCTTACGGCACGGGGATGGTATCCAGGATTTTCCGAACAATATCTTCGCTTGTTAATGCCTCTGCCTCTGCCTCATAAGTGATGCTGACACGATGCCTCAGCACATCCATGGCGATCGACTTGACATCTTCGGGGGTGACATATCCGCGACCCTTGAGGAATGCCAAGGATTTACTCGCGGTCTTAAGGTTGATCGTCGCCCTGGGAGAGGCGCCGTTCTGAATGTAGGGTTTCAGGTTGAGTCCGTAGGTTTCCGGGTCACGCGTCGCATACACAAGACTCACGATATAGTCTTTGACCTTTTCGTCCATATAGATGGTGTTTACCACCTGACGCGCCCTGATGATCTCTTCTATCTGCACGACTCGATTCACCTGAACAGATTGATCTATGGTTTCGACGGTATCCAAAATGATTCGCTCTTCAGAAACCGAAGGATATGTGATGACGACCTTTAACATAAATCGGTCTACCTGGGCCTCCGGCAGCGGGTATGTGCCTTCCTGCTCGATCGGATTCTGTGTGGCCATCACCAGGAAGGGATCGGGGAGGGTGTAGCTTTTCCCTCCTATGGTTACCTGCCTCTCCTGCATTGCCTCAAGCAAGGCGCTCTGTACCTTGGCAGGGGCCCGGTTGATCTCGTCAGCTAAGATCAGGTTGGCAAAAACAGGCCCGTGTTTGACGACAAACGAGACGTCTTTCGGGTTGTAGATCTCGGTGCCGATGATATCGGCGGGTAACATGTCGGGGGTGAATTGAATTCTCCTGAAACCTGTCTGAATCACGGAAGCCAGTGTCTTGAGGGCTAATGTTTTTGCCAGGCCGGGCACCCCCTCCAAGAGGATATGACCGTTTGAGAGGAGCCCTACCAGGAGGCGGTCTATAAGATACTTCTGGCCGACGATGACGCGGCTCATCTCCTGCTCCAGGGGCCTCACCCATGCCGATGTCTTCTGCACAGAATCGTTAATGGTCTGGATACTGGTAAACTGGGGCGCAGGCCTCGGGTCACTCCCCGGTACGTTTAATGGGACCTGGTATCTCCCCGTTCCTTTCTCTTGAAACTGTCCTGATGTTTGGATGTTCATGATCTCTCCTTTCTCTAATCTCTATAACTGTTTGATTTTAAACGGGCGGCATTAACCGGCCTTTCCCGCCAGGGTTTGATCGAAAATAACACGGGAGCCTTGCCACAACCTTTCCGGGACATTACAAGTTGGTAATGTTTAAACATTGAATACTGACAATTGAATATTGACGATTCGCAACACTTTAGCCGTGTGAAACAAACCGTTGAGGTTTCAGGTTTCGGGTGTCAGGATATCTTTCTGAACCCCGATCCCTTAAACCTTTCAACCCGTAAACGGGTCCGATTATTTGCTTGATTGGAAGCGCAAAGGTGGCTATGTTGGATGGTAGTTTGGCATGATAGGTTTAGAGGAATCTTGAAATGAAGCGGCTTTTTAAGTTTATGGTCGGGTGCTTTTTCGTGGTGGTCTTTTTCTCCCTCTGTACAGGGGCGTATTTCTGGTATCTCTGGTCCAGCAACCTTCCCTACATTGGATCGGTGAAGGAATACCGGCCTCCTATCATTACAGAGATCCTCAGTGATAACGGTGAAGTCATCGGAAGGCTGTGGGAAGAGAAGCGGATGATCCTACTCTTAGACCAGATGCCCAAACATCTGATCCAGGCTTTCGTGGCAGCAGAAGACTCCAGGTTCTTTGACCACGAAGGGGTGGACATCAAGAGTATTTTCCGGGCCTTCATCAAGAATCTGACTACCGGAAAGATTAAGCAGGGGGGGAGTACCATTACCCAGCAGGTAACCAAGTCCCTACTCCTCAAAAATGTTGAGAGGACCTACCGGAGAAAGGTCAGGGAAGCCATTTTATCCCTCCAGCTTGAAAAGGAGTTTTCCAAAGAGCATATTCTCTTCCTGTACCTTAACCAGATCTATTTAGGGCAGGGCGCCTATGGTGTGGAGGCGGCGGCCAAAACCTATTTCAACAAGCCCGCAAAAGATCTTGATCTCGCTGAATCGGCACTCCTGGCCGGTCTGCCGCAGGCACCGGCCAGATACTCACCGGTCGCTCACTTTGAGCGCGCCAAAGCAAGACAGAAGTATGTGTTGGAGAGGATGCGTGAGGAAGGTCTCATAAGCGCTGGAGAATTTGATAAGGCCCTGAATTCAACGCTTGACATTCGTGTGGGCGGGGAAAATGCCTTTGAACGATCGCCATATTTCACCGAGCATGTGAGGCGATATCTCGTGAAGAAATATGGAAGAGACCTCCTGTATCGGGGGGGGCTCAAGGTCTATACCACTTTAAACCTAAAGATGCAGGGCCTGGCGCAAGAGTCCCTGAACAAAGGGCTGGAAGAGTTAGGAAAAAGGGAAGGGTACACAGGCCCGGTTAAACATCTTACGGCTGAGGAAGAAATTGATTTTAGGATGAAGGCCATCGAGGAGTTTGCATCCGCGCCACCGAAGACAGGTTCAATTGTACAGGGCCTTGTGGCTGAAGTGGATGACGAAAAAAAAGAGGTCACCGTACAGATCGGCGAGGAGGCGGCCCTCCTTCCGCTTAAAGAGATGAGTTGGGCCAGGAAGCCGAATAAAGACATCCCATACTACTCCGGCACGGTAAGAAGGCCTTCCAAGGTGTTGAAGCCGGGGGATGTTGTTCTTGCTCGTATCTTAAGAAAGCACGGTGGCCCGGCAGATTTTTCCTGGGATGTATCTCTGGAGCAGGTCCCGGTTGCCCAGGGGGCGCTTTTCTGTATGGAGCCCGAGACAGGGGAGGTGAAGGCAATGGTCGGTGGCCGGGATTTCAGTACCAGCCAATTTAACCGGGCGATCCAGTCACGGCGTCAGCCCGGGTCTGCTTTCAAGCCGCTGATCTATGCCGCTGCCCTTGACCGGGGGATGAGTCCCGCAAGCATCATCATGGATGCGCCGTATGTGTCGGAGCGCAATCCAGAAGGGGCGGCGTGGAAGCCCAGGAATTACAAGGAGAAATTCTACGGCCCCACGTTGGTCAGGACAGGTCTTGCAAAGTCCAGAAATGTTATAACGGTCAAGATATTGAAGCAGATTGGGGTGGGTTACGCCATCGAATATGCAAGGAATATGGGTATCGAATCAGAACTGACCAAGGACCTCTCTCTGGCCCTTGGTTCCTCCGGTGTTTCCTTGATGGAGATAACCCGGGCTTATGCCGTATTTGCGAATGGCGGCATGTTGGTAAAGCCGATCTTTGTCAAGCGGATTGAGGATCGGAGTGGCCAGGTCATAGAAGAGAACCAGCCTGAAGCGGCTCAAGTGATTTCAAAAGAGACCTCTTATGTGATGACCGACCTTCTAAGAGCAGTCATTACCGAGGGAACCGGGTGGAGGATCAGGGCCTTGAAGCGGCCTGCTGCCGGCAAGACCGGCACTACCAATGACCTCAGGGATGCCTGGTTTATAGGGTATACTCCCGGGCTGGTGACAGGGGTCTGGGTGGGGTATGACGAGCAGAGAGAGATGGGGGATGGTGAAACCGGGTCGAGGGCGGCAAGCCCCATATGGCTCCATTTCATGTCAAGCACCCTGAAAGAAGAACCGGTGAAGGACTTTGAGGTCCCTGAAGGCGTCGTCTTTGCAAAGATCGACGCAGAGACCGGCCTCCTGGCCGGCCGCCATTCCGAAAAGACCCTATTCCAGTCTTTCAAAGTGGGGACTGAACCAAAAGAGTATTCCCCCAAGCCGACTTCTGCCAGGTTGGGTTCTTTTTCACAGTTTGACATGGACAGAGATAGAGACAGATAGTTCAGTGGTGGCGCTGGAAACGGGAATGGCTTGATTGTCAATGATTTTTATCTTATATAATGGTTTATCCGTTTGAAACAAAGCGTTGGACCATGAGGGTCTCTTTCCCAAAGGACGTAAATACGGGGATCGTTTCATAGGAACGGCAGCGAGGCCTTAAAATTCGTAACTGGACAGCCCCAGAAAAAGGTGTTCATTTAAACGGACATCGCCTCTGCCTGCCCGGAAGCTGTATTGAACGTCAAGGGGGCGTTCTATACGCTCTGGAGAATTTTTGTTACGTCCTTTGGGAAAGAGACCCTCATGGTCCCAGGCAACAAACGAATGATTGCTTCAAGAGGCTGAAGTGATACATCTTATGAGGGAATAACCGAAACCGAGTTCTCTGTGCCCGGTTCTTTACTGCATGAGAAGGAGGCGTGTTATGAAGGGACCCGCACGATGGGTACGGTCCGATAAAATAAGGGGATACAAGAATATCGGGCCCATCTATGAATGGTCGGAGGCACAAGCCTATCTTGTGATCGACCGGGTCACAGTTAAAGGAAAAACGGGTGCCGTACTGTATTACTACAGCCCGCCGGTTCACCAGGTGGGCAATCCCGGCCTGGATGCCTATCTGGAGGGTCTGGATCACGTATTAAGGAAAAAGGATGACCTGAAATTTCTCGTCCTTTGTGGTGCCAACGACCCTGTCCATGCGGGCGGCGATCTCAAAGAAAGTCTGAACCAACTGGACAGGACCTTAATGATGAAAAGGGAAAAGGAGGCTGCCGGCGCATCGCCGGAGGAAGTAGACCGCCTCTTCGACTGGGCAGACACCCGGCTGAAAAAAGGTCAGGCCCTCCACGGAAAGATCCGGGGCATTTCAACGCACCTGCGGGTCGTTGCCGTTTGTGGGGGGGGGATGAGATTCGGCGGTTCGGCTGAGATCCCGCTTATGGCCGATTACTTGGTGGGCGATTCCAGAAGCGGCATGTGTTTCAGTGAGGCCATGATCGGTCTCGTTCCCGGTTGGGCGGGCATTGCCAGGTCACTGGTCAAGGCGGGTCTGACCAATACCAAATATATGGGTATGACATCCAGGGAGGTTACTGCCGATCAATTAAAAGAAATCGGAATTTATACCGCCGTCGTAACGATCCCCTTTTCTTTTCCCAGGCGGCAGAAGTCGGACGATCCGGAGGCGGACAAGGCCGCGTATCTCGCAGACCTGGAGACCCACGATGAAGAGACGGGCAAGCTCCTCCTTCCTATGGGATTGGAACTCGGCGTCTGCCCTTCAGAAGAGATCCCCACGATGAAGGAACACGATAGATCGATGCTGGCCACGGAAGAAGAAATTTCTTTAGAAGTGGACAGGCGAAAGGATCCAGACAATTACGCCCATCTGTGGGGAAAACCGCTGAGAGAGGTCAAGGATGAGGTCAATAGGATGGGACGTCCTTTAGCCCCGCAGTCTGTCGAGGCTTTAGACAGGCTTGTTGAAGACTACATACCATCACAGTTTGACGAGGCTTCCTTTGTTGAAAGAGAGATGAAGGCGGATGCCAGACTATACCGCGATAGCAGATTCCGAGCTGGTCTGATCGCCACACTGCAACAAAGCGTAGCGGATTACAGGAAATAGGAGGCCAGAGTAGAATGAGACAGTATTTTCAGAAAATGAATCTCTTGGGGAGGGCACTCAAAGACAAAGAGATAAAGGCGGCAGAGGCCAATATCCGAGCGATGGCAGGGGTTGAAAACGAGGTGGCAGCGGCCGTAGAGAAGAGAAAACTATCGGGCATCCCTGCTGAAAAAATCCACAAGCGTGGGGAAAAAACGGCCTGGGAAAGGATCGATATTCTGGTAGATAAAGGCACCTTCATGCCACTTAACAGCCTCTATGACCCGGAGTTCAACCAGGAGGGGTCAACCGGGGTGGTGACCGGGTTGGGGCAGATCTCGGGTCGTTATGCCTCTATCATCGCCTCGGACAATAAGGTGCTTGCCGGGGCCTGGATCCCCGGCCAGAGAGAGCATGTCTTTCGGGCACAGGATATTTCGGAACGTCTTAACATCCCCCTGGTCTGGATACTCAACTGCAGCGGCGTCAAACTGACCGAACAGGAAAAGGTATATGCCGGCAGGCGATCCGGAGGAAGGACATTTTTCAGACATTCCGAGCTTGCAGAGAGGGGAATACCCGTGATTGTGGGCATGTACGGCACCAATCCGGCAGGCGGCGGTTATCATGCCATCAGCCCGGCCATCATCTTTGCTCATGAGAATTCCAACATGGCTGTGGGCGGTGGAGGCATCGTAAGCGGCATGTCACCCAAAGGGTATTTTGACCTGGAAGGTGCGGAGACCCTTATGGAAGCTACAAGGACCTTTAAGCAGGTCCCCCCCGGAGGGATCAAGGTCCACTATGATGACACCGGTTTTATGCGAAAGGTATTTGATACGGAGGAAGGGGTTCTCGAGGCCATAAAGGAATGTATGGCGGGAATGCCAGCTTATGATCCCTCTGTCTTCAGGGTCGCGGAACCTAAAGGCCCTCTCTATCCGGCAGGAGATCTCAATTGCGTTGTTCCCTTTAATCAAAAGCGGATTTACAGCATCGAACAGGTGCTGGCACGGCTTTTTGATGGCAGCGAGCACATGGAATATCGACCGGATTATGGTCCCGAGGTCTACTGCGGGCTTGCCAAGATAGACGGGTTTCCAGTGGGTGTGATTGCCAATCGGCAGGGTTTCTTAGGAAAAGACTATCCGAAGTATGCAGAGGGAGAATACATGGGGATCGGCGGCAAGCTTTACCGCGAGGGCCTGATCAAAATGAACGAGCTGGTTATGTTCTGCGGGAGAGATCGTATCCCGATGATCTGGTTTCAGGATACGAGCGGCATCGATGTGGGCGATATCGCGGAGAGGGCGGAACTCTTAGGGCTCGGGCAATCGCTTATCTATTCCATTGAGAGTTCTCATCTCCCAATGATGTGTGTTGTGTTGAGAAAAGGAACTGCTGCAGCCCACTACATCATGGGGGGACCGCAGGCGACCCGAAACAATGCCTTTACCCTGGGCGTCCCTGCCACGGAGATCTACGTAATGCACGGGGAAACCGCTGCTGCAGCCGCCTTTGCGAGACGGCTTGTCAAGGAAAAGGATGCGGGCAAACCCCTTGAACCGGTCATTGATAAAATGAATGCACTCGCACAGCAATATTATGATCAGTCAAGGCCGGTGTATTGTGCAAAGGCAGGTCTGGTAGATGAGATTGTTCCGATGACCCTGATCAGAGACTATTTCGTGGCCTTTACCAGAAGTAGTTATCAGAATCCGAATAGCATCTGCCCCCATCATCAGATGCTCCTGCCGAGATCCATCAGGGGATAGATGCGGGGCTATTTTGTCCGGCTTTTCCGGGGCAGGATTTAAACATGTGAGATTCCTATTTTGGTAACACTTTAGCGGTTTGAAAGAAAGCCAGTGACCGTGAGGGTCTCTTTCCCAAAGGACGTAAATATGTGGATCGTTTCATAGGAACGGCAGTTAGGCCTTGAAATTCGTCACAGGACAGCCCCGGAAAAGGGTATTCATTTAAACGGACATCGCCTCTGCCTGCCCGGAAGCTGTATTGAACGTCAAGGGGGCGTTCTATTGAAGGTCTGGAGAATTTTTGTTACGTCCTTTGGGAAAGAGACCCTCACGGTCACTGGCAACCCACGAATGATTGTTTCAAGACGCTAAAGCGATACCTATTTTGAATTAAAGGAGGGAAAGATGAGTGAGTATGATATTTTTAAGGTCCACCCGAGAATGCCCAAAAAGGTCAGGTTGGGCGATATTACCATTCGTGATGGATTTCAACATGAAGAGGAATGGATCCCCACGGAGGCCAAGATCTATTATCTACAGGAACTGGCCTTTGCGGGCATAAAAAGGCTCGAGGTAACGAATCTGGGAAACCCGAGGATTATGCCCCAGTTTAAGGATGCTGAAGAAGTGCTCAGGGAAGTACATGACGATATCTTTAAGAGTAGATTGAGTAAGAGAGGCATCGATCCGGGGGAGATCGAATGGACCACCGTAACTATCAGGGAGCCGGCCGTGGACCAGGCGATCCGGCTCAAGGAAAAAGGGTATGGACCGGACAGGGTTTTGATGATGGTATCCACGGATGAGGAGCATCACTTCGCCAACAGCGGCACCACTCTCCCCGAGTACTGGAAGGAGGCGGAGCGGTGTATCAAGAAATGCAAGGATGCCGGTATCAAGATGTGCGGCACGGTGAGCACCATCTGGGGGAGCCCCATATCGGGGCCGACAAGGTTTGAAGATGCCGTTGAATTTACAAAACGGTGGCTCAGTATCGGGGCCGACGATATTGAACATGCAGATCATGATGGCTCTGCACCGCCCAATCAGGTTTACCGCTATTTTTCCATGATATTGGATGAGATGCCCAATACGGATCTCCACATCGCCCATTTTCATGTGACCCGGGGGTGGGGCCTCGCAAACGTCCTGGCCGCCCTTCAGGCAGGGATCGACATCTTTGAGGGGACCATCGGCGGAATGGGCGGACAGCCTGCCAATTTCCTCGGAAAGACACCTGTTCCGGGGACCGGGTCCTATTATTACAGGGATCCCAATGTCGTAGGATTGGTCACGTTTGAAGATATGTGTGTCATGTTGGATGAGATGGGAATTGATATCGATGGGATAGATGTCGGCAGGATACTGGAACTCGGTACAATGATGGAAAAGACAGCGGGCAGGAGATTGCGCTCAGAATCGATCCTGAACGGCAGGATCCCCAAAGAAGCGCGCGAAGAGTTCAAACGGCCCGGGCTGCCAAAGTTAAAGGAGAAGTTGGGAGAGAAGCCGGGCCAACTCATACCGGAGGGGTGGTCTGAAAAGGCCCAAGTCCCCCCGGGTCTACTGTAGCGTTTCGATCAATCCATCCAGGAACATAGAGACTTTCTAAAGGCTTTTCGTAGGAAGGATCCTGATGCAGCGGAAGCCCTAATGAAACATCATCTCCTGATGCAGTGCAAGGCCCTTGTGGGGCTGTATGCGAGCAAGGTCGCGGAAGAAGGGGGAAAGGCGGCGGCATGATAAAAGCGCCATATCTTATAACCTTAGCGGATAAGGAGGTCGTAATGAAACCAAGAACAGGAAAAATCGGTGTTTTGGTCGTTTCTTTGTGTCTGGCATGTGCCTTTTTGGCGTGGGGGCAACCGGCAGAAGCCGTACCCATGGTGCTCAAGGTATCCCATCAATTTGCAGCAGGTGATGTCCGGGACCTGATGGGTCGGGTATTTGGAGACATGGTCACAAAAAAGACAAACGGAGAGATAAAATTTCGCTACTATCCAGCCAAATCGTTGTTTAAACCAAAAGAGCAGTGGGATGCCATGCGCAACGGGGCATTAGATATGTCGGTATTCCCCCTGGATTACGCCTCTGGAAAGGTGCCTCAATTTTCAATTACCTTAATGCCCTGCTCGGTGAGCACGATTAAGGAGGGTCTTAGCTGGAGAAACAAACCGATTGGCAAGAAGATTGAAGCCCTTATGGAAGAAAATGGTGTCAAGAACCTTGTATGGGCCTGGTTCGACGGGGGTATCGGCAGCAAGGTGAGACAGATAAGAGTTCCTGCAGACGTGAAAGGGACAAAAATGAGGGCGGCCGGCAAGAAATTTGAGTACATGATGCAAAAAGCCGGGGCCTCTATTACCAGTATGCCCTCTTCCGAAACCTACCATGCCCTTTCAACCGGGGTCTTAGATACGATGTTGACCTCGTCAGCCTCTTTTGTTTCGTACCGGCTCTATGAAGTCTTGAAGTATATCAACGTTCCGAGGGATTTTTCCATCTGGTATATGTCTGAAAATCTGTGTATCTCCATGAAGACATGGAACAAGCTCACTCCGGCCCAGCAGAAGGTCTTTCTTGAAACAGCGGAGTGGATGCATGAAAATTGGATATATCAGAATTTTAAGACATTGGTGGATAAACTCATAGAGGCGTATACCAAGGCCGGTGTTAACATCCATTATATGACCGAGGCGGAATTTAATGCATGGCTGGAATTCGCAAAGCAAACCGCGTGGAAGGATTATGCCGAAAACGTAAAGGGCGGGCAGGAGTTTCTCGATCTGGCCGTTGAGGCAATGAAATAGGAGTGCCTAAAGTGCCTAAAGTTCTTGATCAAGGCCTTACCTTGGTCTGATTTGTCGCTCAGGGCTTGTGAAAACCATCCCTTACAAAAAGTCACGAAGTTCCTTAACTTTAGGCACTTTAAACTTTAGGCACTTCAAACTCAAAAATGGGGCATCGTATCATGAAACAGATTGGAAGAATATTAGCGTTGATTATTGAAGGCCTAACCCACGTTACCGGCTGGATAGCCGCATTGTCTCTTGTGGCTGCCGCGATAATAGTGACTGAAGGTGTTATTGTCAGAAAGGTCTTTGGTATTTCGACGATATGGCAAATAGAGGCATCTGTATATTTGCTGATCTTTACTGTTTTTACAGGGTCTGCGTTTGTACAGAAGAGCGAACATCATCTGAATGTGGACCTCGTTGTCATCCACCTCTCCCCTAAAACCAGAGAGGTAACCCTTATTATTGTCTCCATCATATCCTGTATTATTGCCGCAGTACTTGCATGGTATGCCTGGCCCATGTGGTGGGAGACCGTTGTCAATAATGAGCACTCCGAATCTTTGTGGGGTCCGCCACTGTGGATTCCGTATTTATTTCTTCCACTGGGTATGACGCTCCTTTTCCTCCAATATATTTTGTATATACGCAATAAGATAGCCGCTCTTAGAAGCGGTGAATACAAACAAAAGGCAGAGCTTTTTGAATTGAGAGATATTGACATACCCAAGGCTGATTCGGATCCAAAATAGCGGTTCGCATTCCGGAAAGGAAGACTCCATATGAACGAATTGGTTATTGCAGCACTTTTATTTGGAAGTGCATTTGCGTTATTGGTCTCCGGTATTCCAATTTGGGCGGGCCTGGCGGGGATATCCCTGATATTCGTTCTCATTTTCTCTCCTCATTTGTTAATGACGCTTCCCCTTGTGCTCTATAGCAGCATGGACAGTTTTGCGCTGTTAGCGATCCCCCTCTTCATC